>NZ_JBSFUA010000030.1:0-107566 GCF_053591555.1 Crossiella sp. NPDC003009 | reverse complement strand
CTTCCGATCCCGCGTCAGCGCCGTCGGCCCGTGCCTCAGCGCCGTCGGCCCGCGCCCCAGCGCCGTCAGCCCGCGCCTCAGGGCCGTTGCGCCGCCAGCGGATCCAGCCCACTCCCCAGCGGAATCCGGGCCACCAGCCCAGCGGGCATCCGCACCGGCCGGACCCCCTCGTACCCCAGCATCGCCAGCACGTCCGGCGTGGCCAGCGGATGGTTGCGTCCCTGGTCGCTCACCAGCGACAGCGTGCCCACCGGCGCGCGCGGACTGGGCATCACCTCCACCAGCGCCACCGACCCCGGCGACACCACCACCCGGTCGGCCAGCGGCAGCCCGGCGTCGGTGCGCCTGCCCGTGCGCAGCGCCGGATCCCGTTGCGGCAGCACGGAGTCCACCGTCACCGCAGGCACCTCCGCGCCCGGCTCGAAGCTCGCGCACACCGTGGGCGCGCCCGCGGCCGGACCTGCGAACTCCGGCCGCCGCTCCGGCGCCTGGCCGGCCCGCGCGGGCTCCACCGTGGCCAGCTTCGCCCCGCTGACCGCCAACGGGCTCAACGCGACGCCGTTCAGCTCGCCCTCGCCGAGGGCCTCGGCGGTGGGCTTGTGCGCGCGCTGGATCTCGTACTGCAGCTCCGAGATCGGCCGCAGCCGGTCGGCCTCCACCAGGTACCGCTGGGTCACCTCGCCCGAGGTGCGCACCAGCGCCAGCTGGCCGATCCGCAGGTCCGGCTTGCCGGGCACCGCGGTGCTGGGCTTGCCGATGTCCCGCAACGTGATCGGGCCGATCTCCGCGCCCGCCGGCAGGTTGTCCACCAGGGCCGACCCGGCCCGCAGCACCGGCCCGGTGCGCAGCGCGAGGCGGACCGCGGCCGTGTCGGCCTGGGCGATCCGGTGCCGGTGCCCGCGCCAGACCAGCTGCCAGTCACCCTGTTCCGGCGGTTCCAGCAGCAGCGCGGACTCACCGAGCGCGCGACCGCCGCCGGGCGCCTGGCCGACCAGCAGCACCGACTCGTGCACCGCCGCGCCGGTGGTGTCCACCGCGGGCTGCGAGCACATGCTCCAGCCGCCGCCGAGCACCCGTTCCCGGGCCGGCAGCCCGTCCGGCACGTCCAGCAGCCCGATCCGCGGCGCCCTCGGCACCCCGGCCAGCGACGCCTGCGAGACGTCCATGGTCGGCGCGTGCTTGCCCAGCGCCAGCAGCGCCGAGGTGTGGTTGGTGACCGGCCGCAGCCTGCCGTCCACGTACACCAGCCGCGCCCCGGTCTCCTTCTCCACGATCACCGCGTCGTCGGTGCGCCAGGCGTCCTTGCCGCCCGGCACGATCAGCCCGTACACGCCGAACCCGGCCAGGATGATCACCGCCAGCGCGATGCTGCCGAACGCGGACACGCTCGGTCGCCGGAACGGTGGCTGTTCCGGATCGGTCTCCCTGGTGACCAGCGCGGAGATCGCCCGCTGGGCCAGGAACTGGTGCGCCTGCAGCTGGTCGCGACTGGATGCCATCTCAGCCGCCCAGCCCGCGCAGGTACGCGTACAGGTCGAGCACCGCGCACACCACCGGCACCACGGCGAGCACCACCACCACCTCGAACAGCTCGGCATAGCGCCCGAGGTACGGACTCGCCTGGCGTCGGCTGTGGTGCAGCCCGGCCAGCACGACCAGCCCGCCGACCACGAGCAGCACCACACCGGCGATGGCCACCCGCCCGGACAGCAGCGGTCCGAGCGCGAGGCACACCGCCCCGCACACCCCCGCGCCGAGCAACGGAACCCGTTGCCACAGCACGGGATACAGCCGCGCCCTGAGCAGGAACCCGAGCGCGAGCACCACCAGCAGCCACAGCGCGGACGTGCGGCCACTGCGCACCAGCAACACCTGGCAGACCACGGCCACCAGCGCGGCGCCGACCAGCATGCCGGTCAGCAGCCCGTGCGCCCGCGCGACCGCCTGGTACACCGCCGGTCGCGGCGGCTGCGGATCATCCCGGACGAGATCCGCGGTGGTGCGGGGCAGCACCGGCATCGGCACCCTGGCCAGCCGGATCGCCAGCGGAGCCAGCAGCGGGGAGAACGCCAGCACCGCACCGGCCACGATCGCGGCCGCCTGGGCCCCGTCGAAGGTGTCCAGCCCGGCCAGCACGCCACCCAGCACGCCGAGCAGGCCGCTGGTCGCCGCCGCGGCGAAGACCGGCAACCCGTGCGCCGTGCCGAGATGGCCGAGCACCGCCCCGAACAGCAGTGCCGCGCTACCCGCCTGGATCTGGGGTGCGCCCAGGTCCAGCAGCGGGTGGCTACCGGCCAGGAGCAGAGCTCCACCGAGGAAGGAGTACGGCAGCGCCAGCGCCCCGAAGACCGCGCCGGCCACCGCGTCTCCCGCGGTCCTGGCCAACGTAGCACCCACGGCGAGTAGCAACAAACTCACCAGGAGTGACCACAGTCCGGGCATCGGCCAGGGCGGTCCGGCCCGCAGCACCACCGCCAAACCGAGCAGCAGCACCAGCCCGCCGACGGCCAGCCCGGCCAGCCGGGTGTGCCGCGCGCTCCAGGCCCGGCCGGCCCGGCCCGCGCCGTCGGCGATCGCGTCGACCAGGTCGTCGTACTCCAGCTCCGGCCACTCGGTGCGCCGCGAGGTCAGGTGCAGCACCTCGCCGTCCCTGATCCGGTACGAGCCCAGCGTGCGCCCGAGTTCCAGCGCCGACCCGTCGCCCCGCCGCAGCAGCCAGCCACCGTCGGCGGCACCGTCGTCAGCGAGGTGCTCACCGGCGTGCCGGAGCAGCCCCGGCACGATCTCGGCGACGCTGGACTGCTCGGGCAACGCCATGTCGATGCGCCGGTGCGGCGCGGCGACCGTCACTCGCACCAGCCCGGTCGTGGTCATCGGCCTACCTCCTCGCACTGGCCGCAGCGGCAACAACCTGCCGCCCGGCGCGCACCTGTGGTCCGGCTTCCTACGATCTGGGCGAAGGCCCGGCCGGGGAACCGGGTCGGCAGCTAGCGGCCATCACCGGTGGCATCGGATGATGTGCGAGACAGAGGGGAGTCCGGGATGACCGGCAACGGCCCGCAGGAGCTGGTCCCGCTCGGCGAGGGACCGGTGGCCACGGTGTACGCCGGGATGCGCGCGGACACCGGCGAGGCGTTCGCGCTCAAGGTCTTCCCGGCCAAGCTGCCCAAGCGCACCCGTGCCGAGCTGGACCGGGAGCTGACCAGGCTGGCCGCGCTGCGGGATCGGGCGCCGGTGCTGGTCGCCGACGCGGTCGAGGACACCCCGGACGGCCGCACCGCGCTGCGGATGGAGCTGTGCTCGCAGTCCCTGCGCGAGCTCGTCGCCAGCTGCGGCAGGCTCTCGGTGCCCGACGCGCTCGCCCTCGGCAGGGCGGTGGCCACCGCGCTGGCCGCCGCGCACCGGGCCGGTCTGGTGCACGGCGGCGTCACCCCCGGCAACCTGCTGTTCCGCCCCACCGGCGAACCCGTGCTCGCCGACCTCGGCCTCACTCTGCGCCGCGCCTACCCCCGCGACCACCGCACCGGCATCGACTTCACCGCCCCGGAAACCCTCCGCGACGGCACCGTGGACGAACGCTCGGACCTGTACGGCCTCGGCGCCCTGCTGCACCTGGCCCTCTCCGGCGAGTCACCGCATCCCGGCGCGATCGGCGAGCCGGAGGGCGAGCGGATGCTGCGCGTGCTCGGCACCCCCGTGCCGCCGCTGACCAGGCCGGACGTGCCCGAGACGCTGACCGCGGTGGTGTCGGCGCTGCTGAGCAAGGACCCGGCGCTGCGCCCGGCCGAGGCGGCGGTGGTCTCGGGCTGGCTGGACCGGATGGGCGGGCCCGAACCGAGGAACGCGGGCACGGAGGCGCCGGGACGGGGTTTCGACGACTTCGCCGGCTACGTGCCGGGGCCCTCGCCCGAGGCGCACCGGCTGACCACCGCGCAGGCCGACTGGCCCGTCGCACCCCTGCCCGGCCACCCCGCCCAGGCCCCCGGCTTCCGGGCGGCCGGCCACGTCGCCCAGGTCCGGCGCACCCCGCGGCCGGGCCAGATCCCGAGCACACCGCCGCCCGGCCACCCCGCCACCCCGCCATCGGGCCACCCCGCCCGGGCCGCCGCGACCGCACCGGAGCCCCCGGCCCCCGCCGCGGCACCAGAGACCACGACCCCGGACACCGCACCGGAACCCACCCCGCCCCAGCCGCACGGCGCCCCGCTGGTGATCTCCGGCCCGGCCCGCCCCGACCGCCCGGCCAGCCGCACCGGCCTGGTCCTCGGCGGCGTCGGCCTGGCCGCGGTGCTCGCCGTCGGCGCGGTGCTGCTGATCAACGACGACCCCGCCGAACTGGCCCTGCCCCCCGGCCCCGCCCCGGCCAGCGCGCCCACCACCTCCGCGAAACCGGTGGAGATCGTGCTGGAGGAGCCCATCGTGCGCGGCAACACCGTCGAGCTGAACTGGCGCAGCAGCGAGTCGCTGTACTTCGCCGTGGGCATGGCGGTCGAGAACGCGACCGAGAACAAGACGTTCCCGCCGCAGCAGACCACCACCTGGAAGGGTGAGGTGGAACCGAACCGCAAGTACTGCTTCGACGTCCGGGGCACCAACGGCGGCGGCGTGGTCTACAAGAGCCAGCCCAAGTCCATCAACGGCGCGGACTGCCGCAACTAGCTAGCGGGCGCTCTGGTTCAGCGCGGGCGCGGGCGTCGCGGCCAGCACCTCGGCCACGATCTCGGCCGCGCCGCGCTGGTTCAGCTCCGCGTCGGCGGTCAGCACCAGGCGGTGCGCGAGCACCGGCACCGCGACGTCCTTGATGTCGTCCGGGGTGACGAACTCCCGGCCCTCGGTGGCCGCCATCGCCTGCGCCGCGCGCACCAGCGCGATGCTGCCGCGCGGGCTGGCGCCGAAGCGCACCGCGGTGTGCTCCCGGGTGGCCGCGGCCAGCCGGGCCGCGTACTCGACCACCGCGCGGTCCAGGTGCGCCTTGCGGACCTGGGTGATCGCGGCGCGCAGGGTCGGGATGTCGACCACGGCGGGCAGGTCGTCCGGGGACACGCCCGCGCAGTCGCTCATGATCACCAGAACCTCGGCGTCCACGTCCGGGTAGCCGACGGACAACCGCATCAGGAACCGGTCGAGCTGGGCCTCGGGCAGCCGGTAGGTGCCCTCCATCTCGATCGGGTTCTGGGTGGCCACCACCAGGAACGGGCTGGGCACCGGGTGCGCGACCGCGTCCACGGTGACCCGGCGCTCGGACATGACCTCCAGCAGCGCGGACTGGGTCTTGGGCGTGCCGCGGTTGATCTCGTCGGCGACCACCACGTTGGCGAAGATGCCACCGGGATGGAAGGTGAACTCCTCTTCCTTCTGGTGGTAGACGGTGACGCCGGTGATGTCGCCGGGCAGCAGGTCGGGGGTGAACTGGATGCGGTTCCAGCTGCCGCCGATGCTGCGCGCGATGCAGCGGGCCAGCGTGGTCTTGCCCAGCCCCGGCACGTCCTCGATGAGCAGGTGGCCCTCGGCCAGCAGCGCGGCCACGGCCAGGCGCACCACCTCGGGTTTGCCGCGGACCACCGACTGCACGTTGCGCGCGATCAGCGAGTAGACCTGCCCGGCCTGCGTGGTGCTCATACCGGGGATCCTAGGCAGCACGGGTACACCGGTCGTTCAGTCCCGGTACACGGCAGGCAGTTCCAGCTCGAAGATGGCGCCGCCGGCCTCGGCGTTGTACACCCGCAGCGTGCCGCCGTGCGCCTGGGCGACCCAGCGCACGATGGCCAGGCCGAGCCCGCTGGACCCGCCGCCGCTGGTGAAGCGGTCCAGGGCCAGCTCGGCGCGTTCGGCGTCGATGCCGGGGCCCTGGTCGGCCACGGTGACCCGGTTGCCCGCCACGCTGACGTGCACCACCGCGGCCGCGCCGGGCTGGTGGCCGTGCTGCAGGGCGTTGCCGAGCAGGTTGGCCACCGCGCGCTGCACCAGCACCGGGTCGGCGTCGACCTTGCTCGGACTGGTGGTCAGCGTGATCCGCGCGCCCTCCGGCGGGGTGTCCTCGACCACGCCCGCGACCAGCTGGTCCAGCCAGATCGGCTGCCTGGCCAGCTCCTGCACCCCGGCGGCGAAGCGGGCGCGCATGAGCAGGCCGTCGATGATGCCGCCCATCCGCGCGGACAGCCGCACCGCGCGCGGCAGCAGCTCGGCGTGCTGGTCCGGGTTGCGCAGCCCGGTCTCGGCCAGCGCGCGCAGCGCCGCCACTGGTTTGCGCAGGTCGTGCGCGATGTCGCCGAGCAGCGCCTCCTGCTGGGCCAGCGCGTCCACCGCGGGACGCATGGCCCGGCCGGAGAGCACGTGCCCGGCCAGCGCGCAGGCGCCGACCAGCAGCACGGACACCCCGAGCACGATCAGCACCCGCCGGTCGTGCCTGCTCTCGGCCTCCCGCGCGTCCATCGCGGCGACCACCGCGCCGACGTACTGCCCCGACCGGTTGCGCAGCGAGTCGGCGGTGACCCTGAGCAGCTCGCCGCCGCTGCCGCGCTGGTAGCCGGTGATCATGCTGCGGGTGTCCACGGACTGCTGGGCCAGGCTGGTCAGTGTGGTCATCGGCAGCGGGGCGCAGGGCTTCTCGCTGGTGTGATTGGTCGACCACTCACCATTCTCGTCCCGGTCCAGCACGGTGAACTGCGGGCAGGCGTTGTTGATCTGGTCGTGCCCGAGCTCCTCGGTGTTGATCGTGCCGTCGTAGTCGATCAGCCGGGACACCACCGCGCTGACCCGGCGCAGGTCGGCGTCCATGTGCTGCTCGCCCTGCTGCCGGTCCTCGCGGATCACCAGGTAGGCGAACAGGATCAGCCCGGCCGCGTTCAGCGCGGTGAACAGCAGGGTGAGCAGGCGGCGGAGGCGGCGCAGCCGGTCGGCGGAGGTGGTGCTCACCCGGCGCCCAACCGGAAGCCGCGCCCGTGCACGGTGTGGATCAGCCTGGGCTCGGCCAGCTTGGCGCGCAACCGTTTCACCACCGCGTCGACCACGTTGGACATCGGGTCGGCGCTGTTGTCCCAGCAGTGCTCGATCAGCTCACTGCGCGAGACCACCTGCCCCGCCCTGGCCAGCAGGTGCTCCAGCACCGCGAACTCCTTGTCCGAGACGGTCAGCAGCACCCCGGCCCTGCGCACCTCGCGCCGGGCGCAGTCCATCTCCAGGTCGGCGTGCCGCAGCACCGAGGGCCTGCCGCTGCCGGCGCGGCGGCACAGCGCGGACACCCGCGCGGTCAGCTCGGCCATCGCGAACGGCTTGGCCAGGTAGTCGTCGCCGCCGTGCTCGAACCCGGCGACCCGGTCGGCGATCTTGTCCAGCGAGGTCAGGAACAACACCGGGGTGGCCCAGCCCTCCTGCCGCCGCCGGTGCACGTAGCTGATGGCGTCGCCGTCGGGCAGCATCCGGTCGAAGACCACGCAGGCGTGCTCGCCCGCGCGCACCGCCCGGTCCGCGGCCGCGATGTCCGCCGCCTCCACCACCGCGAGTCCGGCTGAGCGCAGCTCCGCGACCACCGCGAACCGCAGGTCGTCGTCGTCCTCGACCACCAGAACGCGGACGGGGATCACTCCCGGTCGTGTCATGGAAACCTCATGTGGCCACAGAGATGGTGGGTGCGATGGAGAGAGGGGGCGGGGGATGACGATCTTCCACATTCTGGGTCCGGTCGAGGCCCGCGACCCGGCTGGAGCGGTGCTCGAGCTCGGTGCGCGGAAGCCCGTCACGGTGCTGGCGACCTTGCTGCTGCACCCTAACGCGTGGGTCCGGGTTGATCGGCTGATCGAGTCGACCTGGCATGAACAGGCCGTGCCCGCCTCCGCCGAGGCCAACCTCAAGACCTACATCTGCCGCCTGCGCCGCCTGCTGCCCTCGGCGATCGAGAGCCGTCCCGGCGCCTACCGGCTGCTGGTCGCGCCGGGCGAGCTGGACGCCGACCGGGTGGCCGACCTGGCCGCCGCGGCCCGCGCCGCGCTGGCCGAGGGCGCGCCGCACCGGGCGATCGCCCTGTACACCGAGGCCCTCTCCGCCTGGCGCGGCCGCCCGTTCGAGGACCTGCCCGGCGCGGAGTTCCAGTCCGCCGCGGACCGCCTCGAGGAGATCCGGCGCGACCTGCGCGAGTCGCTGGCCGAGGCGCAGCTGGCCGCGGGCGAGGCGCGGGCGGCGATCAGCGGCCTGCGCGCGCTGACCGCGGACGAGCCGCTGCGCGAGGCCGCCTGGACCCAGCTGGTGCGCGCCCTGCACGCGGCGGGCCGCCGGGCCGAGGCGCTGGCGACCTACCACCAGGCCCGCCGGGTGCTGGCCGAGGAGCTGGGCGTCGACCCGGGCCCGTCGCTGGCCGAGGCGCACCAGCAGGCGCTGGCCACCCCCGCCACCAGCCACCCGCGCCGCGAGCTGCCCAGGGACGTCCCGGGTTTCACCGGCCGCGCCGCCGAACTGACCGCGCTGGGCCAGTCCACGCCCGGCCAGACGATCGTGCTGGACGGCATGACCGGAGCCGGCAAGACCGCGCTGGCCGTGCACGCCGCCCACCGCCTGGCCGCCCGCTATCCCGACGGCCAGTTCTTCCTGGACCTGCGCGCCCACGCCGACGCGCCCCCGCTCTCGCCGGCCGACGCGCTGGCCCGCCTGCTCCGCGGCCTCGGCCACACGGCAGTTCCGGCCGATGCGGACGAACGCGCCGCGCTGTGGCGATCGGAGCTGTCCGCCCGCCGCGTACTGCTGGTCCTGGACGACGCCGCCGACGAGGACCAGCTGCGCCCCCTGCTGCCCGGCGCCTCGGCCAGCCTGACCCTGGTCACCACCCGCACCCGCGACTGGCGCCTGCCCGGCGAGACCCGGTACCCGCTGAACCCGCTGTCCCCCAAAGAGTCCGCCACCCTGTTCCACGCCGCCACGGGCAGGCCGCTCACCTCGCTGACGACCGCGCTGACCGCCTGCGGCGGCAACCCCGGCGCCCTGCACGCGGTCGCCACCCAGCTCGCGATCCGTCCACAGTGGACAGCCTCGGACCTGGCCGACTGGCTCGGCTCCGCGCAGCTGGCCCCCGGCCTGACCGGCTCGTACCGGCGGTTGTCAGCTGGCGCCCGCTCCGCCTTCCACGCGCTGGCCGCGCTCCCCCCGGAGTTCGACACCCGGCAGGCCAGCCAGCAGCTGGGCCTGTCCCACCCGGACACCCGCCGCCTGCTGGAGGAGCTCACCGACCACCACCTGCTGGAGGCCCCCGCCCCCAGCCGCTTCCAGACCCACCCGCTGGTCCGCGCCCACGCCCGCGCCGCCCGCCCCCTGTCCAACACCCGCGTCGCGTGAGGAGGAACCCATGCCGCAGGAACCCGCTCCCGGCTGGCCAACGGGCCTGACCACCCGCACGGCCCCGCCCACTGGGCCAGCCCAGCCACACCACCCGGGCACCGCTGGGGCCAGCCCGGTCCCGCACAGCCCGGCCCAGCCTGCCCACGGCCCGCGGCCCGCCCACGCTCCGGGCCATGCCCAGCCACCGCACCACGCCGCCCCCCGCGTCCTCGCCGCCGCCACCGGACCACATGCCTTCCCAGCCACCACTCCTGGCACCGCCCCCGGCCCCGGCGCTTTCCCGGTCACCGCTCCTGCCACCGACACCGGCCCCCGCGCTTTCCCGGTCACCGCTCCCGGCTCCGACACCGGCCCCCGTGCCTTCCCGGTCACCGCTCCCGGCTCCGACACCGGCCCCCGTGCCTTCCCGGCCGCCGCTCCTGGCGCACCCACCAGCCCCCGCGCCTTCACCACCGCCCCTCCGGCCACACCCACCGGCCCCCGAGTCCTCGCGGCCGCCGCTCCCGCCAGCCCGCGCGTACTCGCCGCCGCCCCCGCCACGCCCCGCCAAACCGGCCCCACGCCACCACCCCCAGCTCCCCCGGCGCCCGCGCCCCGCCGCGCCGCCATCCCCGCCCTCCGCATCCTCTGCTGGCAGCTCGCCGCCCTCACTGCCGTGCTCGCCATCGGCCGCCCCTGGCCGCTGGCCACCGCGCTCGGCGTCGGCGCCGCCCTGCTCGCCTGCACCGCGATCCGGGTCCGCGGCCGCTGGCTGACCACGCTGCTGGCCACCCGCCTCCGCCACCTGCTCCGCCGCCGCGCCCACGACCTCGGCGCCACCGAACACGACCCGGCCACCCTGCTCGACCTGCTCGCTCCGGCCAGCCGGATCCGCACCGCCACCATCGGCGGGGTCGCGGCCGGCCTGCTCAGCCACCCGGACGAGCTGGTCGTGGTGCTGCGCCCGCGCGCGGCTGACCACGAGTTCCTGCGGGCCGCGGCCGCGGACGCGCTGCTGCCCGACCCCGATCCGGCGATGCCCGAGTTCGGCGCCCGGCTGGTGCTGCACACCGGACCGGCCAGGGACCGGCCGCCGCGCACCTGGCTGGCGGTGCGGGCGCTGCGCGATCCGGACGTCTTCCGGGACGAGGACCTGACCACCGCGCTGGCCAACACCGTGCGCCGGGTGCTGCGCCGCCTCACCCGCGCCGGACTGCCTGCCGACGCCCTCGCCGAGGAGGACCTGCGCGCGGTGCTGCCCGCGCTGACCCACACCGGGTCCGGCCGCGGTGAGACCCGCGAGGACTGGCGGTTCTGGCGGGCGGGCGCGGTGACCCAGGCCGGTTTCCGGCTCGCCGGGTACGCCCAACTGTCCACAGTGGACCGTGGTCCGCTGCTGCAACGGCTGCTGGCCGCCGCGCCTGGCGTGGCGATCACCGTGGCCGTCACCACCGGCGAGGACCGGGAGCCTGCCGCGGTGCTCCGGATCGCCGCGACCACCGGCGCCGTGGTCGACGCGGCCGCCACCGACCTGACCTACCTGGGCGAACGCTTCGGCGTGCGTCTGGAACGACTCGACGGGCAGCACGCCCGCGCCCTCGCCGCGACCATGCCGATCGGAGGCAACCCGCTGTGAACACCCAGACCCCCGTGCTCTCCCTGCTGCGCCCGGCCGACCGCACCCCCGTGGCCACCGGGGTGGACACCCAGCTCGCCACCGCCGGCCGCGAGGTGCTCATCGCCCGCCGCGGCAACACCGCGTTCCCGCGCCAGCTGGCCACCTTCCGCAAGCTCGACCACGACAACCTGCGCCGCGGCGTGCGCTACCGGGTGCTGGTGCCCGACCGGACCCGCACCACCCCCGGCGCCTCGCTGCAGCTCAGCGCGCTGGCGCTGGCCGGGGCGGAGGTGCGCACACTGCCGGAAGTGCCGATGGACGCCTTTGTCATCGACGGCGAGGTCGCCGTGCTGCCCGCGGACCATGCCGACGGCTACCCGGGCCGGGTGGCCATGTTCCGGCTGGCCGGGGTGGTGCGGACCACCACCGAGCTGTTCGAGCGGGTGTGGCCGGCGGCGGTGCCGCTGATCGCCTCGGAACTGCCGGAGCCCGCCGAGCTGACCATGCGCGAACGCGAGCTGCTCACCCTGCTCTTCGACGGCTGCACCGACGAGTCCGCCGCGGCCCGGATGCGGATCTCGGTGCGCACGGTCCGGCGGATGGTCTCCGACATCATGAACCGGCTCGGCGCGCGCAGCCGGTTCCAGGCCGGCGCCAAGGCCGCGGACCGGGGCTGGCTGTTGGACCGAGTCGGCTGAACCGGCCCGGCCGATCGGCTACTGTCGGCCACTGTGCGGGTACTGGTCACCGAGGATGACGAGAACCTGCGGGTAGCCGTCGAGGTTTCCTTGCGCGGCGCGGGTTTCGCCGTCGACGCCGCCACCGACCTGCCGGCGGCCGACGAAGCGCTCAGCGTCAACGCCTATGACTGCGCGGTCTTCGACCGCATGCTGCCCGCCGGTGACTCCCTCAGCTACGTCACGGCCCGGCGTGCGGCCGGCTGGCCGGTGCCGGTGCTGTTCCTGACCGGCCGGGACAGCGTCGCCGACCGCATCGACGGCCTGGCCAGCGGCGATGACTACCTGGTCAAACCGTTCGCGATGATCGAGCTGGTAGTCCGGGTGCGCAGCCTGTGCCGCCGCACCGGCCTGGCCCCGGCCCCGGTGCTGCGCCACGACGACCTGGAACTGGACCCGGCCCGGCACGAGATCCGCCGCGCGGGCACCCGGCTGGAGCTGACCGGCAAGGAGTTCGCGGTGCTGCACCGCCTGCTGCTGGCCGGTGGCGGCACGGTCAGCCGCGCCGAGCTGATCGCCGCGGCCTGGGACGAGCTGGTCGCGCCCGCCTCCAACGTGCTGGACGTGGTGATCGCCCAGCTCCGCCGCAAGCTCGGCCCCCCGCCGCTGCTGCACACGGTGAAGGGCACCGGATACTTCCTCCGATGACCACCCTCGTCCTCACCGCCGCCACGGGCAGCGAGACCGGCAACCGCTACCGGTCGAACTTCGACCGCGCGCACCTGAGCCTGGACCCGCTGCTGGCCGTGGTCGCCGACGGGATGGGCGACGGGCCGGGCAGCACGATGGCCGCCCAGACCGCGGTGGACCTGGTGGCCGAGCACGGCCGCGCCGATCCGGCCGCGCTCGGCACCGCGGTGGCGCTCGCGCACCAGCGGATCAGTGAGTTCGGCCGGGAGATCGGCGGCCTGGCCGGCTGCACGCTCACCGCGCTGGCCGAGACGCCGGAGGGGTTCTGGCTCGCTCAGCTCGGCGACTCCCGGCTGTACCGGCTGCGCGCCGGCCTGCTGGAGCTGCTCACCGTCGACCACACCATGGCCTGGCTGGGCGCGGTGCACGGCTGGTACCCGTTCGACTCCCGGCAGGCCGCCTCAGCCCGCTACCAGCTGACCCGCTACCTCGGCCACCCCGCACACCCCGAGCCGGACCTGATGAAGATCACCCCTCGACCGGGCGACACCTTCCTGCTGTGCACCGACGGCATCGCCGAACAGGTTCCGTACCAACAACTCCTGGCCATCCTGGGCAGCGGGCAGACCCCCGCGGCGATGGTGCGCGAACTGCTCTTGGCCGCCGAGGCCGCGGGCGGCAACGACAACGCCACCGCCATCGTGATCACCGCGACCGGTGCCTGAGGCCACGCGCCAGCCAGTCGGCCACATCCCGCTCCGCGCCGAGCCCCACCGAGCTGAACAGGTCCCGGCCATCGCTCACCGCGCCGAGCCGGGCCAGCGCCGCGTTGATCGGCCAGTCCGGCCGCGCCGCCCCGCAGGTCTCGGCGACCACCGGCCCCCACTCCAGTAGGCCGTCCCGCCACACCGAGGCGCCCTGGTACCCATCACCGTCGAAGAAGTCCGCCTCCACAAAGGCGATGGGCCCGGTCCGGGACCACTCCGCGAGCAGTGCGGCGAAGGCCGCGGGCAGCTCGGCGAAGTCCACCCGCCGCGCTCCGGTCAGCTCCCGGAACAGCTCCGCGCCCACGAGAACCAGCCCTAGCTCCTGGCTCAGCCCGACCACCACCGCCTGCGGCAGTCCGGCCACCCGGTCCCGCAGCAGCTCCGCGCGACCGAGCACACCGGTCAGCTCGTACACCTCAACCCCTCGTCTCGCCGGTGACCGGGTCCACCACGACGATCTCCGCCAAGTCGTCCACGCACCGGATGCCCTCATCGCCGGCGTCCAGCACCCGCAACCCGTCCAGCGCCAGCCGCGCGGACTCCCAGGCAACACCTTCCGGCCCGATCGCCACCAGGTCGGTCCAGCTGACCAGCAGCAACAGCGGCATCCCCAGCACCGGCACGACCTGAGCCACCTGGTCCCGCACCAGCACCGCCCCGGCCCCCGGCGCGCCGACCTCGACCACCTGCGCCAGCCCGGCCACCACAACGCACAGCTGCCCGGCCGCCGGGCAGGCGAACACCCCGTCCACCCCGCCAACCGCCGAGGCCGGAAACCGGCCCACCCATTCCACCCCGGCCGAAGTGACGCGCACGGTCAGCGGACTGCCCCACCGCGCCACGAACTCCCCGGCAACACGGCCATCCCGGTCATAGCCGAACACCGGACAACCCCAGTCCCCGTCAGCCGGGAACTCAGGATCAACCGCCACCCGGTAGCCGGGCTCGAAACCGAACGCCTGGAACTCCCGCATGCGATCAGACCGCCTCGACCAGATGGTGCGAAGGCCCGTAGCCGATCTTCCAACTCGCGCAGTATCCGAGCGAACCATCGGCAATGCACCGGACCGCGATGCTCACCCACCGGATGTCCGAGTCCGGGGTGTCCTCGTAGAAGGTGAAGCCCACCGCAACCTCGAACCGGTCCTCGTCACACGAGCACTCGACGAAGTACCTGGCCTCGACCTCCTCATCGGCGGTCGGCCAGTACTCCGCCGCGTCCAGCATGAACACGGTCGAGTCGCAGTCGACGCAGGTGCGCCGCACACAGGTGGACGACTCGGCGGTCTCCAGCACGAAGACCCGGCCTGCGCACCGGGCGCAGCGCGCCGCCACCACCTGGTGTGCCTGGAACTCATCCGGATCGACGCCGAAGTAGGCGATCAGATCGTCGAGGTCGTCCCCGGTCCAGCCATCATCGACCTTCCTGAGCGTCACCGCGGCAAAGTACTGCACCACAACGACACGCGAGCCGCTTTCTACCGTCTACGCCTCATCGGCATCGCCCCACGGATTGAGCACGGTGATGCCGGTATCCGCGAAATCCTTGGTGTTACGAGTGACCAAGCAGGCCGCGAAACGACGGCAGATCGCGGCGATCTGTGCATCCGCCATGCTGATCGGGGCACCCTGTTTCTCGTGTGCTGCCGCGATTTCGCCGTAGTACACGGCCGCCACACCGTCGAACGGCAGAATCTGCCCCTGGAGGTCCTCGGTCAGGAGTTCGGAAACCTTGACCGCGAGCGCGGTCCTGCGCTGGCCGTCCGGCATTCGCTCGACCCCGTAGGCGAGTTCGGCCGCCGTCACCGCGGTGACGAAGACTTCCTCGGCCGGGTACCGATCCACCCAGCGCACCACCTCGTCGTTCGGAGCTCGCCTCATCAGCTCGGAAACGACGTTGGTGTCAAGGACGATCACTCAAGGAACTCCGCTGCTCGTGCCTGCTCCGTGCGCTGTGGAGGTTCGAACACGACGTCCTCGACGTCACTGAAGCGCTGCCTGATCCTCGACCCCATCCCAGGGCCGGACTCAGACTTGGTCAACACCGCCGCGAGGATCGCGCGTACCTCGGCTTCCATGGATCGACCGTGCTCAGCCGCACGGATCCGCAACTTCGCCTTCAGACTCTCGTCGAAGTCGCGGATCGTCAGGACCGCCATGACCCACCTCCGATGCTGTCATTGCTGTCAATGCTAGCACCGAAACCAACCCGCCCGCCTACAACTCAGCCCTCAGCCGCCAGCTGCCCACAGGCCGCCGCGATCTCCTGCCCACGCGTGTCCCGCACCGTGCACGGCACCCCCTGCGCCTCCACCCGGCGCACGAACTCCCGCTCCACCGGCTTCGGCGAGGCATCCCACTTGCTGCCCGGCGTCGGGTTCAACGGGATCAGGTTGACGTGCGCGAACTGCCCGAGGTTGTCCCGCAGCAGCCGCCCCAGCAGATCCGCCCGCCACCCCTGGTCGTTGATGTCCCTGATCAGCGCGTACTCGATGGACACCCGCCGCCCGGTCCGGTCCGCGTAACCCCGCGCGGCCTCCAGCACCTCGGCGACCTTCCACCGGGTGTTCACCGGCACCAGCGTGTCCCGCAGCTCGTCATCCGGCGTGTGCAGCGACACCGCCAGCCGCACCGACAGCTTCTCCTCGGTCATCTTCCGGATCGCCGGCACCAGCCCGACCGTCGACACCGTCACCGACCGCTGCGAGATGCCCAGCCCCGCGGGCGCCGGATCGCAGATGCGGTGCACCGCCTCGATCACCCGCTTGTAGTTGGCCAGCGGCTCGCCCATACCCATGAACACGATGTTGGACAGCCGCCCCGGCCCGCCCGGCAGCTCGCCGTCGCGCATCGCCACCGCGCCCAGCCGCACCTGTTCCACGATCTCCGCGGTGGACAGGTTGCGCTGCAGCCCGCCCTGACCGGTGGCGCAGAACGGGCAGGCCATGCCGCAGCCCGCCTGGCTGGAGATGCACAGCGTCGCCCGGTCCGGGTAGCGCATCAGCACGCTCTCGATCAGCGTGCCGTCGTGCGCGCGCAGCAGCGTCTTGCGGGTGGTGCCCTCGTCGCAGGTGACCTTCCGCAGCTCGGTGAACAGCGGCGGCATCAGCTCGCCCGCCAGCCGGTCCCTGCTGGCCGCCGGGATGTCGGTCATCTCGGCCGGGTCCGCGGTGAGCCTGGCGAAGTAGTGGTTGGACAGCTGGTTCGCGCGGAACGGCTTCTCACCGAGCTCGGTGACCGCGGCGCGGCGCTGCTCGGCCGAGAGGTCGGCGAGGTGCCGCGGCGGCAGGCCGCGTTTGGGGGCGTCGAACACGAGGGGCAACGAAGTCATGGCCCACCCAGTGTCCCACGTCCCGCGGAGTGCTCCTTACCTCTGTCCACAGCCCCGGTCGAGCTCCCTCGCCCGCGCCACCAGCTCGGTGAGCAGCGCCACTGCCTCGGCCACCGGCACGTCGTCGAACTGCGCGCCCACGGTGATCTCGATCGCGGACATCCGCGGCGAGGGCATCGCCCCGGCGTAGCGCGGCAAGTACACGCCGCGCTCCTCGCTCAGCCGCCGCGCCGCCACCAGCACCGACTCCGGGCTGGCCGCCAGGTGCAGGTGGAACAGCGGAGTCTGCGGCGGATCGCAGAGCACCTCGATGCCCTCGGCCCCGCGCAGCCCGCTGACCAGCTCCCGCGCGGTGGCCAGGTACTCCGGCACCCTGGGCAGCCAGGTGTCCATCGTCCACTCCGCGGCCAGCGCCGAGGGCCAGGCCACCTCGGCCGCGCCACCGAGCCGGTGCCGCCAGACCCGCGCGTGCCGGATCAGCTCCTCGCTGCCGGCCAGCACCGCGTCCGCGACCCCGCCCAGACCCTTGGTGGCCGAGACGTAGACCGAGTCGAACAGCCCGGCGATCTCGGCCAGCGGCCGCTGGTAGTACGGCTGGGCCAGGTACAGCCGCGCGCCGTCCAGGTGCGTGGCCGCGCCCCGCTCCTTCGCCCACTCGGTCTGCGCCACCAGCTCGTCCCACTCCGGCAGCTGTCCGCCGATGCTGCGCTGCGGCAGCTCCAGCAGCAGCGCGGCCGGCGATTCCTCGACCTCCCGCAGCTCGGCCAGGGTGAGCAGCCGCTCCCGCTCGCCGACCCGCACCGCATGCAGCCCGTGCACCACCGTGTAGCCCTGCTGCTCGGCCTCGTCCAGGTGGCAGTACGGGTGGAAGGCCACGCCCCGGCGGCCGCGCGCGTCGGCGTGCAGGCGCATCGCGACCTGCTGGGCCATCGTGCCGGTCGGGAACAGCGCCGCGGCCGGCTTGCCCAGCAGCTCGGCGACCCGTCGTTCCAGCCTGGGCACCGCGTCGTAGGGCCCCTCGCCCGGCGAGAGCTGTGCCGCCATCCGGCCGAGCACCAGCTCGGGCAGGCCCCGGTGCGGGGCGTGCAGGGACAGCGACCGGAGCGGCGGGGCGTCAGCTGGCATGCCGGGCACAGTAGGGGCTCAGGGCAGCAGCAGGCCGCTGGATTTCCGGAGCACGTGCAGCCGGTAACCGACCGGAATGGTCAGCCCCGCGGTGTCCGCGATCGCGCGCGCGGCGACCTTCGCGGAGAACTCGATCGAGAGCACCTTCACCAGGCTTTCCCGGTCGGTGAACCGCCACAGGGTCTCGATCCGGTGAAGTGAGAACCCCAGCCGGGTGAAGAACTTCTCGATCCGGCGCGGGTGGTATCCGGGCACGTCAGCCCGGAGCCACTTGCCGTAGGGCGGCCGGCTGCCGTCCAGGTCCACCACGGCCAGCGCGCCGCCGGGCCGCAGCACCCGCAGGGCCTCGGCGATGCCCGGTTCGCAGCCGGGGCCGAAGAAGTAGGCGGTGCGCGCGTGCACCAGGTCGACTGAGCGGTCCGGCAGCGGGATGCGCTGCGCCGAGCCCGCCAGGACGTTCACGTTGGCCAGTCCGGCCACCCGTCTGACCGCCCTTTCGACCAGCGGCGGGTGCGGTTCGACGCCGAGCACCGAACGCGCCAGTTCGGCGAAGACCGGCAGGTGGAAGCCGTCGCCGCAGCCCACGTCGACCACGTCCAGCCCGGTCCAGTCGCACTCCGCGCGCAGGGTCCGCCAGATCGCGCCCGCGGTGTCCTGCGCCCGGTTCTCCGTCTCGTACACATCCGGCCAGTGCCAGATGTTGGGGCTGGGCACCACGCCTGCGTTCTCCGCGGTCGAACTCACGCCCAACAGTTTCCCAACTGCTCCCCATTCATCACAGGAATTGTCGGCAGCCGAGCGTAGTTTCACGCCCGTCGGCCGTCCCCACCCGATGAAGGAGCACCCGCATGCACACCCCTGCTCCGCTGGATCCCTCCGGCGGCCACCCGTGCTGGGTGGATGTCGCCAGCAGCGACCCCGAGACCTGCAAGCGCTTCTACGCGGGCCTGTTCGGCTGGCAGTTCGAGCCCGAGGTCAACGGCTACAGCATGGCCCGCCTGGACGGCGAACCGGTCGGCGCGGTCTACCTGGCCCAGCACGACCAGGCCCGTTTCCTCGGCTGGACGCTGTACCTGCACGTCACCAACTCCGAGGTCGCGGCCAAGTACATCGAGGCAGCAGGCGGCGCGGTGCTCTCCGGCCCCGTGCACGTGCCGGACATGGGCTACCTGGTGGTGGCCAAGGACCCAACCGGCGGCGTGCTCGGGTTCTGGGAGACCGACCTCGGCTGGCACTTCGCCACCGGCAGGCCGGGCGCGCTGAGCTGGGCCGAGCTGAACACCAGGGACGGGCAGCGCGCGGACGCCTTCTTCGCCGGGCTGTTCGACTTCCGGCAGGAGCAGATCGGCGACGGCGCCGCCTTCGACTACACCACCTGGTTACGCAACGGCGAGCCGCTGGTGGGCCGGATGCGGATGGGCGCGCAGTTCCCGCACGAGGTGCCCCCGCACTGGATGGTCTACTTCGGCGTGGACCCGGCCGTCGGCACGGACGCGCTCGCCCTCCGCGCGGCCGAACTGGGCGGCAAGATCAGCTACGAGCCGTTCGACTCGCCCTTCGGCAGGCTGGCCATCCTGGAGGACCCGACCGGCGGCACGTTCACCGTGGTCGACACCTCGCGGCGCAGCGAACCGCGCAGCGCGGTGGATGATCCCTACGACGATTAGAGCGCGGGTACGAAGGCTCGCAGCAGCAGCCAGGACACGACGGCCGAGGGCAGCAGGGAGTCCATCCGGTCCATCAGGCCGCCGTGGCCGGGCAGCAGCGTGCCCATGTCCTTCAGCCCCAGATCGCGCTTGATCACCGACTCCATCAGGTCACCCACGGTCGAGGTGATCACCAGGGCCGCGCCGAACAGGACGCCCTGCCACCAGGCGCCGCCCAGCAGCAGCGGCAGGCTGAGCGCGCCGGAGACCACCCCGGCCAGCATCGACCCGGCGAAGCCCTCCCAGGACTTCTTCGGGCTGATCGAGGGCGCCATCGGATGCTTGCCGAGGAACACCCCGGCCGCGTAGCCGCCGGTGTCCGAGCAGACCACGCCGATCAGGAAGCACAGCACCCGGCCCGCGCCGTCCTCCGGCACCACCAGCATCGCGGCGAAGGCGGCGAACATCGGCACGTAGGCGGTGGTGAACACCGAGGCGGCGACATCGCGCAGGTAGCCGTTGATGCCGCCGCGGAAGCGCCACACCAGGATCAGCAGCACGGTCACCACGAAGGCCGACAGCAGCCCGTTGCGCTCGAACGGCCAGGACAGCCACACCATGGCCTGCCCGCCGATGAGCACCGGCCAGCGGGCCACCTCGATGCCCGCGCCCCTGCGCAGCGCCCCGGACAGCTCCCAGGTCGCGCCGAGCACGGCCAGCGCGACCACGCCGACGAACAGTTCCTTGATCGTCAGCAGGGCCACCAGGATCGCCGCACCCAGCAGCACGCCGACGGTGATGGCGGCACCGAGGTTGCGGCCCGCCTTCGACGGCCGCCCGGCGTCGGAAGAAGCTGACGAAGCAGCGCCCGGAACGTCCGACGACGCTCCGGGCGCATCCTCACGATCGCCGGTCGACACCCGATCAGACCTCGAGAAGTTCGGTCTCTTTGTGCTTGACCAGCACGTCGACCTGGCCGACGTACTTGTCGGTCAGTGTCTGCAGTTCCTTCTCCGCACGCGCCACGTCGTCCTCGCCCGCCTCGCCGTCCTTGCTGATGCGGTCGAGCTCGTCCTTGGACTTGCGGCGGATGTTGCGGATGGAGACCTTGGCGTCCTCGCCCTTGCTCTTGGCGACCTTCACCATCTCCCGGCGGCGCTCCTCGGAGAGCTGCGGGAAGATCACCCGGATGATGCTGCCGTCGTTGGTCGGGTTCACGCCGAGGTCGGAGTCCCGGATCGCCTTCTCCAGCGCGTTCAGCTGGCTCAGGTCATAGGGCTTGATGACCGCCATCCGCGCCTCCGGCACGGTCACCGAGGCGAGCTGGTTGATCGGGGTGAAGGCGCCGTAGTAGTCGACAGCGATGCGGGAGAAGGCGGCCGGAGTGGCCCTGCCGGTCCGCACCGCGGCCAGATCCTCCTTCGCCACAGCCACCGCTTTTTCCATCTTCTCCTCGGCATCGAGGAGGGTCTCGTCGATCACGGCTGCTCCTAAGTCTCGTTGGCCGACTCCACTGGTAGCTGTGCCACCATCCCAGCACGGCTGGGGAGGTGTTCAGCCGGCAGGGGTGCTGACCAGTGTGCCGATCTTCTCACCGCGCACCGCGCGCGCGATGTTGCCCTCGACCAGCAGGTTGAACACGATGATCGGCATGTTGTTGTCCATGCACAGGCTGAAGGCTGTCGCGTCGGCCACCTTCAGGCCGCGGCGCAGGACCTCGCTGTGCGTGATGTGCTCGAACCGCTGCGCCTCGGGGTCCAGCTTCGGGTCGGCGGTGTAGACGCCGTCCACGGCCTTGGCCATCAGCACGACCTCGCAGCCGATCTCCAGCGCGCGCTGGGCCGCGGTGGTGTCGGTGGAGAAGTACGGCATGCCCGCGCCGCCGCCGAAGATGACCACGCGGCCCTTCTCCAGGTGCCGCATCGCCCGCCGGGGGATGTACGCCTCGGCGACCTGCCCCATGGTGATCGCGGTCTGCACCCGGGTGTCGATGCCGTGCTGGCGCTCCAGGAAGTCCTGCAGCGCGAGGCAGTTCATCACCGTGCCGAGCATGCCCATGTAGTCGGCCCGAGAACGATCCATACCGCGTTGTTGCAGTTCAGCGCCGCGGAAGAAGTTTCCACCGCCGATGACCACGCCGATCTGGGCGCCGGTGGCGACCACGTCGGCGATCTGCCGGGCGACCGCCTGCACCACATCCGGGTCGACGCCGACCTCGCCGCCGCCGAACATCTCCCCACCGAGCTTGAGCAACACCCTGCGGTAGCCGGTGTGTGCTGCGCCGTCCGCGGTCACGGTCAACCGTCCTCCTCGTCAGGCCATGGGCGGCCCTTGCTTGCGAAACTGTGCCCCGCCCTCACAGGTGAAGGCGGGGCACAGCCTCATGGTCCTCGTTCGGACCAGATGGTGTTCATCGGGGCAGGCCGCTCAGGCCTGGCCCACCTCGAACCGGGCGAAGCCGGTCACGGTGACGCCCTCGGCCTCGAGCACGGCCTTGACGGTCTTCTTGGAGTCCTGCACGGAGGCCTGCTCCAGCAGCACGGAGTCCTTGAAGAACCCGTTCAGGCGGCCCTCGACGATCTTGGAAAGGGCAGCCTCGGGCTTGCCCTCCTCACGCGCGGTCTCCTCGGCGATCCGGCGCTCGTTGGCGACGATCTCGGCGGGCACCTCGTCACGGGTGACGTAGCGCGGCTTCATCGCGGCGATCTGCATCGCGGCGCCGCGGGCGGCGTCCTCGTTGGCGCCGGTGTACTCCACCAGCACGCCGACGGCCGGCGGCAGGTCGGAGGCGCGCTTGTGCAGGTAGACCGCGACGTTGCCGTCGAAGGAGACGACCCGGCGCAGCTCCAGCTTCTCGCCGATGCGCGCGGAGAGGCCGAGCACGGCGTCCTCGACGGTGCCCTCGTCCAGCTTCGCGGACTTCAGCTCGGCGACATCGCCGATCTTGCCCTCCTGGGCGACGGCCACGATCTTGTCGGCCAGCGCCTGGAAGTCGCTGTTCTTGGCGACGAAGTCGGTCTCGCAGTTCAGCTCGACCATGACCCCGCCGGCGACGGCGACCAGGCCGTTGGCGGTGGTGCGCTCGGCGCGCTTGCCGACATCCTTGGCGCCCTTGATGCGCAGGATCTCGACCGCCTTGTCGAAGTCGCCGTTGGCCTCTTCGAGCGCCTTCTTGCAGTCCATCATGCCGGCGGCGGTCAGCTCGCGGAGCCGCTTCACATCAGCCGCGGTGTAGTTCGACATCGTGCGTCGTCCGTCCTTCTTCGGTACGCAACGGGAGCGTGGGGTTGAGGAGCCTGACGAACCTCCGCCCGGCGCGTGGGCCGGGCGGAGGTCGTTGATCAGGACTGGGCGGCTTCGCCCTCGGCGGCGGCGGGAGCGCCCGCGGTCGCCGGAGCGCCCGCGTTGACCAGCAGCTCCTGCTCCCACTCGGCCAGCGGCTCCTCAGCGGTGCCGGGCTTGTCCTCGCCCTCGGCAGCCTTGCCCTGGCCGGAACGGGCCATCAGGCCGGCGGCCGCGGCTTCGGCGACGACCTTGGTCAGCAGCGCGGCCGACCGGATCGCGTCGTCGTTGCCCGGGATCGGGAAGTCGACCTCGTCGGGGTCGCAGTTCGTGTCCAGGATCGCCACGACCGGGATGCCCAGCTTGCGGGCCTCGCCGACGGCGATGTGCTCCTTCTTGGTGTCCACGATCCACACCGCGCTCGGCACCTTGGCCATGTCGCGGATACCGCCGAGGGTCTTCTCCAGCTTGTCCTTCTCACGGGTGAGCATCAGGATCTCTTTCTTGGTGAGACCCTGGAAGCCACCGGTCTGCTCCATCGACTCCAGCTCCTTGAGGCGCTGAAGACGCTTGTGCACGGTGGAGAAGTTCGTGAGCATGCCGCCCAGCCAGCGCTGGTTGACGAAGGGCATGCCGACCCGCAGGGCCTGGGAGGCGATGGCCTCCTGCGCCTGCTTCTTCGTGCCGACGAACAGGATGGTGCCGCCGTGGGCGACCGTCTCCTTGACGAACTCGTAGGCCCGGTCGATGTAGGTCAGCGTCTGCTGAAGGTCGATGATGTAGATACCGTTGCGCTCGGTGAAGATGTAGCGCTTCATCTTCGGGTTCCAGCGACGAGTCTGGTGCCCGAAGTGCACGCCGCTGTCGAGCAGCTGCCTCATGGTGACGACGGCCATAGCCGGATGACACCTCGTGTTCTCAGGCGTGCTGGATAAACCCGCACGCGGGATGGTTGTCGCAAGGAACCGGGCGGTCCCTCGCCCTGGTGTCAGGGCCGCCGCCCGAACCCGGGCCTTCCCACCTGCGGAAGATCCAGGACCACCGGGCCACGCGTCTCATCTGGTGAGACCTGCGCTGACACGCGAAGTCAACCCGCACACAGACGGGCCGCGCTCAAAGCATACGCCCACACCCACCCCAACTCCGAATCCCCCCTGCCCAAGATCGCGACCTATCCACAATCCCCCACCTATCCACAGCCGCCCTCCCACGCCCTGGCTCCCCACCCCCGCCCCCACCACGCTGAACCCCATGCCCCACTCCACCCCCACCCCGCCAGTCACCACCCCCGCCCTGACGCCAACCCCCGCCCCCGTCAGGACGGCCCTCGTGGTGCACCCCGTCATAGCGGCGATGGCCCTCGCCCTGCTGACGGCGGCCCTGGCCGGTTGCGCGGTGGCCGGGGCAGACCCGACCGCGGTCCGCAGCGCCACCCCACCCTCGCTGTCTCCCGCCAGCACGAGGTGGACCTGGCCGCTCCCCGGTCGGCCGCCGGTGCTGCGGCGGTTCACCCCGCCGCAGCACCGCTACGGCCCCGGCCACCGCGGCATAGACCTGGGCGCCCCACCAGGCACCCCGGTCCTCGCCGCCGCCACCGGCGTGGTCACCTTCGCCGGCCCGGTAGCCGGCCGGGGCGTGGTCACCCTCCACCACCCCAACGGCCTGCACACCACCTACGAACCCCTGACACCCCAGGTCCGCAAAGGCCAGCACATCCCCACCGCAACTCCCCTCGGCCACCTCACCCCAGGCCACCCCGGCTGCCCAGCCCCCGCCTGCCTGCACTGGGGCCTACGCCGCCACCACACCTACCTGAACCCCCTCCACCTCCTGACCCGCCCCACCCTCCGCCTCCTCCCCCTGCCCCGCCCAACCCCAACTTCCAACTCCCCCACCAACCCGCCCCACGCCCACCGCACCACCCACCCGAACCACCGCGCACACCCACGCCACCCGGCCCTCAACCCCAGCACTCACCCAACCCCAACCCGATCCGGCCCAGCTCAACCCAATCCCAGCCCAGCTCAACCCAATCCCAGCCCAGCCCAGCCCAACCCGGCCCAACCCGGCCCAACCCGGCCCAGCCCGGCCCCCTCCCCCCGCGGCCGCGGCCGCCCAACCTCAATCCCGTCCGCCCAACCAATCCCCGGCGGCCCTGCCCGGCCCAATCCGATCAATCTCCCAAAATCACCCATTGGGATCACCCTTGCCAAGCAGGCAAATGGTCACCTGGAGACAGCCCAGACACGCCAACCAACGCCCGCCCCAACCCCCGCTGCGTCCCCACCCAGCCTGACCATCACCAGCTGCCGGCAAGCCCAATCACAGCCCAGTGCCCGGCCAACTCCGGTCCCGGGCAAGCCCAACTCCGGCCTCGGCCGCACCGCCAAAAGCTGAAACTCGAGTCCCAGCCCCATTCCTGACCCCGACCACCCGTCGACGGCTAGCCGACACCGACGCCAATCCCGGCGAAAAGCTGTTGCCCCAGCGGCAACTAGCCGCCAGCGTCTCCGCTCTCAGCCCGCAGCTCGCTCCCGGAGACTCCAGCCAGGCGAGGCTCCAAGCCAGCACAACCAAAGGAGGCCAACCAAGCCATCTACCCAGACAACTCCAGGCACCACCGAACCCCCACCCACCGATCCGGGCTGGGCCAGCCCACAACCGGTGCCCGGCGCACGGTGCTCGGACCTGATCGCGGCGCGGTCACCGCGTCAGGTCCGTCAGGCCTCGGCCTGCTCCGCCATCTTGGTCCGCAGGCGCAGCACAGCTCGGGTGTGCAGCTGGCAGACGCGGGACTCGGTGACGCCCAGGACGCGACCGATCTCGGCGAGGGTCAGGTTCTCGAAGTAGTAGAGCGTGACCACGACTCGGTCGCGTTCGGAGAGCTGGGCGATCGCGTCGGCCAGCTGGCGACGACCGTCCTGGTCGACCAGGGCGGCGACCGGGTCCTCGGCGCGGTCGTCGGGCAGGGTCTCGGCCAGTGAGGCGGTGCCCCGGCCCGCGGCGATCAGCTCGTCCAGTGCGACCACGCTGGTCAGCTGGAGCTGGGCGAACAGGTCGCGGAGCTCGTCGCTGGTGACGCCGAGCTCGTCGGCCAGTTCCAGGTCGGTAGCGGTGCGCTGGAGCCGTGCTTCGAGGCGTTCCAGGGCACGTTCGACGTCCCTGGCACGGCTGCGCACCGAGCGGGGCACCCAGTCCTGGGCGCGCAGGTCGTCCAGGATCGCGCCGCGGATGCGCTGCATGGCGTAGGTCTCGAACTTCAGCCCGCGTTCCGGCTCGAACTTCTCGATCGCGTCGACCAGCCCGAACACCCCGGACTGCACCAGGTCGGCGACGTCGACGTAGGACGGCAGACCCGTGCCGACCCGACCGGCGACGTACTTGACCAGCGGCGCGTAGTGGAGCACCAGGCGGTCCCGGAGCGACTGCTCGCGGGCCACGCCGTAGGCGCGCCACAACGCGACGATGCCGGCCTCGACATCGTCGGCGCTGCGCTGTTCGCCAAGCGGGGCGGCCTGCTCAGCGGCCTCCGGCTCGGGCGGGTGGCCGTGTCCGCCGGAGGTACCGGCACCGCGCCCCTGCCTGGGCGCCGTGCTGTCGTCAACGCCGTGACGACGAGCCCGTCCGAGGTGGGCGGAGCGGGCCTGCGGGGAGGACGCCGTTGACACGGTCGCTGTGCGGAAACCTCCCCCGGCATCGTCAGGAACGGGGGTGGGTTCGGTCATGTATCGCCTTCAGCCGTTCGACGGTGACGTGGGTGTAGAGCTGAGTCGTTGCGAGCGTAGCGTGACCGAGCAGTTCCTGAACGCTGCGGAGGTCGGCTCCGCCTTCCAGGAGATGGGTCGCCGCGGAATGACGCAACCCGTGCGGCCCAATCGGGGCGGCGCCCGGCACGGAACCGACCATGTCGTGCACCACCCTCCTCACCACTCTGGGATCGAGCCTGCCACCGCGCGCGCCGAGGAACAACGCCGCATGTGAAGCGGCACAGACAAGTTGCGGCCGACCGCGCTCCAACCAGGCACGAATCGCCCGGTCCGCGGGCACTCCGTACGGGACAGAACGCTGCTTGCCACCCTTGCCCATGACCAGTGCGACACGCCGTGCGTGATCAATATCGCCCACGTCCAACCCACAGAGTTCCGCCACCCTAACTCCAGTGGCGTACAGGAGTTCCACGATCGCGTGATCACGCAGAGCGACCGGATCACCCTCCGCAGCCCCGGACGCCGAAGCCTCCATCGCGGCGGTGGCTTGATCAGCGCGAAGCACCGTCGGCAGGTGCCGATGCGGCCGCGCGGAGGCCAGCCGAGGCCCCGGATCGTTGTCCAGGTAACCCGCCTTGGCCGCCCATCCGGTGAACGTCCGGGCGGCGGCGGCACGGCGGGCGAGCGTGGTCCGACTGGCCCCGCCGGCCCGCTGGTCCGCAAGCCAGGCACGCAGCTCGTCAAGATCCAGGGCGCGCAGATCCGGCGCGTCGCCGCCACCGTCTCCCGGACCCGCACCCGCACTGGTGCTGGCACCGGCACCGGCACCGGCGTGCCCACTAGCACCGCCGTCGCCGTCGCCAGCAGCATCGGCACCGCCACTGGCATCGGCAGCGGCGGCGGCGATGGCGTCGGCAGCGGTGTCGCCCTCAGCGCCAAGGGCGGCGGCGGTCACCGTCGCGGCGGGTGGACTGGCCGGTGCTGCGGCGGAGGTCGTGGGGCCGTGGGTGAAGTGGGTCAGCAGGGAGACCACGTCGCTCAGGTAGGCGCGGGCCGTATGCGGAGAGACGTCGCGCTCCAGGGTCAGGTGGCGTTCGAACTCGGCCACGGACCTCGCCAGCAGGGCGGGGAGCTGGGCACGCGCGGACGCCGTTGTGGTGGCCCGACGGCGGTCCCCTCGCGGGGTCGGCATGCCATTCCTCCCTCGTGGCACGCCTGGCGGGCGGCGGCCTCGACCTCACACGCTGCGCGGTCGGACGGACAAGGTCAAGTGGTGCCGCCCAACAGTTGCGGGTCGCTGACCTGGTCCGTGCTCGCAGTTTGATCATCTATTGGCTCGCTGCCGATGCCAACCCTCGTCGCCCCTCTGGGCGAGTCCGGCGAGTTCCAATGCGGGGAGTAGTCCTCTGACCCGACTTAGGGGCAGACCGGACTCGATGGCTACTTCTTCCGCGCTCATTCCAGCTCGTTCCGGCAACGCCTCGTGCACGCGGAGTGCGTGGGGTTCCAAGCCGTCGGTGTCCTTGCGGGGGCCTTCCGGGGTGTCGGACAGGTCGATGCCGATGCGGCCGGAGGCTTCGATCACCTGGGCCGCGGTGCCGACCGGGACGGCGTGACCGGAGCGCAGCAGGGCGAGGCAGCCGACCGACATGGCCGAGTTGACCGGGCCGGGCACGGCCATCAGCGGACGTCCCAGCGCGCGGGTGTGCGCGGCGGTGTTCGTGGCACCGCTGCGGATACCGGCTTCGACCACAACGGTGCCGCCGCCGAGGGCCGCGATGAGACGGTTCCTGACCAGGAAGCGGTGCTTGGCTGGTTTGACCCCGGGCGGGTATTCGCTGATCACCAGGCCGCCGCGGGTGAGGATCCGGCGGAACAGGCCGAGGTGGTCCAGCGGGTACGGGATGTCCAGGCCGCAGGCGACCACGGCCACGGTGTGTCCGTTGCCGATGATCGCGCCGCTGTGGGCAGCACCGTCGATGCCCATCGCCGCGCCGGAGACGACGGTGACGCCCAACTCGGCCAGTCCGATACCGAGTTCGGTGGCGATCACCTCGCCGTACGGGGTCGCCGAGCGGGAGCCGACGACCGAGACGGCGCGTTCGACCAGACCGGCGAGCGGGGCATCGCCACGCACCCACAGCGCCAACGGCGGCACGGCGTCCTCAGAGCCCTGGGCCGCGGCGGCGATGAAGCTGGAGAACTGCCAGCTGGGCCAGTCAGGATCCTCCGGGATGAGTAAGCGGGCCTGGATGGCGGCGGCCGCGGCCAGATCATCACGAGGACGGAACGCGTTGCGCCGGGACTCGGTCGTCCTGGCGACGGGTTCTGGAACGTCGCCGCGGTGGACGCGGTCGGCGGCTTCCACCGGTCCCACTTCGCTGATGAGGCGGTGCAGTGCGGGGGCTGGGGGTTCGGCGACTCGCGAGAGATAGGCGCGGGCGAGGCGCAGGCGGGAGGCATCCACGCTCACGGGGCTCCTGACGGGTTGGTGGGGGCATCGGGCGTGCGGTGGGAGTTCAGGCGGTCGGCGGAGTTCGGACAGCTGGTCGGAATTCGGGCGATTGGCGGGAGGTCCGGCAGTTGGCAGGGCTTCAGGCGATCGGTGCGAGGTCCGGCAGTTGGCAGGGCTTGAGGCGATCGGTGCGAGGTCCGGCGGTTCGCAGGGCTTCAAGTGATTGGCGGGGCTTCGGGCGGGCGGTGTGGGCTTCGTGCAGTCGGTGGGATTTCGGGCGGTTGGCGGGGCTTTCGGGCGGTGGCCGCGAAGTTGGGTGTTGTGGGGACGGTGCGAGGCCGGGGACAGGTGGCGGCGGGTGGGTTGGTGTTCAGGGGCGGGCAGCTCGGTCACGGAACTCCAGGGCAGCGGCTACGTGGTCGCTGGTGGGGCGGGTGGCTTCGTCGAGGTCGCACAGGGTCCAAGCGACTCGTAGGCAGCGGTCGGCTCCTCGGCCGGAGAGGAGGCCGTGGGCTAGGGATCTGTCGAGCAGGGCGGTGGCCGACTTGGGCAGGGCGAACTCGCGGTGCAGGGCTTGGCCGGGGACGGAGGCGTTGTTGAGCCAGCCTTGTTTGGCCCAGCGGTGCTGGGCACGTTCGCGGGCGGCCAGGACTCGTTCGCGGACGGTGGTGGTGTTCTCGGGTGGGTTGTCGGGGTCGACGTGCATGTGGGTGAGCGGGCGCATGCGGACTTGGAGGTCGACCCGGTCCAGCAGGGGGCCGGACAGGCGGGCGGCGTACCGGCGGCGGGCTGGGGGCAGGCAGACGCATTCGCTGTCGCGGGGTGGGGCGCAGGGACAGGGGTTGGTGGCCAGGACCAGTTGGAAGCGAGCCGGGTAGCGGACCAGGCCGTCGCGGCGGGCCAGGCGGACCTCGCCCTGTTCCAGTGCGGTGCGCATGGACTCCAGGCGTTGCGGGCCGAGCTCGCCGGCCTCGTCGATGAACAGGACTCCGTGGTGGGCGGTGCTGATCGCGCCGGGTTTGGCCAGGCCGGAGCCGCCGCCGATCAGTCCAGCGACCGAGACCGAATGGTGCGGGGCGACGAACGGCGGGCTGGTGACCAGCGGGGACTCCGGGGACAGGGTGCCTGCCAGGGAGTGAATGGCGGTGACCTCGAGAGACTGTTCGCTGGTCAGGGGAGGCACCAGGCCGACGAGGCGTTCGGCGAGCATGGTCTTCCCGGTGCCGGGTGGGCCGACGAGCAGGAGGTGGTGGCCGCCGGCGGCGGCGACCTCAAGGGCCCAGCGGCCCTCGGGTTGGCCGAGGACGTCGGCTAGGTCGGGGCAGGGGGTCGTGGGCGCGCCGGTGGTGGGTGGCGGGGTGGGTAGGTCGGCTTGGCCGCGGAGCCAGCGGAGGACTTCGGCGAGGGTGTTGGCGCCGTAGACGTCCAGGTCGGACACCAGGCCCGCCTCGGGGAGGGTGGGAGTGGGCACCACGGCTCGGCGGATGCCGGCACGCCGGGCGGCGAGCAGGGACGGGAGGACGCCGCGGATGGGGCGGAGCCTGCCGTCCAGGGCCAGTTCGCCAAGCAGGGCGGTGGAGTTGAGCGCCTCCTGGGGGATGGCGGCCGCGGCGGCGAGGGCCACGCAGGCCAGGGCGAGGTCGTAGCCCGCACCGGTCTTGGGCAGGGCGGCGGGCGACAGGGCGAAGGTGATCTTCCGCTCGGGCCAGGGTTCTTCGCTGTTGCAGACGGCGGCCCTGACCCGCTCCTTGGACTGCTGGAGCGCGGTGTCGGGGAGGCCGACGATCTGTACGCCGGGACGGCCGCCGCCGAGGTCGGCCTCGATCTCGACGAGGAGGCCGTCCACGCCGAAGAGGGCTACGGACCAAGCTCGGGCCGGGGGCATGAGGGCAACTCCAGGCAGTGCGAAGGGAAGGGAAGAGAAGAGAGAGGAGGAAGGAGGTGGGAGGGCGGAGGGGAGAGCGGGAGCGGCGGGAGGGAGGGCAAGTGGGGGGAGGAAGGGGCGGTGTGGCGGACGAGGAGGGGAGGAGGTGGAAGGTGGTGAGAGGTGTCGGTTCGGCAGAGAAGACGGGAAGGAGGAGATCGAGGGCGGCGAGAGACGTTGCGGCGGCGGCGAAGGCGGGGACGTTGGGGCGGGGAGGAGGGGTGAGTGGCTCCGACGGGAGCGGCCGGGGACGCGGAAGGCGCGGGTGGGCGTGCGGGGCGGCCGAGGCACTGTTGGTGGCTCGGCTGGGTGAAGGACGTGCGGAGGGGCGAGAAGGGGGCTGCTACCTCGGGTGGCCGCCTCGGAGATGCGAGCGGGCAGGCCGGGGCAGGCGGGGCTGGGGCAGGCGGGGCTGGGGCAGGCGGGGATGGGGCAGGCGGGGGCTGGGGCCTGCGGGAGCTGGGGCTCGACTGGGGCGCGCTAGAGGATGGCGCGGCGGTGGTCGAGGATTGGGGGGTCGCCTGGGGGCCATTGGATGGCGATGAGGTCGCAGCGGATGGGGACCCAGGGGACGTGGTGCAGGGCCAGCCAGGATTCTGTGGTGTCGCGGATGCGGCGGGCCTGACGGGGGGTCAGGGCGGCGGCGGGGGGCTCGAAGGCCGGGTCGCTGCGGGTTTTGACCTCGCAGACGATGAGGGTTTTGCCGTCGGTGGCGATGAGGTCAAGCTCGCCGTGGCGGCAGGTGTAGTTGGTGTCCAGGATGGTCAGGCCCTGGGACTCCAGGTACTGCGCGGCCAGGGCCTCGCCGCGGCGGCCCAGGGTCTTGTTGTGGGCGGTGGCGCGGGATTCCAGGGTTGCGGTGAGGGTGGCCGTGGGGGGCATGGGGGCTCCTGGGTCGGAGGACGGGGTGTCTTCTTCGACCCTGGTGGGAGCGGGTGGGGAATGCCAGGTGGGGTGGGGCGGGGTGTGGATAAGTGGGCTGGTGGGTGGGGTGGGGACCCGGGGGTGTGGATAGGTCGCGATCTTGGGAGCGGGGTGCGGCGGGGGTGTGCTATTGGCCGAAGGGGCCGGATTCGGGGAGGCGGAGGTCTGGCTTGTCCAGCTCCTCGACGTTGACGTCCTTGAAGGTGATCACCCGGACGTTCTTCACGAACCGCGCGGGGCGGTACATGTCCCACACCCACGCATCCGACATGCGCACCTCGAAGTAGACCTCGCCGTCGGCGTTGCGCACCTGCACGTCCACCGCGTTGGCCAGGTAGAACCGCCGCTCGGTCTCCACGACGTAGGCGAACTGACCGACTATGTCGCGGTACTCCTTGTAGAGCTGAAGCTCCATCTCGGTCTCGTACTTCTCGAGATCCTCCGCGCTCATCCGCCTTCGACCCCTCGTCGTGACACTGCCGCCCCCTCAGCGAGGCGTCCTGGTGGAACCAACACATTCTGGACTACTGGGGCTACGCCGTTTCGGGCGGTCGCGAGCAGTCCGGTTTTCACCCGCCGGGGCGGGGCCATGCCGTGTTCGGCGGCGGCCGCGATGACGTTCGCGTAGCTCCACCGGTGTTCGTCGATCGGGCCGTGCGCCCGCAGTGCCGCGCTGTGCTCCGCGGTGCAGTAGCCCTTGTGCACCTCGAAGCCGTACCGCGGCCACTTCTGGTGCAGCTCGGTCATGATGCGGTCCCTGGTGACCTTGGCCAGCACGCTGGCCGCGGCCACGCAGGCCACCGCCTGGTCGCCCTTGACCACCGGCATGTTCGGCGCGGTCAGGCCGGGCACCCGGAAGCCGTCGGTGAGCACGTAGCCGGGGTGGGTGGCCAGTCGCGCCACCGCCCGGCGCATGCCCTCCAGGTTCACCACGTGGATGCCCAGTGCGTCGACCTCGGCCGGGTCGATCACCACCACGGAGTGCGCCAGCGCCCGGTCCAGCACCAGGTCGTACATCCGGTCGCGGGCGGCCGGAGTGAGCAGCTTGGAGTCGGTCAGGCCCTCGAACCGGCGGACGTCACCCGGCCGCAGCACGCAGGCCGCCACCACCAGCGGTCCGGCACAGGCGCCCCGGCCCGCCTCGTCCACCCCGGCCACCGGGCCAAGGCCGCGCCGGTCCAGCGCGGCCTGCAAGGCCCAGTTGCCCGAGCTGCCACGGACCACCGCACGCGGTGGGCAGGGCAGCTCGGCGGGTGGCGCGGCGCGGCGATCATGGGCGCGACCGGCCGGACGCGTCCTCGCCCCTGCCATGGTCAGTCGCGTTCCCGCTTCTGCCGCGAACGCAGCGGCCGTAGCCCCCGGCGGATCAGCCAGAGCGTGGGCACCGCGCCCGCGATGCCGACCCCGGCGGGGATCCCGGCCTGCCACGGCGCGGCGCCAAGGGCGACGGCCTGCGGGTTCGGGTCGTCGATGCCCTGCCAGCGGCTCGGCGGCAGCACGATGACCTGCGCCTTGCCGATCACGTTGTCCACCGGCACCGGACCGTGGCCCTCGGCACGGGAGTCCGAGGAGTTGTTCCGGTTGTCGCCCATCATCCAGAGATGGCCCTGCGGCACCGTGATCGGGCCGAACCGGGTCTGGTCCTCGGGACCGCCGCGGTCGGCCTCCCAGTACAGGTACGGCTCGGTCAGCGGCTTGCCGTCGACCAGCAGCCGGTTCTGGTCGTCGCAGCACTGCACCGTCTGCCCGCCGACCGCGATCACCCGCTTGACGAAGTCCCGCTCGTCCGGCGGCGCGAGGCCGATGAACGAGCCGAGGCCCTGCAGCCAGCGGACGAAGGAGTTCGACGAGCGGGACCCCACGATCTCCGGGCTCCACGAGTCGGGGCCGCGGAAGACCACGACGTCACCCGGCTCGGGGTTGCTGAAGCGATAGGTCACCTTGTCGACCAGCACCCGGTCGTTCGTGCACCCGGCGCAGCCGTGGAGGGTCTGCTCCATCGACTGCGACGGGATCACGTACACCCGGGCCAGGAACTCCTGGATCAGGAAGGTGAGCAGCAGCGCGACCACGATCAGGATCGGCAGCTCCTTCCAGAAGGAGCCCTTTTTCTTGGGCTTCTTCGTATGGAAGGGCTTCTCCTCCGTTGCCCCGGCCCCGGCACGCGGGGTGCCGTGGGCGGGGGTGGAGTCATCCGGATCGTTGTGCTGAGGCTGGGAAGCCACGATGTCGGCCACCAAGTCAGGCTACGTGACGGGACTTCGCCCCGATCACTTGGCGGGGACCGTGTCCCGCTTCTCCTTGATCTTCGCGGCCTTGCCGCGCAGCTCGCGCAGGTAGTAGAGCTTGGCCCGGCGCACGTCGCCGCGGGTCACCAGCTCGATCTTGGCCAGGTTCGGGGAGTGCACCGGGAAGGTGCGCTCGACGCCGACGCCGAAGGAGACCTTGCGGACGGTGAAGGTCTCGCGGATGCCACCGTTCTGGCGGCGGATGACCACGCCCTGGAACACCTGGACGCGCTCACGAGAACCCTCGATGACGCGAACGTGCACCTTCAGCGTGTCGCCCGGTCGGAAGTCCGGGATGTCAGAACGCAGCGACTGGGCGTCCAGAGCGTCCAGGGTGTTCATGGGTGTTCCGTCCTCGTCATTCTCAGAGTTCTCACTTACGCCCTAGGTCCGTCGCCGTGTCCGCGAGAGGGCCCGTCAGGGGTGAGCTTCCGGTGTGCGCGCCGGCCAGCGACCGGCAGCAGCAACCTGTCCAGTGTGCCAGACGGGGTAGTCGGGCACGAAATCGACCTGGTCAGGACTGGTGGTCCTCGGCACGCAGCTGGTCGAGCAGCTTGCGGTCGTGCTTGTCCAGGGCGTCCTCGGTCAGCGCGGCCAGCAGGTCGGGGCGGCGGTGGTAGGTGCGCTCCAGCGCTCGGTCGCGGCGCCAGCGGTTGATCGCGGCGTGGTTGCCGGAGCGGAGCACCTCCGGCACCGGCAGGCCCTGCCAGACCTCGGGCCTGGTGTAGCTGGGGCCTTCGAGCAGGCCGTCGGAGAAGGAGTCCTGCTCGTGCGAGGCCTGGTTGCCCAGCACCCCCGGCAGCAGCCGGACCACGGCCTCGACCATGACCAGCACCGCGGCCTCACCGCCGATGAGCACGTAGTCGCCGATGGAGACCTCGTCCACCGGCATCCGCGCCGAGGCGGCGTCGACCACGCGCTGGTCGATGCCCTCGTAGCGGCCGCAGGCGAAGACCAGGTGCTCTTCCATGGCGTAGGCGTGGGCCATGGCCTGGGTGAACGGGCGGCCCGCCGGCGTGGGCACGATCAGCCGGGGCGCGGGCTCGGCCGGGCAGATGTCGTCCAGGGCCTCGCCCCAGACCTGCGGCTTCATCACCATGCCGGGACCGCCGCCGTAGGGGCTGTCGTCGACCGAGCGGTGCACGTCGTGCGCGTAGTTCCGCAGGTCGTGCACGCCGAGCTGGATGAGGCCGCGGTCGAGGGCCTTGCCGAGCAGCGCCTCGCGCAGCGGGGCGACGTACTCGGGGAAGATAGTGATGACGTCCAGGCGCACGCGCGTTCGTCGTTTCTACTGGTCGAAGAGGCCTTCGGGTGGGTCGATGACGACCCGGCGGGCCTGGAGGTCGACCTCCGGCACGATGGCCCGCACGAACGGCACGAGCAGTTCGGCGCCGTCGGCGTCGAGCACGAGCAGCTCGCCAGCCGGGCCGTGCAGGACCTCGCGGACCACGCCGATGGCGGCTCCGGTGGTGTCCACCGCGGCCAGGCCCTCCAGCTGGTGGTCGTAGAAGGCGTCCTCCTCGGTGATCTCGGGCAGCGCGCTGACCGGGACGGTGAGCAGGACCCCGCGGAGGGCGTCCGCGGCGGAACGGTCGGCCACGCCCTCGAAGCTCACCAGCAGCCGCCCGGCGTGTGGCCGGGCGGCTGTGATGGTGAGACTCCTGGACGCGCCCTGACGCGGCTTGCCGGTCAGGACCGTGCCGATGGCGAACCGGTCGTCCGGCTCGTCGGTGTGCACGTCCACGACGAGCTCGCCGCGGATGCCGTGCGACCGGGCGATGCGCCCGACGACCACTTCAGTGCTCACGGAGATGACGTCCGCGGTGCTCAGCGGTCGGTGTCGACGACGTCGACCCGGAGGCCCCGGCCGCCGATGCCGGACATGACGGTGCGCAGCGCGGTCGCCGTGCGACCGCCCCTGCCGATCACCTTGCCGAGGTCCTCGGGGTGCACGTGCACCTCAAGGGTTCGCCCGCGGCGGGTCGTGATCAGCTGGACGCGCACGTCGTCCGGGTGGTCGACGATGCCGCGGACCAGGTGCTCGAGAGCGTCCGCGAGTACCGTCATGCGCCGGCGTCCTCAGCCTTCTCGGCGCCCTCGGCGGACGCGGGGGCCTCGTCGGCGGCCTTCTCGGCCTTCTTCGGGGCCTTCTTCTGCTTCGGGGTGGTGGCGTCGGTCGACGGCTCGTCGCCAGCGGCGGCGAGCGCGGCCTCGAACAGCGCCTTCTTGTCAGCCTTGGGCGCCTTGACCTTCAGGGTGCCCTCGGCGGGGGCCGGCAGGCCCTTGAACTTCTGCCAGTCACCGGTCAGCTCGAGCAGGCGCTGCACGGGCTCGGTCGGCTGCGCGCCGACACCCAGCCAGTACGCCGCACGCTCGGCGTTGACCTCGATGAAGCTCGGCTCGTCCTTGGGGTGGTACTTGCCGATCGTCTCGATCGCCTTGCCGTTGCGGCGGGTGCGCGCGTCGGCGACCACGATGCGGTAGTACGGCTGGCGGATCTTGCCAAGGCGCATGAGCTTGATCTTGACGGCCACGGGTAGCGGTGCTCCTCGAAATTTTGTGCTGCTCACGGGTGAGCGCCTGCCTGCCCGCGTGGGGTTGCGGGTGCGGTGCGCTCGGTTGTCGGAGCCGTGGCACGGTGAGAGGGACCGACCATGGCGGACAGCCAGCCATTGTGCCAGATGGGGTGGCCGGGGGACGAATTCGGGGTCAGGCGAAGGCGCTGAGGGTGACGCCGGCCTCGGTCAGCGCGGCCCGGACCGCGACCGCGTGCGCGACCGCGCCGGGGGTGTCCCCGTGCAGGCAGAGCGAGCGCGCGCCGCTGGCCAGCACGGACCCGTCCACCGCCAGGATCTCGCCGCGCTCGGCCAGCCGCACCGCGCGCTCGACCACGTCCTCGGTGCTGGTCAGCAGCGCGCCGGGCTGACCACGCGGCACCAGGGTGCCCTCCGGGGTGTAGCCGCGGTCGGCGAAGGCCTCCTGCACCGCGGGCAGGCCGGCGGCCTCGGCGGCGGCGAGCAGCCGGGAGCCGGGCAGGCCGAGCACGGGCAGCTCGCCGAAGGCGCGCACCCCGTCGACCACGGCGGCAGCCTGGGCCTCGTGGTGCACCACGGCGTTGTACAGCGCGCCGTGCGGTTTGACGTAGCGGACCTCGGTCCCGGCCGCGCGGGCGCAGGCGGACAGCGCGCCGATCTGGTAGAGCACCTCGTCGGCCAGCTCGGCCGGGTCGGCGTCGATGAAGCGGCGGCCGAACCCGGCCAGGTCGCGGTAGGAGACCTGGGCGCCGACCGCGACCCCGGCACTGGCCGCGGCCTGGCAGACCCTGCGCATGGTGGCCGGGTCGCCGGCGTGGAAGCCGCAGGCCACGTTCGCCGAGGTGACCACCGCCAGCAGCGCCTCGTCGTCGCCGAGCCGCCAGATGCCGAAGCCCTCGCCGAGGTCGCTGTTGAGGTCCAGCCTCACGCCGGGATCACCCCTGTCATGATCAGCAGCATGCCCAGCGCGGGCAGCAGGTTGTTGACCTGGTGCACCACGATGCTGGCCAGCAGGCCGCCGGTGTACATCCTGGCCAGGCCCATCGGGATGGCGATGAACAGCAGCAGCGGGGTGCGCTCCGGCTCGAAGTGGGCGACCGCGAAGACCATGGTGCTGAGCACGAACGCGGCCCAGCGGCCCCAGCCCAGCCGTTCCACCGCGCCCCAGAGCAGGCCGCGGTAGACGATCTCCTCGCACAGCGGGCCGACCAGCCACAGGTGCAGGAACACGATCGCGGCCAGCACCGGGGACATGGACACTCCGTCGAGCACCTTGCCGACCGCGGAGGTGGCCTGGTCGTTGCCCACCCAGGCCGCCCAGAGCCGGGTGGCGTAGAGGGTGGGCACCAGGGCGATCGCGCCGATGGCCAGGCCGATGCTGGCGTGCCGCCAGTTCCAGCGCAGCCGCAGGTCGGCCAGCGGGCCGTTGCCGCGCACCACGGTGATCAGCACCGCGACCAGCGCGCCGGTCAGGGTGGGCAGGGACAGCACCGCGACCAGCTCCAGCGGGCCGATCCGGCCGCCGGGAGCGGGCCGGAACAGGGCGCTGAGCGTGACCGAGACCAGCAGGAACGCGCCGAAGGAGATCAAGAAGGCGCCGAAGCCCCACTTGTGCGGCTTGGCGGGGGTGTCGAAGAGCGCATCGGCAGGACGCTCGCCGAGGGAGCGCAGCGTCGTCCACCACCGGAGTGCGGCCGGGGGTTCGCCCAACGGCTCCGGCGTCTGCGATGCGTTCACGGGCGCCTCCGAACAGCTGGGGGTTGCGATCGGGAAGAACTGTCCTACCTTAGCCAGTAGGACTACCCGGTTCAGACGGCCTGTGCGAGGTCCGCCGCGAAGAAGATCAACGCGGCCGGCAGCAGGTTGTTCACCGCGTGCGCCACGATGCTGGCGCCGATCCGTCCGGTGAGCATCCTGGCCCAGCCCATCGCGATGCCCTGGGCGAACAGTCCGAGGGCGCGCTCGGGCTCCTGGTGCATGAGCGAGAAGACCAGCGCGGTGAGCACCAGGATGGCGAACCTGGGCACCCGGTACTGCTCCAGCGCGCCCCAGAGCGCGCCCCTGGTCAGCAGCTCCTCGGTGAGCGGGGCGCCGATGAACAGGAACAGCGCGAACAGGGCCAGCCAGATCGTGCGTCCCTCGTTGGCGGCGACCAGGCCACCCGACGGGGCGGGGGGCTCGCCGCGCAGGCCGAACACGACCAGGTTGATCAGGAAGGCGGCGCCGATGGAGATCACGCCGCAGACCAGGCCGACCTTGACGTCGCGCAGCGTGGGCACGATGCCGAAGTCGCGGCGCAGGCCGCTGCCCTTCCACCAGCTGGCGATGGCCGGGACCAGGCCGAGGAACAGGTTGGGCACGAAGGAGAGCAGCAGCAGCGGGCCGAGCACCGGGGGCTCGGCCGGGTCGAAACCGCTGACCTGGCCGGCCATCACCGAGCTGATGACCAGTCCGACCAGGTGGAAGGCGCCGTAGCCGAGGACGAAGACCAGGATGCCCCAGTGCACGCTGGTGCGGGTGGCGGCGACCTGCTGGGCCTCGTAGAAGCGGGGGTGCAGGTAGGGGTTCTGGTTCTGGTCGACGCCGCGCATGGGGGCGGAGTAGGCGGACCAGGACGGGGGTCCGGTGGCCTGGATCGGGGCGAAGGCGGGTGAGGGGGCCGGGGGCGGGGGTGCGGTGGCCGGGAGCTGGTCGAGGCCGGGCGGGGTGGCTGGGGATGCCGGGGCGTGGCTGAGGGCCGGGAAGGTGGCTGGCGGGTCGCCGAGGCCTGGTGGGAGCTGGGCGACAGGGGGCGCGAGCGGGGCCTGCGCGGCCGGGGACTCGCCGGCTGGCGGTGTGGCGGGACGGGCGAAGCCGGTGGGTGGTGTGGCCTCGTCGTCCTGGTGTGGCGCCCCTGTCATCTGGTCCTCCCCCGGGTCAGGTGTACGGGTGGCCGCCCAGCACGACCAGCTCCGGGGCGCGCAGCACCCGCAGGTCGGCTCGGGGGTCTTCGGCGTAGACGACCAGGTCCGCGGGGGCGCCGTGGGCCAGCGCGGGCCTGCCCAGCCAGGCGCGGGCGGACCAGGAGGCGGCGCCGATGGCGTCTTCGGTGGTCATGCCGACGCGGTGCAGGGCGGCGATCTCGTCGGCGATGCGGCCGTGTTTGATGCCGCCGCCTGCGTCGGTGCCCGCGTAGACCGGGACGCCCGCCTCGATCGCGGCGGCCACGGTGGCGTCGTTGCGGGCGTGCAGGGCGCGCATGTGCTCGGCGTAGCGGGGGTACTTGCCCGCCTTGGCGGCGATGCCGGGGAAGGTCTCGATGTTGATCAGGGTGGGCACCAGGGCGGTGCCGCGCCTGGCCATCTCGGCGATGGTGCTCTCGGTGAGGCCGGTGCCGTGTTCAATGCAGTCGATGCCCGCGTTGACCAGGCCGGGGACCGCGTCCTCTGAGAACACGTGGGCGGTGACCCTGGCTCCGGCGGCGTGCGCGACGGCGATGGCCTCGGTGAGGATCTCGTCCGACCAGAGCGGGGCCAGGTCACCGGTGCTCCGGTCGATCCAGTCGCCGACCAGCTTGACCCAGCCGTCGCCGTAGGCCGCCTGCTCGGCCACGGTGGCCGGCAGCAGCTCCTCGTGCTCCAGGTCGGCGCTGACGTAGGGGATGTAGCGCTTGGGGCGGGCGATGTGCTTGCCGGCGCGGATGATCCGGGGCAGGTCTGCGCGCTCCTGCAGCGGGCGGGTGTCCAGCGGGGAGCCGCAGTCGCGGATCAGCAGGGTGCCCGCGTCCCGGTCGGTCTCGGCCTGCTCGGCCGCCTCGGGCAGCTCGACCGCACCGCTGGGACCCAGGCCCACGTGGCAGTGCGCGTCGACCAGGCCGGGCAGCAGGTAGCCGCCCTCGGCCAGGGTCACCGCGTCGCGGACGGGCTCGTGCGAGACGAGCCCGTCCACGATCCACAGGTCCCGGTGCTCGCCCTCCGGCAGGAGGACGCCGCGCAGGTGGAACGGGGGTCGAGCCCGCGTCACTTGTCGAACTTCAGCTTCGAGGGGTCGAAACCGGGCGGCAGCTGGTCCATGTTGGACAGCGCCGGGGGCAGCTCGTTGAGCCCCTTGGGCATGCCGGAGAGGTCGGGCATGCCGCCGGGGAAGCCGGGCATGCCGCCCATGCCGGGGAAGCCGCCGCGGATCTTGGGCGGGGTCGGGCCCTTGCCCTTCTTCCCCTTCTTGCCCTTGCGGCCCTTGCCGCCGCCCCTGGTGGCGCTGCCGCCGCCGATGCCGAAGCGGCCGGCCATCTGCTGCATCATCTTCTTCGCGTCGAAGAAGCGGTTGACCAGGTTGTTGATCTCGCTGACCGGCACGCCGGAGCCCTTGGCGATGCGCTGCCGGCGCGAGGCGTTGATGATCTTCGGATCGGACCGCTCGGCCGGGGTCATGCCGCGGATGATCGCCTGCACGCGGTCCAGGTGCTTCTCGTCGACCTGGGCGATGGCGTCCTTCATCTGCCCGGCGCCGGGCAGCATGCCGAGGATGTTGGACAGCGGGCCCATCTTGCGCACGGCCATCATCTGCTGGAGGAAGTCCTCCAGGGTCAGCTCGCCCGCGCCGAGCTTCTGCGCCTGCTTCTCCGCCTCGCGCGCGTCGAAGACCTGCTCGGCCTGCTCGATCAGGGTGAGCACGTCGCCCATGCCGAGGATGCGGCTGGCCATCCGGTCGGGGTGGAAGACGTCGAAGTCCTCCAGCTTCTCCCCGTTGGAGGCGTACATGATCGGCTGGCCGGTGACCTCGCGGACGCTGAGCGCGGCGCCACCGCGGGCGTCGCCGTCGAGCTTGGTCAGCACGACGCCGGTGAAGCCGACGCCCTCCTGGAAGGCGGTCGCGGTGCTGACCGCGTCCTGGCCGATCATCGCGTCGACCACGAACAGCACCTCGTCGGGCTGCACCGCGTCGCGGATGTCGGCGGCCTGCTTCATCAGCTCCTCGTCGACGCCGAGGCGGCCGGCGGTGTCGACGATGACCAGGTCGTGCTGGGACTTGCGGGCTTCCTCGATGGCCTGCCTGGCCACCGCGACCGGGTCGCCGACACCGTTGCCGGGCTCCGGCGCGAACACCGGCACGCCCGCGCGCTGGCCGACCACCTGGAGCTGGTTGACCGCGTTGGGCCGCTGGAGGTCGCAGGCGACCAGCAGCGGGGTGTGGTTCTGCCCGGCCAGGTGCTTGGCCAGCTTGCCGGCCAGGGTGGTCTTACCAGCGCCCTGCAGACCGGCGAGCATGATCACCGTGGGCGGGGTCTTGGCCAGGTTCAGCCGCCGGGTCTCGCCGCCGAGGATGGCGACCAGCTCCTCGTTGACGATCTTGACGACCTGCTGGGCCGGGTTCAGCGCCTGGGAGACCTCGGCGCCCTTGGCCCGCTCCTTGATCTGCGCGATGAAGGTGCGCACGACGGGCAGCGCCACGTCGGCCTCGAGCAGTGCGATCCTGATCTCGCGACAGGTCGCGTCGATGTCGGCGTCGGACAGCTTGCCCTTGCCGCGCAGGTTCTTCAGGACCGATGTGAGGCGGTCGGAGAGGTTGTCGAACACGGGTCACGGGCTCCAGCGGGGTCAGGATGGCAACAGAGTTCCTGCCCCTAAGGCTAGCCGTCAGCTCGACCGCGAACCCACCAACTCCAGTTTCAGCCCGTTGGCGACGTCACTGCGGTAGATCACGGTGGCCTTCGGCCAGCCCCGCAGCGGGCGTCCGGCGGTGAGCCGGGCGCTGATCCGCAGCGCGCGGCGCACGTGCTTGGCGAAGGAGTGCGCGGGGATGACCCGGCCGCGCTCGCGCTGCCCGGCGCGCGCCTGTTCGGGGGTGACCTCCAGCCACAGCATCCGCGGCGTGCGGCCGGTGAGCCGGGCCAGCACGGACAGCCAGCTCCGGGTGACCACCCTGGTGGCGGGCTCGTGCACGAGCACCGGTCCCCTGGTGGCGAAGGCGGCCCAGATGATGCGCAGGTGGTGCAGCAGGTGCACCAGCGGGCGGTAGCAGCGGTAGGGCAGGTTCGGCAGCCGGGCCGCCAGCGGGTCGCGGACCTGGTCGGAGTCCAGCACGGTGTACGGGCCGCTGGCGCGCAGCTTGCGGAGCAGCGAGGACTTGCCCGCGCCGGGTAGGCCGGCCAGCAGCATCAGGTCGCGGGGGCCGGCGCGGACCACGAGTGGTCCGATGCCGGGGCGGCTGGAGGTGACGCCGGTGCTGTCCACAACTGAAGAACGTACGGGGGTAACCCGGACGTTCCGCCCACAGCCCATCGACAGCCAGTCAACAGGTTCTGCCTGGAGAGCACCGGTGGCGGCCTGGACCCCTCTGCCGGGCCGCCACCGGCTCTCCGCTGGTGACGCTCTGGCCTCCTGCCACGGCTCCCCACCGTGGTCCCCGAACCGCGTCACGGTGCTCAGCCTGACCGATTCGCGCAGGTCAGCGCAGCGTGATGGACCGTGATCCGGCCTGGGTGGAACCACCTACGTCCCGCTAGGCAGCGGCACGCCCGGTACGGAGGGGTAGCTTGACCCGTGGCGCGAGACGACTCGTCTCGTGGCAGGTCGTTGAGCAGGGGGAAGACGATGCCGGGTCCTGATCCGCTGCGGCGGGACCAGCGGGCGCGGCAGGCGGTGCTGGACGCGGCCTGGGAGCTGCTGGCGGCGGACGGGTGGGGCGGGATCACGGTGGACCGGATCGCGGCGCGGGCGGGGGTGGGGAAGCAGACGGTGTACCGGTGGTGGCGGGGGAAGGGGGAGGTGGTGCTGGAGGCGTTCCTGGCGCGGTCGCGGCGGGAGGCCGGGCCGCCGCCGGGGGCTGGGCGGGCACCAGGGGCGGGGCAGGTCGCGGGGGCGGGGCAAGCGGCGGAAGCGGGGCTGGCAGCGGGGGCGGGGCTGGAGGCAGTGCTGCGCGAGCTGGCGCGGCGGTTCGTGCGGCTCTATGCCGGGACCGTGCTCGGGGACCGGCTCCGTGAGCTGCTCGGCGCGGCGCAGCACGACCCCGAGCTCGCCCAGGCCATGCGGGAGCGCTGGTTCCGGCCGCGGCGCGAGCCGGTCCGGCTGGCGCTGGCCTTCAGCGGCCTGGACGCGCGGCTGGACGCCGAGGCGGTGCTGGACCTGCTGTTCGGGCCGTTGCACTACCGGCTGTTCACCGGGCACGGACCGCTGGACCGGGACTACGCCGACACCGTGGCGGAGCTGGTCTCGCGCGCGGTGCGCGGTTAACGGGCGGCGGCCAGCACCGCCTTCTCGATCTTGCGGCGGGCTGGGCTGCCCGGCTCGGCTAGGCCGTTGTCGCTGGTGGTGATGCTGAAGGAGTCGACAACCGTGCCGCCCAGGGTGGCCACCCTGGCCCAGCGGACGTCGACCTTGCAGGCCTCAAGGGCCGCGGCGATCCGGTGCAGCAGGCCGATCCGGTCGGTGGCGCGCAGCTCCATCACCACCGCGCCGCTGGCCTCGTCGTCGAACCACAGCACCCTGGGCGGGGCGATCTCCTCCGGCGGGCCGCCGTAGTCGCGTTCCTTGGCGGCCAGGCGGTCGGCCAGGGACAGTGTGCCGTCGAGCACCTTGACCAGCTGTTCCCGCAGCAGCGCGGCATCCGGCAGGGTGCCGAAGCGCGGGGACACGGTGAAGGTCTCCACGCCCGCGCCGGCGTGCGCGCTGACCTCGGCCGCGTGCACCTCCAGCGAGTTCAGCGCGAGCACGCCGCTGGCCAGGGACAGCAGGCCGATCCGGTCGGGGGCCAGCACGGTGACCGTGGCGGTGTGCCCGGCCGGGGTGATCACCACGTGCGGTTTGCCGGTGGCCACCGCGGACTCGGCCAGCTCGGCCTGTTCGGCGGGCAGCGGGCCCGGTCCTGCCAGCTGCTCCCCCGCCATGGCGGCGCGGCAGCGGTGGGCCAGGTCGGCGATCAGCGCGGCCTTCCACTCCGTCCACACGCCGGGGCCGGTGGCCAGCGAGTCAGCCTCGGCGAGGGCGTGCAGGAGCTCCAGGACCACCGGGTCGCCGCCCAGGGTGTCCACCACGCGGTGCACGGTGGCCGGGTCCTCCACGTCGCGGCGGGTGGCGGTGTGCGGCAGCAGCAGGTGGTGCCGGACGGCCGAGGCGACGATCGCGATGTCGGATGGCCAGAGGCCGAGGCGTTCGCAGACCTGGGTGGCCAGCGCGGCGCCGACCTCGGAGTGGTCGCCCTCGCGGCCCTTGCCGATGTCGTGCAGCAGGGTGGCCAGCAGCAGCAGGTCGGGGCGGGAGACGGTGGTGGCCAGCCGGGCCGCGTTGGCCACCGCGTGCACCAGGTGCCGGTCCACCGTCCAGGCGTGCGCGGCATCGCGCGGCGGCAGGTCGCGGACCGCGCCCCACTCCGGGAACAGCCGTCCCCACAGGCCGGTGCGGTCCAGCGCCTCCACCACGGCGATCAGGCCGCGGCCGCAGCCGAGCAGGGCGAGCAGCTCCTGCCTGGCCTCGCTGGGCCACGGGCGGCGCAGCTCGGGCGCGGAGTCGGCCAGGCGGGCCAGGGTGCCCGCGGCGATCGGGCTGCCGGTGCGCGCGGCCGAGGCGGCCACCCGCAGCAGCAGGCCGGGATCGCGGGCCGGCACCGCGTCGCGGGCCAGCGCGACCTCGCCGCCGTGCAGCACGACCCCGTCGTCCAGTGGCCGGCGCGCCGGGCCGCGGTTCCACGGGGCTCGGCTGCTGAGTGCGGCGAAACCCTTGCGCGGCAAGGCGTTGCGTGCGGTGCGCAGGGCCACGTCCACCGCGTAGGCCACGGTGCGGCCGGTGGCGGAGAGCAGCCTGGCCAGCTCGAAGCGGTCCGGCAGGCCGAGGGCGAGGGCGATCTCGTCGCCGTCCTCGGCGCGGATGATGTCGCGGGCCTTGCCGCAGGCCCGGTGCAGCTCGGTGCGCACGTCCAGCAGCAGCGTGCGGGCCTCGCGCACCTCCCGGCCCGGCCGGTCCACCAGCTGGGTGGCGGCCAGCGCGTCCAGCAGGTTCACATCGCGCAGGCCGCCCTTGCCGTTCTTGAGGTCCGGTTCGACCCGGTGCGCGACCTCGCCGGAGCGCTGCCAGCGCGTCTCGACCGCCTCGACCAGCTCCTCGAACCGGTTCCGGATGCCGGCCCGCCAGGACTGCCTGGCCCCGGCGGCGAGCCGGTCGGACAGCGACTGGTCGCCGACCAGGTGCCGCACCTCCAGCAGGCCGAGTGCGGCGCGCAGATCCGCGCCTGCCACCTTCTCCGCCTCGGCGGTGGTGCGCACCGAGTGGTCGAGGCCGATGCCGGAGTTCCACAGCGGGTACCACAGCCGGTCGGCCAGCGCACCCACCTCGGTCCGTCCATTGTGGACAAGAACGAGGTCGAGGTCGGAGTACGGGGCCAGCTCGCGACGGCCCAGCGCGCCCACCGCGACCAGCGCGGTGCCGCTGCCCGCCCCGCCGATCCCGGCCAGCCCGGCGTGCGCGGCCAGCCAGAAGTCGTGCAGGTCCACCAGGGCCGCCCGTAGTGGCTCCGCGGCCAGCTTGCGGTGGCCCGGTGCGGGCGCCAGCAGCAGCTGCCGCGCCCGCACCAGGTCGCCCGCGGCGGGACCGACCGACTCGCTGATCCCTGCGCTCATGCGACGCTCCGCCTCAGATCGCGTCAGTGCCGCGTTCCCCGGTGCGCACCCGCACCACGGTGTCCACCGAGGTCACCCACACCTTGCCGTCGCCGATCTTGCCGGTGCGCGCGGACTCGACGATCGCGTCGACCACCTTGTCCACCCCGGTGTCGTCGATCAGCACCTCGATGCGGATCTTGGGCACGAAGTCCACGGCGTACTCCGCGCCGCGGTAGACCTCGGTGTGCCCCTTCTGCCTGCCGTAGCCCTGGACCTCGCTGACGGTCATGCCGAGCACGCCCAGCTGCTCCAGCGCGGCCTTCACGTCGTCGATGGTGAACGGCTTGACGATCGCGGTTACCAGCTTCATGCCTTGCTCTCCTCAAGGGACGCGGTGGATGCGGACCCCGTGGGCTTGAACGCGCCGCCCCGCCCGCCGAAGGTGGCGAAGTCGTAGGCGCTCTCCGCGTGCTCGGCGTCGTCGATGCCCTCGACCTCGGCCTCCGCCTCGACCCGGAAGCCGATGGTGACCTTGATCAGGTACCCGATGAGCAAGGAGAGCACGAAGGAGTAGGCGAGCACCGCGAACGCGCCGACCGCCTGCTTGCCCAGCAGCTCGAAACCGCCACCGTAGAACAGGCCCTTGACCGCGGCCGGGGCCGCGTCGGTGGCGAACAGGCCGATCAGCAGGGTGCCTGCCAGGCCGCCGACCAGGTGCACGCCGACCACGTCGAGCGAGTCGTCGTAGCCCAGCTTGTACTTCAGGCCCACCGCGAGGGCGCAGACCACACCGGCGATGACGCCGATGGCCAGCGCGCCGATCGGGCTGACCGCGGAACAGGCCGGGGTGATGGCGACCAGACCGGCCACGATGCCCGAGGCCGCGCCCAGGGTGGTGGGCTTGCCGTCGCGGAAGCGCTCCACCACCAGCCAGCCGACGGTGGCCGCCGCGGTGGCGCCGATGGTGTTGACGAAGGTGACCGCGGCGGTGGTGTTGGCGGCCAGCGCGGAACCGGCGTTGAAGCCGAACCAGCCGAACCACAGCAGACCGGCCCCGAGCACCACGAACGGCAGGTTGTGCGGCTTCATCGGCTCCTTGGGCCAGCCACGCCGCTTGCCGAGCACCAGCACCAGGGCCAGTGCGGCCGCGCCGGCGTTGATGTGCACCGCGGTGCCACCGGCGAAGTCGATCGCGCCCAGCTGGTTGGCGATCCAGCCGCCGGGATCGGTGACGTTGCCGTCAGCGTCCTTGCCGTCGAAGTCGAAGACCCAGTGCGCGACCGGGAAGTAGACGACGGTGACCCAGATCGCGGCGAAGACCAGCCACGGCACGAACCGGGTGCGATCGGCGATCGCGCCGGAGATCAGCGCGACGGTGATGATCGCGAACATGGCCTGGAAGGCGACGAAGGCCAGCGTCGGGATGGTGCCCGAGACCGCCTCCGGGCTCATCAGCCCATCGAGGCCGAAGAACTCGGCCGGGTCGGCCAGCCAGCCACCCGCCACGTCCTTGCCGAAGCTGAAGGAGTAGCCGTACAGGATCCACAGCACGCCGACCACGGCCATGCTGCCGACACTCATCATCAGCATGTTGAGCACACTCTTCGCGCGCACCATGCCGCCGTAGAAGAACGCAAGCCCCGGCGTCATGAGCAGCACCAGAGCGGCGCTGATCAGCACCCAGGCGGTGTCGCCTTGGTTCATTCTCGTAGTCCTCCCGTGCCTGCCACGTTGCGGTGAAGGATCGAGAGGCGGTGTTTCGTCCGGTTACGCCGGAGGTTTCACCGAAGTGAACTGTGCCGATGCCGGTGTTACGGCTGCGTTGCGCGCAGCGCACACGCTCAGCTGAGCAGGGCGTCCACGAACGCGCCCGGGGTGAACGGGGCCAGGTCGTCCGGGCCCTCGCCGAGGCCGACCAGCTTGACCGGGACGCCCAGCTCGCGCTGCACCTGGAAGACGATGCCGCCCTTGGCGGTGCCGTCCAGCTTGGTCAGCACGATGCCGGTCACCTCGACCACGTCGGAGAACACCCTGGCCTGGGTGAGGCCGTTCTGGCCGGTGGTGGCGTCCAGCACGAGCAGCACCTCGTCCACCTTGGCCTGCTTCTCCACCACCCGCTTGACCTTGCCCAGCTCGTCCATCAGGCCGGTCTTGGTGTGCAGGCGACCTGCGGTGTCCACCAGCACGGCGTCCACGCCCGCCTCCACGCCGCGTTTGACCGCGTCGAAGGCCACGCTGGCCGGGTCCGCGCCCTCCTTGCCGCGCACGATCTCCGCGCCCGCGCGCTCGGCCCAGGTGGCCAGCTGCTCGGCGGCGGCGGCGCGGAAGGTGTCCGCCGCGCCCAGGATCACGGTGCGGCCGTCGCCGACGAGCACCCTGGCCAGCTTGCCGGTGGTGGTGGTCTTGCCGGTGCCGTTGACGCCGGTGACCAGCAGCACCGCCGGGCGGCCGTCGTGCGGCAGGGCGCGCACCGAGCGGTCCATCTCCGGCTTGAGCGCGTCCACCAGCACCTCGCGCAGCACCGCGCGGGCCGCCTCCGGGGTGCGCACCCCGCGGGTGACGATCTCCGCGCGCAGCCGCTCGATGATCTCCGCGGTGGTGGCCGCGCCCAGGTCGGCCAGCAGCAGGGTGTCCTCGACCTCGGTCCAGGAGTCCTCGTCCAGGTCGCCCGCGCCGAGCAGGCCGAGCAGGCCCTGGCCGAAGGCGGAGCGGGACTTGGCCAGCCTGCCGCGCAGCCGCTCCAGGCGACCGGCGGCGGGCTCGATGTTCTCGGGCACCGGGTGTGTCTGGGCCACCACGATCGGCTCGATCGGGGCCGGGGCCTGCGCGGCCGGCGGCAGCGGCACGTCCACGATGTCCCGGCGCGGGGTGTCCCTGGGCACCGCGGCGTCGTCGCCGACACCGGGCTGGCCGTCGACCTCGGTGCGCTCGGTCACCGGGTGTGGCTCGGGCTCCGGCTCGGTGACCGTGGCGGTCTCCCCGCCCGGCGCGAAACTGATCTTGCGGTCCGCCTGGTAGCCCGGACGGCCCTCGACCACGGGCTTGTCCTGCTCGGCGAGGCTGACCCGGCGGCGGCGGGCCAGCACGACCCCGGTGACGAGCGCGACGAGCAGCACCGCGGCGACGGCGACGGCGATCCAGATCATGACTTCGGCAGACACGGACCCATCCTCGCATCATGGGCGGTTCGGCCCTCGCCGGAGTGGCCTCTGGGCCAGGATGATGACCATGCAACCGGGTCCGTACCAGCAGCAGCCGCAGTACCCACCGCCCTACGGCTACCCACAGCCGCCGAAGAAGTCCAACGGGCCGATGATCGCGCTCGCGGTCGGCCTGGCCGTGCTGCTGGTCGCCGGGATCGGCGTGGTCGTCGCGCTCACCTCCGGCGGCTCCGCCGACACCCCGGAGGACACCGCCGCGGCGGCGGCCGGTCCCGCTGACAAGCACGCCGACCTGCCCGACTGCGCCGCGCTGCACGCCAAGCTCACCCTGTTCCCCGCCCTGGAACCGGCGAACTCGAAGAAGACCACCGCCACCCAGGCCGCCAGGGGCCAGGGCGACCTGCAGACGGTGGATGTCCGCTGCTACTGGGGATCCCGGCAGCCGGAGGCGAACCTGCGGGCCGAGATCACCCTGTTCCGCAGCGACAGCCAGCCCCAGCACAACGGCACCAAGGACGGCGCCCAGTACTGGCTGACCATCGACAAGTCCGCCGCGGACCGGGTGGAGGGGGAGAACGTGCTGTTCCCCAAGTCCACCGGCGGCAACGGCTGCTACGGGCGCTTCGCCGACGGCAACGTGCTGGTGACCCTGCACCAGGAGGGCACGGGCATTCCCGGCGGGGCCACCCACGGCCCGGAGATCGACCAGTGCCGGGACGACATGCTGCCCAAGGGCAAGGAGCTGGTGGCCGCGCTGACCGGCTGATCTCGACTCGCTATCAACTGCGTCAGCGGCTTCAACGCAGTCTTGCGTAAACTTCCGCCATGCAATAGACCACATCTTGTGAAATCTTGGCGGGTGCTCGGGCTGCTGTCCGGCACGTCGATGGATGGCATCGACGTGGCCGCGGCCGAGTTCCGCATGGATGACGACGGCTGGCTGGAGCTGCGCCCGCTGGGCTGCCTCGAGCTGGCCTATCCCGGCGAGCTGCGCGCCGAACTGCTGGCCGCGCTGCCGCCCGCGGAGTGTTCGGCCCGGCAGCTGTGCCGGCTGGACACCATGGTCGGCCGGGCCTTCGGGGTGGCCGCGCTGCGCGGGCTGACTGAACTCTGCGACGGGCGGGCCGACCTGGTCGGCTCGCTCGGGCAGACGATCTACCACTGGGTGCAGGACGGCCGCTGCGAGGGCACCTTGCAGCTGGGCCAGCCCGCCTGGATCGCCGAGGCCACCGGACTGCCGGTGGTGGCCGACCTGCGAGCACGGGACGTGGCCGCCGGCGGGCACGGCGCGCCGCTGGTCGGCCTGTTCGACCAGCTCTGGCTGGGCCACCGGGCGGCGCGGACGATCGCGCTCAACCTCGGCGGCATCGCCAACATCAGCGTGGTCGGTGGCGGTCTGCCGCCGCTGGCCTACGACACAGGTCCGGGGAACGCGCTGCTTGACGCGGCCACCCGGCTGCTACCGGAACGTCGCGAGCGCGACGAGGGGGGCCGGCTCGCCGCCATCGGCTCCCCTCACCCGGGCCTGTTGTCGAACCTGCTGGCCGATCCCTACTACGAGCTGGCGCCGCCGAAGTCCACCGGCAAGGAGCACTACACCGCCGGCTACCTGCGCGCGGCCCTGGACCGGGTGGCCGAGCCGCCCGAGGGACCGGACCTGCTCGCCACGCTGGTCGAGCTGACCGCCCGCACCGTCGCCCGGGAGTGTGAACGGCAAGAGGCCACCCGGGTGGTGGCTTCCGGAGGCGGGGTGCACAACGCCACGCTGATGGCCGCTCTGAGCAGGCATCTCGCCCCGGCTGAGCTGGTCACCAGCGCGGCCGAGGGACTGCCTGCTGACGGCAAGGAGGGCTACCTTGCGGCGCTGCTCGGCCTGCTCACCTTCTGCGGTCAGCCCGGCAACCTGCCGGCCACCACAGGAGCGGTCGGCCCGCGCCAGCTGGGCAGCATCACCCCGGGGCGCACCGCGCTGCGCCTGCCGGAGCCGTGGTCGCGGCAACCGGTCGCGCTGCGCTGCGTCCAGGGGAACACGGGGGCCGACGGGGGGCACATCACTGGGGAGCCGGTGCGAACCGGCGGTTAGAGCAGGAGGTGGGACGTGCGCAGTCTCGACCTGGCCATCATCGCGGTGTTCCTGGTGGGCATGCCGCTGCTGGGCATCTGGATCGGCGGCAGGCAGAAGTCGGCCAACGACTACTTCGTGGGCGAGGGCAAGATCTCGTGGTGGGTGGTCTGCCTGTCCGTGGTCTCCGCGGAGACCTCGACGCTGACCGTGCTCAGCGTGCCGACGGTGGCCTACCTGGCCACTCCCGGCGCGGGCGGGATGACCTTCCTGTCCCTGGCCATCGGGTACCTGCTGGGCCGGATCGTGGTCTCCTTCGTGCTGCTGCCCAAGTACGTGGCCGGTGACCTGGTCACCGCCTACGCCTTCCTGGGCAAGCGGTTCGGCGACGGGCTGCGCACCACCGCCTCGGTGACCTTCCTGTTCACCAGGCTGCTGGCCGACGGGCTGCGGCTGTTCGCCACCGCGATCCCGGTGAAGGTGGTGCTCGGCGCCTACGGCGTGGAAGCCAGCTACTGGACCATCGTGTTCGTGCTGGGCATCGCGATGGTGGTCTACAGCTTCTTCGGCGGGGTGCGCGCGGTGGTCTGGGTCGACGCGATCCAGATGCTCTGGTACCTGCTGGGCGCGGGCGTGGTGATCTGGGCACTGGCCGACCGGCTGCCCGGCGACTGGCTCGGCAAGGCCTTCGACGCCAACAAGTTCCAGATCTTCGACTTCACCTCCGACCCGCTGTACAGCCCGTACGCGCTGGTCACCGCGGTGATCGGTGGCGCGGTGCTGTCCATGGCCTCGCACGGCGCCGACCAGCTGATCGTGCAGCGGCTGATGGCCACCCGCGATGTCCGGGCCAGCCAGAAGGCGCTGATCGCCAGCGGCGTGGTGGTGTTCGTCCAGTTCGCCCTGTTCCTGTTCATCGGCGTGATGCTGTGGGCCTTCTACAACGCGGCCAAGCCGGTGCAGGACCTGGGGCTGAACAACAACGACGAGCTGTTCGCCAACTTCATCGTCACCGAGCTGCCCAGCGGTCTGTCCGGGTTCGTCATCGCGGGCATCCTGGCCGCCGCGCTCAGCTCCTCGCTCGGCGCGCTGGCCTCCTCCACGGTGACCGACGTCTACGCGCGGGTGGTCAAGCGCGAGCTCTCCGACGCCGACCTGCTCCGCCAGGGCCGGATCTGGACGCTGGTCTGGGCGGGCATGCTGATCGTCTTCGCCGGGTTGTTCGCGCAGTTCACCGCGCGCGGCAACACCCTGGTGGAACAGGGCCTGTCCATCACCGGCTACACCTACGGCGCGCTGCTCGGCGCGTTCCTGCTGGGGCTGATCGTGAAACGGGCCCGGCAGGCGGACGCCATCATCGCGTTCCTGGTGACCGTGCTGACCATGGTGGCGATCATCCTGCCGCCGGTGCTCAGCGGGACCAAGGGGCTGGCGTTCCCGTGGTATCCGCCGATGGGCGTGGCGATCACGTTGATCGTGGGCGGGCTGTTGTCACTGCGGCATCCGCGCCCGCCCGCGCCGGTGGACGAAGAACCCGCCAGCGCGGCAAAGGCGGCTTAGTCCGGCAGAACGACGAATGGCGCCGGCCTCATTTCGAGGCCGGCGCCATTCGCTTGGCTGGAAGCCGTTACTTCTTGATCTGCTGCACGCAGAGGACCGCGCCGCTGCCGCCGCGCTTGCCCTCCCAGTAGTAGCCCTCGAAGTCCGGCCACGGGGCGCAGAGCTCTTCCTTGACGTCGGGGTCCTTGACGTCGGGCACGCGGCCGAGCACCTTCAGGGTCGCCTCGGCTGAGCCGCAGTCGACCTTGTTCAGCTGCTTGTTGCTCTCCTGCGAGGTGAGCTGGCCGGAAAGGCAGTCGCCGACCTGGGCGCTGCTGGCGGAGTTCATGTAGCGGTAGATCGCGAAACCACCCGCGACCAGAACCACCAGCACGATGCCGAGCACCTTGGGCAGGACGCTCTTCTTCTTCGGCGCCGGCGCCTGCTCGGCGGCAGGCGGAACGGGCTGGCCCTGAGGCGCGTCAGGCTGTGGGTTAGTCATCCCCAGTGTCTCCTTGTTGAGGTTCGCCCACATGGGCGACGCGCAATGGTGACATGTTGTCACGTAAGGCACAAATCGCAGGCGATTGCGTTACCTGCTTGAGACCGGAAAGGCCCGCTACCAGCACAAAGGCCCTCCGACTTGGTGCCGCAGGTGCGGAACTCAGCCGCTTTCGACGACCGCACGCGCGGCGGCCTGACCGCCGAGTCCGCTGACCCCGCCGCCGCGGCGGCTGCCCGCGCCGGCCAGCAGCACCCGGCGCTGGCCCGGCACCGCCACCCCCCACCGCTGCGCCGGGGTCTCGGCCGGTTCGTCGTCCGCCAGCCACGGCCAGCTCAGGTCGCCGTGGAAGATGTGCCCGCCGGGCATGCCCAGGTCGGCCTCCAGGTCCACCGGGGTGGCCGCCTGCACGCAGGGCCTGCCCTCGGCGTCCAGGGCGAGCACCTCGTCCAGGGGTTCGGCCAGGCAGGCTTGCAGGGCGGCCAGCGCGGCGGCGGTGGCCTGCTCGCGGGTGGTCCCGGCGCGGAAGAGACGGGCCGGCGCGTGCAGGCCGAACAGGGTCAGCGTGTGGTAGCCCTCGGCGGCCAGCGGACCCAGGATGGACGGGTCGGTCAGCGAGTGGCAGTAGACCTCGCAGGGCAGCGGATCGGGCAGTTTCCCTTGCGCGACAAGGGCGTGCGCGGCCTCCAGTTTGGTGTAGGACTCACCGAGGTGCAGCGTCCCGGCGAAGGCCTGGCGCGGGTCGGCGCCGCTGCGCAGCCGGGGCAGCCTGCGCAGCAACAGGTTCACCTTGAGCTGGCTGCCCTCCGGGTCGGTCGCGGGACGGCCGAGCAGCCGTTCCAGCACCGAGGGCGCGACCGCGGCCAGCACGTGCCCCGCGGTGTGCGTCGCGCCGTCCACAGTGGACACCTCGACCCGGTTCCCGTGCTCCCGCACCGACTCCGCCGCGCTGTCCAGGTGGATCTCCACCCCGGCCGCCCGCGCCGCCAGGGTGAGCGCGTCGGCCAGCGCGCCCATGCCGCCGACCGGCACCCGCCACTCCCCCGAACCGTTGCCCGCCACGTGGTAGAGGAAGCAGCGGTTCTGCGCCAGGCCGGGGTCGCGCAGCGAGGTGTCGATGCCGATCAGGCCGTCGGTGGCGACCACCCCGCGCACCAGGTCGTCGGCGAACTCCCGCGCGAGCACCTCGGACAGCGGCCGCTCCACCAGGTCGTCCCAGGTCTGCGCGCCGGCCAGCGCGGTCACCCGGTCCCGCACCTCGCGCCGCCTGCGCAGCGGACCGTCCAGGGCGGGCCCGACCGCGGCGGCGAAGGCGTCCACCCTGCGGTAGAAGCGCTGCCAGGCCGTCCAGGCGGCCGAGGAGCCGGTGACCTCGGCGAAGGAGGCCTCGGTGGCCGGGCCGGGCTCGCGTTCGACCAGCAGGCCCAGGTCCCGGCCGCCGCGGCGCACCGGCGTGTAGGAGGACACCGCGCGGGACCGCAGCTCCAGCGGCAGCCGCAGCTCAGCGGCCAGGGCGTCCGGCAGCAGGCTGACCAGGTAGGAGTACTGGGACAGCCGGGCGGGCTGACCGGTGAAGACCCGGTTGCCGACGGACGCGCCGCCGAGGTGCCCGGCCCGTTCCAGCAGCCGCACCGACCGCCCGGCCCTGGCCAGCAGCACCGCCGCGACCAGGCCGTTGTGCCCGCCGCCGACCACGATCACATCGCTGTGTCCGTTCATGACAGCGATCGTGGCCGAGCGGGCGGGCCCGGCGATAGCGGCGAAGGATCAGAGCAGGATCAGCAGCGGCATCAGGAAGGCCAGCAGGAAGATGGCGGCCATGATCCCGATCATCGCGCCGATGCCGCGGATGGGCTGCGGCACCGGGCCGATCGCGCCGTCCACGAACATGATCGCCGGGGCCTTGTAGAACACCGGCACGGTCTGGCCCTCGCCGATCGGGATCATCGCCTCGGCCGGTCCGGCGTCCATGAAGATGTAACGGAAGAACACCTTCACGTGGTACTGGCCGGGCGGCAGGTCGATCGGGGTCTGGCCCCAGTTGATCGGGCCCGGCCTGCCGTTGATGATCAGCGTGGGCTTGAACCAGTTGAGGATGAACGCCAGCGGGAAGAACGAGGTGTCCAGCAGCAGGCGGCCCTGACCGGGCGGGGGCGGCGGCAGCTGCGGCTGCGGCTGCATGCCGGGCGCGCCGGGGTAGCCACCGGGACCCCCGGGGTAGCCGCCAGGGCCGCCGGGTCCGCCGGGGTAGCCGCCGGGCGGGGGCTGCTGCGCCGGGAAACCGCCGCTCTGCGGTCCCTGGTACGGCTGTCCGGGGGCCTGGCCGGGGAACGGCTGGCCGGGCATGGGCTGCGGGCCGGTCGGCTGACCGGGGTAAGGCGGCTGCTGGCCGGGGAAGGGCTGCTGGCCCTGCTGGTAAGGCTGCTGGCCGTAGGGCTGGTTCACGAAGGTGCTCTCCCCCGAGTGGGTGCGGTTCCGGATGCGCGTGACCTTAGAGGGTCAGGAGGCGGGCGCCGGTTCCGCCGTGGCTTCGTTTTCCGGAGTGATTTTCGCCGGGGGCTCCTCGGCGGCGGGCGCGGCGGTGTCCATCCCGCGCATCCGCTGCGAGATCACCTGGCTGATGCCGTCGCCGCGCATGCTGACCCCGTAGAGCGCGTCCGCGATCTCCATGGTCGGCTTCTGGTGGGTGATCACGATCAGCTGGGACTTCTCCCGCAGCTGGCTGAACAGCGTGATCAGCCTGCGCAGGTTGGTGTCGTCCAGCGCGGCCTCGACCTCGTCCATGATGTAGAACGGCGAGGGCCGGGCGCGGAAGATCGCGACCAGCATGGCCACCGCGGTCAGCGACTTCTCCCCGCCGGAGAGCAGGGACAGCCGCTTGACCTTCTTGCCGGGCGGGCGGGCCTCGACCTCGACGCCGGTGGTGAGCAGGTCCTCGGGGTCGGTGAGCAGCAGCCTGCCCTCGCCGCCGGGGAACAGCGTCTGGAAGACCTGGACGAACTCCCTGGCCACGTCCTCATAGGCGTCGGCGAAGAGGGCCAGGATCCGCTCGTCGACCTCTTTGATCGTGTTGAACAGGTCGCGGCGGGCGGCCTTGAGGTCTTCCAGCTGGGTGGAGAGGAACTTGTAGCGCTCCTCCAGCGCGGCGAACTCCTCCAGCGCCAGCGGGTTGACCTTGCCGAGCAGGGCGAGGTCGCGTTCGGCCCGCTTGGCCCTGCGCTCCTGGGTCGGCCGGTCATAGGGCATCGGCTGCGGCGCGGTGACCTCCTCGCCGCGCTCCTTGGCCGCCTCGTACTCGGCGACCTCCAGTGCGCTGGGCGGGATGAAGGCCATCGGGCCGTACTCGGTGACCAGGTCGTCCAGGCCGATGCCGAAGTCGTCGGCGATCTTGGTTTCCAGCTGCTCGATGCGCAGCCGCTGCTCGGCGCGCAGCACCTCGTCCCGGTGCACCGCGTCGGTCAGCTTCTCCAGCTCGGTGCCCAGCTCGCGGACCCGGTTGCGCACCTTGCCCAGCAGGCCCTCGTGCTCGGCCTTGCGCACCTGCGCGGCGTCGCGTTCGGCGGCGGCGCGGGCCAGCGAGTGCGCGATCCGGGCCAGCGCGGTCTCGCCGGCCGAGACCACCGCGTTGGCCACGGTGGCGCCCCGGCCGCGGGCGGCGCGGGCGCGTTCGGCGCGTTCCCTGGCCTCGCGTTCGGCGCGGGCGGCGCGGCGCAGCGAGTCGGCCCGGCCGAGCAGCGCGCGGGCGCGTTCCTCGGAGGTGCGCTGGACCAGCCGCGCCTCCATCTCCTCCTGCCGCGCGGTGGCCAGGTTGGACGCGATCTCGTCGCGGGCGCTGGTGTCCGGCTCGTCGTCGGTCTCCTGCTCGCCCTCGACCTCCAGCAGCCGTTCCTCCAGCTCAGTGAGCCGGGTCAGGTTCTCCTCGCGGGAGTGCTCGACCTTGGCCCGCTGGCCTTCCAGTCGCTCGGCCTCGGCGAGCGCGGAGCGGGCGGCCTGGCCCAGCCTGGCCAGCCGCTCGGAGCTGCGGGCGCGCTGCACGCGGGCGTCGTTGACCGCTTCCTGGGCGAGGCCGACCTCCTCCCGCCGGGCCTTCTCCTCGGCGCGGGCGCCTTCCAGCGCGGCCCCGGTGGCTTCCAGCCTGCGTTCGGCCTCGGCGAGCTGCTCGCGGGCCTCGTCCACCGCGGCCTGCACCTCGATCACGCTCTGGCTGCGGCCGGAGCCGCCGACCGCCCAGTCCGCGCCGAGCACATCGCCCTCGGTGGTCACCGCCCGGACCTCGGGATGCGCCCTGACCAGCGCGCCGGCCGCGGGCAGGTCGTCCACCACGGCCATCCGGTCCAGCGCCCGGAACAGTGCGGGACGCAGCTGCTGCGGCACGTGCACCAGGTCTACCGCCCAGCGCGCGCCGGGCGGCAGCTGCGGCCAGCCCGCCCGGTCCGGCAGCACCTGGTTGGCGCCGACCAGCAGCCCGGCCCGGCCGGAGTCGGAGGTCTTGAGCAGCTCCAGCGCGGCGATGGCGTCGCTGGTGCCGGTGAGCGCGACCGCGTCGGCGACCGGGCCGAGCGCGGCGGCCATGGCCACCTCGGCGCCGGGTTCCACGGTCATCAGCGCGGCCACCGAGCCGAGCAGGCCCGGCAGCCGGGAGCCGGCGGCCAGCAGCGCGCCCGCGCCGTCCTTGCGGGTCAGGCCGAGGGAGAGCGCGTCAACCCTGGCTTTCCAGGAGGCGATCTCGCGTTCGGCCTTGCGCTCGGCGGTGACCAGCTCCTCGACCCTGGCGCGGGCCTGCTTGTGCGCGGCCTGGGTGGCCTGCTGGCGCTCGCCGATGCCGGTGTCGTCGTCCTCCTCGATCCCGCTGGCGGCCTTGGCCTCCTCCAGCTCGACCTGGGCCAGCTCGGCGCGTTCCCGCGACTCGGCCAGCGCGACGGAGAGCCGCTCGATCTCCTCGGCGGTGGCGCCGGTCTTGCTGCGCAGCGCCTCGACCTGCCCGGCCAGCCTGGCCAGGCCCTCCCGCCGGTCGGCGATGGCCCGGATGGCGGCCAGGTGCGCGCGCTCGGCGTTCTTCAGCGCCTGCTCGAACTCCGCGCGGGTGGCCTGCGCGACGGTCAGCGCCTCGGCGGCCATCTCGGCCGCTTCCTGGAGTTCGGCCTCCTGGAGCGCGACCTCCTCGGCCTCGCGTTCCAGGTCGTCGGGGTCGCGTCCGCCGCGGCTGGCCTCCACCGGCGCGGACAGGTGCCGGGCGCGTTCGGCGGCCAGCCGGACCGTGCCACGCAGCCGTTCCTCCAGCGCGGAGAGCCGGTACCAGGTCTCCTGCGCGTTGGCCAGCATCGGCGCCTCGATCGCGAGGCGCTCCTCCAGCTCGCTCTGCTCGGACTGGGCGAGCTGCAACATCTGCTCGACCTCGGCCCGCCTGCGCCGCGCGGTGGCCTCGTCGGCCTCTTCCCTGGCCAGGTCGGTGCGCTGGGTGACCAGCTCGTCGGCGAGCAGTCGCAGCCGCGCGTCCCGCAGGTCGGCCTGCACGGTTTGGGCTTTGCGCGCGATCTCGGCCTGCTTGCCCAGCGGCTTGAGCTGGCGGCGCAGCTCGGCGGTGAGGTCGGTGAGCCGGGTGAGGTTGGCCTGCATCGCGTCCAGCTTGCGAATGGCCTTCTCTTTGCGCTTGCGGTGCTTGAGCACCCCCGCGGCTTCCTCGATGAACGCCCTGCGCTCCTCCGGCCGCGACTGCAGGATCTGGCCGAGCATGCCCTGCCCGACGATGACGTGCATCTCCCGCCCGATGCCGGAGTCGGAGAGCAGTTCCTGGATGTCGAGCAGGCGGCACTGGGTGCCGTTGATCTCGTACTCGCTGGAGCCCTCGCGGAACATCCGGCGGGTGATGCTGACCTCGGTGTACTCGATGGGCAGCGCGCCGTCGGAGTTGTCGATGGTCAGGGTCACCTCGGCCCGCCCGAGCGGCGGCCGCCCGGAGGTCCCGGCGAAGATGACGTCCTCCATCTTGCCGCCCCGCAGGGCTTTCGCCCCCTGCTCGCCCATCACCCAGGCCAGCGCGTCCAGAACGTTGGACTTGCCGGAGCCGTTCGGGCCGACGACGCAGGTGATGCCCGGCTCGAAGCGCAGCGTGGTGGCCGAGGCGAAGGACTTGAAGCCCTTCAGCGTCAGGCTCTTGAGGTGCACGTGCGCCCGCTCCTTCCCGCGCTCACCGGTGGGGTATCCGGGAGAGGGTACCCAGGTCAGCCGTTCGGGGGTCGGAACCGGGCTGGTGTGCCGGGGTTTACCTGATCGGCCTTGGGAACGGCACGACCCGGCTGACCTCGTCCTCCGGCCCGTCCGGCTTGGCCCTCGCGCCGCCGCGGCGGGCGGCGCGGGGCAGCCGGACGTCGCCGAGCGCTGGCCAGGCCAGGCCGCAGCGGTCCAGTGCGGAGAGGACCTCGCGGAGGGGTTCGGCCTTCTCGGTGGCGACGTACTCCCAGACGATGGCGCCGCTTTCCGGGCGCGGGCGGCGGCGGACGAAGCCGTGTTCGACGGTGTAGGCCAGCAGCGGGTCGAAGTCCTCTGCCTTCATGCCCAGGCCACGGCGCAGTTCGACCTGGTCGCTGGTGCCCGCGAAGAGTTGTTCCAGGATGAGCAGGACTTGGAGGTCGCCGATCTCGTCGACTGCGCGCGCGACCGAACCTGCGACACCGGTGAAGCTGGGCCTACCCGCCATGGGCTTGACCTTACTTGATCTTTCGTGGGAGAGGGATCCGCTCAACGTTCGGTAAAACCGGTCAGACCACCCTTAGCGCCTGCCCATTGCTCCACCACGGTGGTCACTTGACCTGGGGTATCACCTGACTGGAGGTAGCGCAGTAGTTCTCCGCAGAGCTCGCGGGCTCCTTCCGCGACCACTTCCACCCGGCCGTCCCTGGCGTTGCGGGCCCAGCCAACCAGCCCGAGCTCCAACGCTTTTGCCCTGGTAGACCAGCGGAAACCGACACCCTGTACCCGGCCGTGCACCCAGGCGGTGAGTCGCACCACTTCTGCCTCGTTCGACACGGGTTCATCCTGCCGGACAAGACAAATCGGCTACGCAGGACCAACCGGGTTAACTCGATAGTGGTACGTTTCCTGGCCGTGACCACCCGGCGCAAGGAACGCAACCCTGGGGTGCTCGGTCTCGTCGCGATGATGGTCGGCGCCGGTGGCGCCTGCGGCCTGACCCTGATGGCGCCCACCGCCTTCCAGGCGCTGACCGGGATGGACCTCATCGCCAGTGCCGAGGCCGCCCGCGAGCAGGTGACCGGCCAGGCCCGTGACGGCGCGCTCCCGCAGTGGAACGGCGACGGCGAACTGGCCGCCCCCACCAGCGCGACCACCACCTCGGCCGGCAGCACCACGCCCACCTCCGCCACCAGCAGCGAGCAGCCCACCAGCAGCTCCGCGCCGCCGCCCTCGTCGAGCAGCGCCGAGCAGCCCCCGCCCGCCACCGGGCCGAGCAGCCCGCCGCCGGCGCCCACCACCACGGTGGCCAAGCCGCCGCCGACCACCCCGCCGCCCGCGGAGAACCCGGCGGCCTCGCCGGCGATGCGGGTGGTGCAGCTGGTGAACCAGGAGCGGGCCAGGGCGGGCTGCCGTAGCCTCCGAGTGGACGAGCGGTTGGTTACGGCCGCTCAGCGGCACGCCACCGATATGGCCAACCGTGGCTACTTCTCGCACACCGCACCGGAGGGCACGTCCTTCGTTGACCGTGCGCGATCGGCTGGTTACCCAGCGCCAGGCGGTGAGAACATCGCGAAGGGGCAACGCACCGCCGAGAAGGTCATGGAGTCGTGGATGGGTTCATCAGGTCACCGGGCGAACATCCTGAACTGTTCGTTCGTCGCGATCGGCGTCGGCCATGAGGCCAGAGGGCCGCACTGGGTGCAGGTGTTCGGCCGATGAGCATGGACACCCCTCCTGCCGAGACTGGCCCACGCCGCTCCGACGTGCCGCGCGGCGCCGCGCTGGCCGCGGTCGCGCTGGCCACCGCCACCGCCTTCGCCGGGATCGCGGCGCTCAGCTCCACCGGCAAGCCCCCGCCGGTGACCACGAACAACGGTCGCCTGGACAACGTGGTGCTGCGCACGACGGTCTCCAACGGCACCACCGTGACCGTCACCGAGACGGTGTCCACCACCCCGTCCGCCAGCGCCACCAGCAGCTCGAAGACCGGCAGCACGGGCACCTCGGGCAACAGCAGCACCAGCACCACCACCGGCAGCTCCGACCCCGGCCAGCCGACCACCAGCAAGCAGATCGAGCTGCCGCCGCGTACCACCACGACCACGACGACCACCACCACGACCTCCACGACCACCAGCCAGTCGACGGTGCCGAGCACCACCTCGACCACCACCAGCGCCTCCCGGCCACCCACCGGCAGTTGAGCGGGCTGGCCATCCACCCGTGCCGCTCGCTGTGCGCGTGGGCGGAGACCAGGGCGGAGCTGGACGGGTTGCCGGTGCTGGCCTGCCGGGGGTGCGGGTCGCAGTGGATCCGGTCGGAGGGGTGGACGCCGATCGACCACACCGGGCGGATCCCGGACTGCGTGCGCGCGGAGCTGGCGAAACGGGACTAGCCGGTGACGGGTGCGATCACCAGCGTTCCTCCGCACGCATGGCGATCAGCGCATCGGACCCGGAGCTGTCTCCGCCCGGGATCGTCGGCATCGGAATCGGACCGGCCCTGGCCGCCGGGATGATCTTTCCTTCGGCCACCAGCCTCGCGAACGGCGAGACCTCGACGGGTCCACTGTGCTCGGGGACGTGCTCCATAACCACATTCGTAGTGCTTGCCACGAGGGCACACCACGCCGTGGCCTAGCACTACCGGGTGAACAACCCCGGGAGCAGTTCGTCGACCGCGCGCCGCCAGAACTCCGCGCAGGCCTCCCCTGCCGCGGCGTGCCGGGTCTCCCCCAGCAGCTCGCCGTCGTGCACCCGGTACACCCGCCACGAGTCCAGCCGCTCCGCCAGCCGCAGTCCGTCGCCGGCCCGGCCGCCCGCGAGCCGGTAGCTGTCGTACGGGAACCCGAAGTCGCGCAAGGCGATCGCCAGGTCATGGATCGAGGCAGGGGTGGTGTGCCAGGGGTGTTGGCGCCAGTGGTGCAGGAGCTGTTCGTAGCGGGTGGGGGGCGAAGCGGTCGGCGTGGCGGTCGGGGGAGGCGATGCCGGGCACGGTGAGGCCGGGCGCGATCAGGTCGGCGGCGGCGTCACCTTCGCGGACGTAGCCGGCGCGGACGCTGGTCTGGCCTCGTTCGGTGTAGCGGAGCTCCCAGTGGCCGTTGGGCAGCTCGTGCAGGTTGGCCACGTCGTCGCCGCCGGGCATCGGCTGGTGGATGCCGTGGCTGGGTGCGAGCAGGCCGAGGGGTGGGCGGGAGCCCGAGCGGTTGAGGATGGCCAGGGCCTCCGGGATGGTCAGGTCGTCGGGGGCGGCCACGGGTTCGGGGCGGGCGGGCAGTGCGGCGGGGTCCGCGCCGAGCAGGGTGGGCAGGTCCTCATCGACCAGGCGGTGCCAGAACTCGGCGCAGGCCTCGGCTTCGGACATCCAGGCGGTGCCGGACTCGGTCTGGCCGGAGCGGATCCGGTAGACCCGCCAGCCCTCGGTCCGCTGTTCCAGGCACAGCCTGCCCTCGAAGGCGCCGCCGTGCAGCGAGTACGCGCTGCCGGGCACGCCGAGCCAGGCCAGCGCGTCCCTGAGCTGGGCGCGGGTGGCCGGGCGCAGCCGCCACGGGGTGTGTGTGCCGCCAGCGGGCCAGCAGGGTGCCGAAGGCGGCCTCGGCGCCAGGGCGCGGGGGCGGCGGGGGTGCGCCGAGCAGGCTGGCGAGCAGTTCGGCGCACACCTGTGACTCGCTGGTGTAGCAGCGGCACTGGGTGACCCGTTCGCCCCTTTCGGTGCGGTAGATGAGCCAGTCGTGGCCGGTGTCGGTGACCTGCCAGCCGGTGTCGATCCGGCGCAGCGGCAGGCCGTTGCGCTCGGACCAGATGCTGTACTCGGTGCGACCGTGCTGCTGGAGCAGCGCGATCGTCTCGTGCACGGTCAGCTCGGCGGTCATGCGGCCGAGACTAGGTGCCGCTGGCCACGTGTTGCGCCAGCGGCGCGAAGGTCAGGCGCAGGTCGGTGAGCTGGTTCCCGGCCGGGATCCAGGCCAGCGGGGCGTAGTGCCTGCGGATCCCGTGCGGTTCCTGGAGCAGCGGCTCGCCGCGCTCGTTGCGCGGCCACTCGACCTCGCCGGTGAGGGTGCGGGCCGGGATCAGCCAGTAGTCGCCGCCGCGGTACTTCCCGCCCGCGGCGAACCAGACCTGGACGCCGTCCTCCAGGTCCAGCCACCTGCCCTCCTCGATCCGGACCGCGTCGCCGCGCTGGTCCCAGCGGCGCAGGAAGGCGTGCCTGCCCGGTCTGCCCACGCCGGTGCCGGACTCCCTGGACAGCTCGACCCGCAGCGCCTCGGTGTCGATGTCGCGGACCTGGGCCAGTGGGCCGGCCTCGCCGCGGGCCACCGAGGCGTCGTCGGCCAGCTCGACCCAGTCGCCGATGGACAGGCCCAGCTTCCGGTCCCGCGCACCCTCGGCGAGGGTCACCCAGGTCCTGTCCACTGTGGACACCGGGAGGGTGACGGAGCCGTTCTCCCGCGACCACTTGAAGGTGGGCTGCTTGCCGCCGAGGTGCACCTCGACCCGGTACAGCTGGTTCTCCAGGCCGCGGAAGCGGGCGTCGGGGGCGGACCGGCAGGGGTCGTCCTCGGTGCGGGCGGGGCGTTCGGCCCGGGCGGCCAGGCGGCCGGTGGCGCGGCCGCGCTCGACCCAGCCGTCGAAGGCGGCGGTCAGGCTTTCCGGGGTGGGGCGGTCCGGGATCTGGAGGCCGTCCTTGGCGGTCAGCGGCAGCACCTGCCAGCTGACCTTGGTGCGCGCGGTGGTGTCCGGCAGGGCCGGGCCGAGCGCGGTCTCCCTGATCTCCGGATCCTGGATCGCGGTGACCAGGTGCTCGGTGACCAGCAGGTAGGCCAGGAACGGCAGGCCTGGCAGGTGGTGCGCCTCGTCCTGGCGTTCCCGGTCGCGGTGGGCGTCCGGCTGGTCCCAGTAGGTCCACTCGGCGGCCGGTGGGGGCGCGGGATCGGTTTCCGGGTCGTCGGGGACCGGCACGCCGCGGGGCGGGCGGGTGGCCTCGACCAGGATGCCGTCCACGTAGTAGCGGCCGCCGTGGATCTTCAGGTCCGCGGGTTCCTTGCCCTTGGGCACGAAGGCGAGCCGGAAGCCGTTGGCATCCCGTGGTCCGCCGCGACGCCCGATGAGGTCGCTGATCGCGGTGCGGTGCCGGTGCTGGCTGATCAGCACCTGCTCGTTGGCCTCGGCGTCGAGCTGCACCCGGCCCTGCTGGGCGAGCACCGCGGAGAACCGCTTGTCCGGCCGGAAGGTCAGCCGGGAGAAGTCGCCGTGCATGTTCGTTGTCCCCCTTACGAGACGAAGACGGTCGCGGCGGTCATACCGGCCGGCAGGAACTCGGTGAGCCGGGCGCGCAGGTTGTCCAGGCGCTGCGGCTGGCACAGGTCGTGGAAAGCGCCCAGCTCGCTGCCGTCCTCGGCGCCGCGGCTGATCTCCGGGGCGCAGTCGGCGGCGAGCTGGGCGTAACCCGGTGTGCCGTACCGGGTGCTGGTGAACCGGGGCCGCACGCGCAGCTGCTCGACCTCACCGCGCACGCCGCCGGGCTGGCAGCGGTAGCGGCGCGGGGTGCGCGAACCCGGTGTGCTGTAACAGAACCGCAGGCAGCCGATGCCCCGCCTGGCCACGTGCACGCGGCCGTGGAAGATGCTGTTCTCGCCGAGCCGGATGGCGTGGGTGTGCACCTCGCCGATGACGGTGCTGCGCCGCACGGCCAGTACCGCGTGCGCGTGACGGCATTCCGGCGCGGAGAGCGCCTCGCGGTCGGGTGCGGTGGCGTCCAGGACGCTGTCGGTGAGGTAGATCGGCAGCGGGTCGGTGTCCACCTCGTTGGCGATGACCAGGATGGTGCCCAGGATGCTGCGCTCGACCTGCACGCAGGCGGTGGTGTCCTCCAGCACCAGGCTGGGTTCCTCCGGGTGCGAGGGCCGGCACTCCGGTTCCAGCGACCAGCCGGGCACCAGGGTGCAGTGCCGCAGCACCACCGCGCCGAGCGGTCCGGTGACGTGCACGCCGCGTCCGGCCACGATCAGGCCGTCGAGCACCAGCCGGGGCTTGTCCGGGCAGCAGCCCTCCTCGGCGTCCGAACCGGGACCGCGGACCAGCAGCGCGTCCGGGCGGTTGCTGTACCAGTCGAGCAGCCGGATCACCGGGCGAACGCCCTCGGCGGCGCGGACCTCCAGGCGTTCGCCGTGGGTCAGGGCAAGCTCGATCTGCTCCTGGTAGGCGCCGCTGTGCGTGATCTCGATGACCGCCTCCGGACCGGCCTGGCCGCTCTGCTGGTCGGCGCGCCACTGCTGGAAGGCGGCCATGATCCCGCCGTGCTCGCCAGGCCCGACCAGATATCTGTCCACTGTGGACGGATGCTGGGCGGGGCGTGGGTACTCGCCGCCGCCGAGGTCATCGCTGAAGGCGTGGTGGTAGGTGACCCAGACGCCGGTGCGGGGCGCGGTGCGCGGGCTGAAAGCGATCCGGCCGAGCACGGGGTCCACCGCGACCTGTCTGCCGCGCGGGCGGTAGGCCCAGCCGGTCAGATCGGCCACCACCAGGTCCGGCAGGGGCACCGGCTCGTCCTCGCGGTCCCGCCAGAGCTGGAAGCTCTTGCCCGGTCCGTAGTAGTCGGGCAGGGCGTCGGCGAGGGCGCGGCGGCGGATGAACCCCGGCACGTTCGCCGCGCCGGCCAGGTGCGCGGGTCCGGGTTCCGGTTCGGGGTTGGCCACCAGAGGCAGGTTGTTGCCGAGGATGGAGAAGGTGAACAGGTTGCGGGCGCGGTCGATGCAGTAGGCGGGGGCGCGGGTGACCGAGTGGGCCTTGAGCCGCCACAGGAACACGCCGACCTCGGGCGGCCCGTGGTTCCCGGCCGGGCCGCGCGCGCTGGTGTCGAAGGGCGAGCCGAGCAGGTCCAGGTCGGCCCCGCGACGGAGGTCGACGTAGCCGCCGCCGAAGGCCGCGCGGGCGTCGGCCGCGGCGGGGCGGTTGGGGTAGAGCCGGATCGGCTGGTGGGTGGTCAGCAGCGGCAGCACTTCCACCGCACGGGCCGGCCAGTCCGCGACCGTGCGGGCGAGTTCTTCCAGCAGCGGCAACGTTCCCTTGCGACGGCGGTTGGCCACGGTGTCGGCGACGTCGGCGCGTGGGGCCAGGCGGGCGGTCAACCGTTGGGCCGCTTGGTCCCCGCGACTGACGGCTTCCTCGTAGCCACGGAGCATGCGGTAGCCGACCAGGTCGCCGAGGTAGGGCACCGCCCAGTCGGCGCAGGTCTCGATGAACCAGTCCTCGTACAGGGCCTGCACATCGGCGTCGACCAGCTCGACCTGTTCGGCCAGCACGGCCAGCAGCGCGCGCAACTGGCCGCCGGTCTCGGCGTCGCGCAGCCGGTGGAACTGCGGCAGCCGGTCGAACAGGCGGTCGGGTTCGGGCGCGGGCATCACCGCACCTCCTTCAGGATCAGCGTGTCCGGCAGGGTCGGTGACAGCAGCACCAGCTGGGCCGGTCGCACACCGCGGAAGACCACGACCACCCGGCCGCGTTCCAGCGGGCTGGCGTCGGTGATGTCGGGGTTGAGCCGCAGCAGCTCGGCCAGCGAGATGCCGTGCTTGGCGCAGATTGCGGTGAGGGTCTCGGTCTTCCCTTCCGCGGGCTCGACCCGGTATCTGTCCACTGTGTACTGGGCGAGCCGGGCTGACACCGAGGGGTTGGGGCGGGCCAGGTCGGTGGCCAGCTGTTGCAGGCCAACGGGTGTGATGCTGCCGGGCACCCCGGCGAAGGAGTCCACGTCCACGTGGTCCACGCCGGGCACGGCCTGCGCGGTGGCCAGCACCTCGGAGAGGTAGGCGGGCTGGCCGAGCTCGCGGCCTGCGAAGCCGAGGCGGGCCAGCAGCGCGGCCCGCACGGCGGGTTCGACCAGGTCCCAGCTGTGGTCGGGGTGCACCCGGATGTTGGCCGCGATCACCAGCAGCACCGGTTCCCGGACCGCGACCTCGGCGGGCAGCCCGGCGTCGCCGTGCGCGGCGAAGGCGGCCCGCAGCGTGGTCACGATGTCGGAGTCCGGGTGCAGCGGGATGTCCTCGACGCCCGCGACCGTGACGTGCACGACCTGCCGGGTGCCGTTGTAGAGCCGGCGCGCCTCGGCCCGGCCGATCCCGGCGCGGGCGCGGGCGAAGTCGGCGTAGTCGGGCACCGAGACCAGCCGGTCGAAGGCGGTGACCCGTAACGGGATGTTGCGCCGGAGCTGACCGGCGTCGTCCCGGTTGGCGCCACCGTCGGCGGGCAGCGGGTTGGTGACCGCGGAGACGCCCAGCGGGCGGGTGGTGAGCTGGGTGAGCTGGCCCGCGGTGAGGTTGCCCGCCTTGCCGAGGCCGACCCGGTAGCTCGCGCGCACGTTCTCCACGCCGGTGGGCAGTCGCGCGCCCCGTCTGCCGTCGCCGAAGGTGATCTTGAGGAATCCGTTGTCCGCCAACGCGGTCACGTAGACCCGGTCGGTGGGGCCGTGTCCGGCCAGGCTGTCCACCTCCCGCCAGCGGACCCCGTCCACCCTGATCTCCAGGGTGCTCTCCGCGCCGAGCGGGTTGTCCGCGGCCAGCCAGGTCAGCGGTCCCTGGCGGAGCAGGAAGGACTGGTTGGGCTGGCTCGCGTCACCACTGCCGATCGGCTCGTTCCGGCTGGCTCCGTGCGTGGCGCGGACCACGTTGCCGTGCACCCGCACGGTGCTGCGCACGTAGCGGTAGGCGAGAGCGGCGGCCAGGGTGATCGTGGTGTGCACCTTCTCCCCCGGCCTGTTCTTCTGCACCGTCTGGGTCACCCCGGCGATCATGGCCAGCTCGGTGCCGCGCACCCCGGTGGTGCCGCCCGGCAGGTCGGCGCGTTCGCCGGTGACGATCACCCAGCGGCCGGGGGTGAGGCCGTCGTAGAGCTCGGCCAGCTCGATCACGTTGCCCGCCACCGGTTCCGGCACCGGCTCCTCGGCCAGCTCCAGCCGGTCGCCCCTGGCGTAGACGGTGGCGTCGCGCAGGTGGGAGAGCAGCGTGTCGTACTCGTCCAGCCAGGGCCGGTCCAGGGTCAGCTCGGTGACCTTGCCGCTGATGCCGAAGGCCTGCTTGGCCACGGTGCGCGCGGTGGTGACCCTGGCGGTGACGGTGGACAGCTGCTCGTCGCCGCCGATCTCCTGGCCCTTGCGCGGCCTGGTGACCACCACCCAGCTGCCCGGCCCGATGCCCTCGTACACACCGTCCAGGGCGAGGATGGTGGGCGGGTTGAGCGCGTAGGTCTGGATGGTGAACACGACCCGCTGCGGGTCCTTCTCGTCGGCGGCGGTGCGCCGGAACCAGATCACAAAGCCCTTGCCGTGCACCTGTCCCGGTGGCGCGTCGCCCACGGCCAGGCTGTGCTCGACCGGGTCGAGGCCGGAGCCGGTCAGGCCCTCCAGCCGGACCTTGATCTTCTTCTCCGCGTTCTCCTGGTGCACTTCCAGCTTCCGCTCCGGCAGCTGCCTGGCGAAGGTGAAGGACAGCCGGGTGCCGCTGGGGTTGAAGGTGAACCGGCCGGGGCCGAGGTCGATGGTGACCTCCTCGGTGAGGTCGGTGAGGTTGTGCTCCCAGGTGTCCTTGGCCGAGGTGAAGCTGAGCAGGGTCCGGCTGGGTTTCACCTGCTCGTCGTAGTCGACCTGCACCCGCAGGGTTTGCAGGGTGCGCAGTGAGTCCTCGGCCGGCGCGGTGGCGCCGAAGGGGGTGGCCACCACGCGCATCACGTGCAGTTCCTGCAACGCCTGCGGGGCGCTCAGGTCGGCCTGCCGCCAGGCCGGGTAGAGGGTGTCCCGCAGGCGGTCGTCCAATGTGGACAGCAGCTGCGCGCCGAGGTCGGAGCCGGGCGCGTAGATCCGGCTGAGCTCCCGGGCCAGGTAACGCGAGCCGGCCGGTGGGCGGACGGTGCTGGTGCGCAGCACGCCGAGCAGGGCTCCTAGGCCGAGCACTGCTTCACTGCGGTCCGGGACCTCGGCGTCCAGGGCGAGCGCGTGGTAGAGGCGTTCGGTTTCGGGTTCCCATTCCTGGGCCGGTTCCAGTTTGCGGGCGGTTTCCTCGAGTTCGCGGAGCCTGCCGTCGAAGGCTTCCAGCCAGCCCGCGATGTGCCGGTAGTGCTCGGCCAGCGCGATGGTCTCCGCGGTGTGCCCGCGCAGTCCGGCCACCGCGTCGGCGAACCGGGTGGGCGTGGTCAGCTTGGCCAGGTCCTGCCACAGGAGGGTGACCGGGCCTTCGACGAACCGGCGCAGGATCGCGCTGCGCTGCACCACCTCCGGCGTCGGGTCCGGGTCACCGGTCTCCGGGTTCGCCAGGGGTTTGAGCAGTTTCCTGAGCCTGGTGTTCAGCTCGGTCAGGGTGGGCAGCGCGGGCTGGGGCAGGCCGATGGTGGTGACATCGCGCTCGCGGTCCAGGGTGATCCCCGGCACCACGGTGAGCTGCTGGCGGCCGGGTTCCGCGCCGAAGACGAACAGCAGCTGGTCGCCGGGCTTGAGGTTGGCGGCCACCCCGGCCACGTGCACCGCGGTGCGTTTGGCCAGGTCCTCCTTGCCGAACTGGTAGGGCCGGGTCTGCCGGACCTTGAGGTCGTTCCAAGACCAGCGGGCGAGCAGGTCCTCCACGGTCTCGAAGGACTGCGGCTCCTCGCCGGGCCCCGGCACGCTCTGGGTGCGCGCACCGCGCGGGATGCGCACCTGGAAGTCCCTGCCCTGCCTGGGATCGGCGTCCAGGGTGTAGGCCAGGAACGCGCCGGCGGCCACTCCCGGGCGCGGGGTGTGCCCGACCAGGCGGCCGAGCAGGGTGAGCGAGCGTTCCTCGGTGGCGGTGCGCAGGTAGCCCTCGTTGGCGATCCGCTCGGTGTAGAAGGTGAGCAGGTCGCCGAGCACCGCGCCCGCGTCCAGCAGGCCGATCGCCGGATCCTCGGTGCCGCGCACGGTGAGCGCGGCCAGCGCCGGGTAGGCGGGGCTGGACAGCCTGGCGCGCATGGTGGCCAGGAACTCGGCGTGTGTGCCGGCCCGGTGCGTGATCTCGGTGCGGGACGGCGGGTTGACCACCTCGGCCGGGGTCACCACCGCGGTCCCGGCACAACAGTCGCATTCGGTCATCTCGCACCTCCGAGCACGAAGCTCAGGCGGCCGTTCTCCGGCCGGTCGGGGTCATTGTCGAGCTGGGCGATCTCCAGTGGCCCCAGTGCCAGCAGACCGGCGGCGAGCTCACCGTTGTCCTGGCCGAAGCGGCGGCGCAGGCGGCGGACCTGGGCGGTGACCACGCCGGGAATGGCGGCGGCGCGGGCGATCAGGCGGGACACCCGGACCGGTTCGCCGAAGCTGAGCGCGTCGGGGTGGAAGAAGCCGAGCGCCCCGCCAGGCAACCGCCGGGTGCCGAACACCGCGCGCAACGCGGCGAGCACGTGCCCGCGCTGGTAGCCGTGGTCGACGCAGACGAACAGCTCGATGTCCAGTGGCACCAGGGCCGCCGGGCCGACGAAGAGCCGGTGTCCGATGCGGCGCGCGGGTTCCAGGGCTGCGGTGACGGCGGCCAGCAGTGCCGGGCTGGGACTGGCTTCGCCGAGTGGGTCGATGGCCACGTGCGCCTCGCGGCCGCTGCCGTTCCAGCGCAGTTGGGCCGCGGCCCGTTGCACGCCAGGGACTTCTCCGGCCAGCCGGGCGTAGTCGGCGGCGGTGACCGCGCGCACCAGGCCGCGCCGGGGTGCGAGCGGGGCGAGCTGGCGGACCTGCTCGATCGGCTCCGGCTCCACGCCGCCGACCGCCGCGAGCGGGTTGCGCACCCGAGTGACGCCGTCGTGCATGACCCCGCAACAGAGCGCGAGGTGGGTGATCGCCTCCGCGCCGACGTTGCCCGCCACACCGGTGCCGACCCGGTAGGCGACCTCGATGGTGCTGCCCGGCCGGGGCGCGAGACCGCGTTTCCCGTCGCCGAAGCGGAGCTGCATCTGGGCCGGGTTCTCCTCGGTCAGCTCGCCGACGAAGTGCCGGTCGCGCGCTCCGCTGGCCAGCAGGTCTCGCCGGGGTGTCCACTGTGGACTGTCCTCGGACTGTTCGGTGACCAGCACCGCGGGCAGCGCGGCCCTGGGATCGGTGCGCAGCGCGGAGCGGGCGGATCCGGCAAGGGCCGGCGAGCCGGGGTGCAGGCCCTCGGCGTGCTCGCGGCCCCAGCTCTGCCTGATCTCCCAGGCGATCCCCTCGGTCAGCACCACCCCGGCGGCGGCCCGTCCGGCGAGCACGTGCAGCCGGTCGAGCTTGGGTTTGAGCAGTTCTTCTTGGCGGGCCAGGAGTTCGCGCAGCGCGGGCTCGGGGCGTTCGGCGATCCGCAGGCGGGTCAGCAGCTCCTCGGTGAACAGCACGGCCAGCGCGGCCAGCTCGCGGCGTCCGGGCGGGGTGCCGTCGCGGGCCGCCCGCCACAGGTCGGTGAGCCAGGCGTGCACCCGGCCGGGAATGGCCCGCAGCAGCTCGGCCTGGCTCGCGGCCGCGATGCGCGGCAACGGGAACGGGACCCGCTGGGTGACCGGGGCGTTGCGCAGCACCGGCCGGAACGGGCGCGGCAGCGGCCGGAACGGGCGCGGCAGCGGCGGGTAGCTGACCTGGGCGAGCAGGGTGCGCAGCGCGGTGTGCTGGTCGGCGATGACCTCGGGCACCACCACCTCGTGCTCGGTGCTGTCTCTGGACAGCGAGATGCCGAGTCCGGCGCGGGCGACCGCGGCCGCGCCGAAGACCTCGGTGAGGCCGCGGACGTCGCCGGTTTCCAGCGGCTGGTGCGCGCCGGTCTGGCTGATCAGCGACTGGAGCTGACCGACGGCGGGATCGGCGGCGGCGCGGTCCGGGCAGCCGAACTCCGGCGGCGCGCAACTGGGTGGGTCCACCGGTCCCGGCGGCACCAGGACCTCCTCCGGCGCCGCGCCGCAGAAGGTGAGCGTGCGGCCGTGGTCGACCAGGACCACGTTGCCGCGCAGCACACTCAGGTCGGTGAGCAGGCAGCAGTCCGGGCCGCCGACCGCGGACAGGCACACGCTGAAGGTGAGCGCGTCCTCGGCGGACCAGGTGACCTCCAGCACCGGCTGGTCGTAGAGGTCGTCGCAACCGCGGGTGACCGAGGTGAGGCGGACCGCCTGGCGGTGCGTGGGATCGGCGTCGGCCGGCGCGCCGGTGACCGGGCCGCGGACCTCCTCGATGATCACCACGTCGCCGGGTTTGAGGCACAGCGGCCGGTCCTTGTCATCGCGCAGGGTGGCCGCGGTCGTGCCCTCGGGCAGGCAACATTCCTCATCGCCCCAGGTCCAGAACCGGATTGCGTTGTGCTCGGGGCGGACGGTGAGCGGGCAGTCCCGCACCGGCTCGAAGACCTCCACCACCGCGCCGGGCGGCAGGGTTTCCAGCTGCTCGTCGGAGAGCACGGTGCCCAGCTCCGGCCGTTCGCCGGGCGGCAGGTGGCTGAGGTCGATGCTGATGAACCGGTAGTCCCCGGCGTCGATGGTGTGCGGGTGCGCGGTCTCCAGGGCCACCCAGGCGCGGGCGTTGCAGCCGTCGTGCATGGCGTAGTCGACCAGCCGGGCGTGGCGGCGGACGGAGGTGCGGCGGCGGGCGGTGTCCAGGTACGCCTCGGTGGCCACCGCGTCCTGGCGGTAGCTGAGCTGGTCGCCGGCGTGCGCGAGCAGCTCGACCAGGGTGACGCCGAGATCGGGCACGTGCCGTTCCAGCCAGGCCGGGACGGTGAGCGTCATCCGGTCCAGCAGCAGGCGGCGCAGGGTGTCGTAGTCCCTGGCCAGGTAGTTGATCTCCGGTGCCGGGCCGTCGCCACCCGGCGGGCAGGGCACGGGTAAGCAGTCCACATCGGACGGACAGTCGCGCCGGAAGTCGAAGGTGGCGCTGGAGTAGCGCGGGTCGAAGCCGGGCAGCGGCTCGGTGCCGGGGCGGCCGTAGGCGTTGGGGCGGACCAGGTGCAGGGTGTAGGTCGAGGAGTCGCCCGCGCGGTCCAGCAGGAGGCGCACCCGGTCGTCCAGCTCGGGGTCCGGCTGGGTCTCCAGGTGGACCTCGACCACCCGCAGTCCGGTGATCCGGCGGCCACCGTCGACGCGGAAGTTGTTGCGGGCCAGGTCCTTGGGTACTTTCCCGAGGAAGGTGACCGTGAGCGTGCGGCCGTCCTCGGCCACCTCCACGCCGTCGATCCCGTTCCACCGCGCGGCGCGGATCTTGCGGCGTCTGCCGTCGGTGCGGCAGTCCTGTTCGGCCGTCACGCCGTCCCCCTCCGCTCGAACACGTCGGTGCGCTGGGTTCCGGTCGGCCGGACCAGGTAGACCAGGTGCACGCGCAGCAGGTTCTCCTCGCTGATGACCTCCAGCGAGTAGATGTCGATCACGTCGCCGAGCCAGCGCTGCAACCCGGCTTGCACGGAGAGCTGGAGCGCGGAGGCGAACTCGGGGCTGTTCGGCGCGAACACCAGGTCCAGCAGGACGCAGCCGAAGTCCGGGCGCATCACCCGTTCACCGGGGCTGGTGAACAGCAGCTCCTCGATCATGTCCCGCACGTGCTCGTCGTAGCCGCGGTCGGCGGTGCGGCCGCGGCTGTCGATCCGGAACGGGAACGCCCAGTCCAGCCTGCCCGGCCGGGTGCGCGCGGCGGGCAGCTCCACCACTCGCCGGTCTTCGCTGGCGGCCATGTCAGCGTCCCCCCGCCCGGCGCTGCACGGTGATCACCCTCGGCGGCCCCTGCGGCGCCTGGTCCGCGGCCAGGCACAGGCCGACCGAGTTCTCCAGCAGCGCGGGCACCCCGTTGACTCGGATCGCGGTCGAGGGCTGGACCCAGCGGATGGTCACGCACGGGTGCGGGGACCCGCTGACGGTGAAGCCGCAGCCCGCGATCGTGTAGACGTCGGTCTGCACCGCGACCGGCTGGCTGCTCACCGCCACCCGGCTCTGCCCTGGGCGCACGGTGGCCTGGCCGCCGTGCGGACAGGTGACGGTCGCGTTGACGTGCAACAGGTTCATCGACATGCCTTGCCCCCATTCAGGTGTTGACGGTGAGCGCTCCCCGGTTGACGGTGACGGTCGCGCCGACCATCGAGATGACCGCGCCCTGCCCGTTGTCGAGCACGATTCCCCGATCGGTGACCGACAGGGTGGCGCCGGTGGCGGTGCGCAGGGTGATGCCCGCGTTGCCGGGCTGGTCGGAGAGCAGGACGTGGTGCCCGGCAACGGTTTGCAGCACCATGTTGGGCGCGACCGGCGGCCCGAGCAGCGCCACCGCGGGCACCTCGGCCTGGGAGCCGTACCAGCAGCCGGTCCAGATCGGGAAGCTCGGATCGCCCTGCTCGAACTCCACCCACACACCCGCGCCGACCGGCGGCACCACGTACTGGCCCATCTGCGGCCCGGCCACCGGCAGGCACGGCATCGCCCAGGACGACGGGACGCTGCCCAGCACGTCCGGCACCTGGACCTGGATCCGGCCCTGGCGCAGCGGATCCACGTTGACCACCACCGTGCCCCGGAACTTGCCGAGGTACCGGTTCGGCTCAGGACTCATCGGCGCTCTCCTGGCGGGTTCACGGGATCACCCTGGGCTGCAGGGCGATCAGGCCTTCGCGGGCGAGGGTGAAGTTCTGGGTGTAGCTGCCGCGCTGGAGGTTGTGCGTGACGCTCTTGACGTAGTAGAGGCCGTCGTAGGTGATGCCCGCGCCGCGCACGCCGACCAGCTCGCGCGGCCGCAGCACGTGGCCGTAGCGCACCACGTCCAGCTGCCCGGAGCCGGTGACCGCGTCCGCGGACTCGGCCGCCTTGGCCAGGGTCTCGGCCAGCGCCATCGGGGTGTCCTTCTTGGCGGTGTCGGCGATGACCTTCTTCTTCAGCGCGGGCGCCGGCCGCAGCGCCAGCGGTGGGCGCAGCACGCCTACCTCGGGCACCGGCACCGGCGCGGACACCCTGGTGAACGGGATCTGCACCATCGCGACGGGCTGTTCCCGCGCCGACCCGTCGAAGCTGAAGGTGAGCTGGTCCACTGTGGACGATCCGTCGGAGTTGACGGTGAGCGCGTGCTGCGGCACCCCGAGCCGCACCTCCGGCCCCCAGTAGCCCTTGCTGACCCCCGGCGCCGGGCCGGGGTCGAGGTAGAAGACGTACCCGTTGGCCTTGGCCAGCTCGTTGAGGTAGCCGAGGTCGGTGCCCTTCTGGAAGTCGATCCGCTGGGTGGGCATGGCCGCCTGCGGGAACAGCTCGGGAATGACCACCGGCACGATGCCGTAGCCCGCGTACTGCGCGATGATCGCCGCGACCCTGGCCGCGGGCGGCATCGCCGGGAACGGCACGCCCGCGCGTTCCTCCAGGTCCATCAGCACGGTCAGGTCCTCGCCGGTGACGGTCAGCGTGGACTGCCCAGGTTGGTTGCTGATGCCCACCTCCTGCCGGATGCACACCCCGTCCATCAGCACCGACGGCGTGCCGCGCACGGTGGCCATCAGCACCACCCGCACCTGCGGGTCGAAGAACCCGGCCGGCAGCAGCTCGTTGTGGATGAGCCCCTTCTTGGACAGGTCGAAGGAGAGCTGGAACCCGCTGCGCTGCCCCGCGGTCACGGTGACCTGCGCGGACAGCAGGGCCTCTGTCACCTCCCGGGGCGCGGGCACCGGAATCCGCCTGCCCAGCAACAGGGTCAGGTGGATCGGCGTGCGGTCAGCGGCCATGGCTAGTCCAGCACCGGCCCGGGAACCCCGGCTGGCAAGGTGATCCGCAACCGCCGCCCCGGTGCGTCCAGCTCCCGGGGATCCAGCACCGGGTTGGCGTCGGCGATCCGCCACCACAGCCCGGCGTCCCCGAACTGCCGGTCCGCGATCAGGTCCACCCGCTCCCCCTCCCGCACCACGTGCGCACCGAGCTCGGCGAACTCCGCTGGATCCGGCAACAACCGCCGGGGCAGAAAAGGAACCCGCCGCCCATCCCCGGTCACCAGCTCCGCGGCCGGAATCCCGTGGTACCGACTGGTCCGCGGATAAGCCGTCGGATCAGGCAGAAACTCCAGCGGATCAGCCATCCTCGTCCCCTCCCTAGATGCTGGGTAACCCCAGCTGCGCCAACCGCCCAACCCCACTGCCGGCCACCAACCGCTCCTTCTGCGCCAGATGCGCCAGATAAAGCTCCGCCCCCCGATGCCCCGCGGGCAGATCGTTGACCGACAACACCCGCAACCCCAGACTCACCGCCGCCCTGATCGGATTCAGCTCAGGATCAAAGGCCTCCTCGGTGACCGCGAGCTCGGTGATCCGCACCGGCATCACCCGCCTGGTGCCCCACACGAACAACGTCAGCGGGGTTTCCATGGGCGTGATCTCCAACGTGCCGGCGGCCGCCAGTCGCTGGTTGGCGCGGAGCTGGGCGCTGGTGGGGTGCACCAGCATTTCCAGCACCGCCAGCTGCGGGTGGATGCCGAACGGCGCGGGCACGTCGAGCTGATCGGTGGCGTCGATCTCCGCGGTGAACTTCCACGTCTCGATCGCGGGGCCCTTGAGCCGCAGGGCCTCGGTGCGGTCGCCTTGTTCGGCGCCGGAGGCTTGGGGGGCGAGCGTGCGTTCGAGGGTGTCGGGGTTGAACTGCATGACGATGACGCGTTGCGGGGTGCCGCGTTCCGGGTCGACGATCACGATGCCGGAGCGGATGGGTTTGGGGATGTCGAGATATCGGGTCATGTGTTGGGATCCCCCACCTCGTCGAAGGCTCTGAGCACCAGCCGGGCCTCGTCCACCACCCTGGTGTCCGAGTCGCTCTCGGCCACGAAGACAAGTGCGTCCCGCAGTTCCGGCCATTCCGTGTACGCCATGGTTCGCACCGCGGCCGCGCGGATCATGGGATTGGGATGTGCGAGCGACTCGCTCAGCACGGCGAAATAGTCCTCGGAATATCCGGTCGGCGCGCCCAGTCCGAGCTGGAACACGGCGGTCACCAGCTCCATCGGGGGCAGGTCTTTCCGCACCTCGTCGACAAGCTCCGTCATGGTCCAGACATCGAGGAGCGTGCGTACGAGGTTGAACAACTCGTCGAACCGCGTCCGGTCGGTTCCCCGCAGGAAGCAGCACCGCACGCCGGAGGACAGATCCTCGACGTAGCAGAACTCGGTTTCCCCGCCGACCGTCCAGCCCAGCTCAAAGCTGCGGTCCTCGTCATACCTGGTTCGCGTCAACGGCCAGCCCAGTTCCTCGATCTTGCGCAGCACGGCCTGGCGACCGTCACGGAGCACTAGTCGCCTGGTGCGGTACGTCTGGGCTGAACTCACCGGAAAACCTCTTCGCGGTCAACGAAATCGGACATCGGCAGGATAGGGACCCCTCGTTCAAACGCCGTACGTGGACATCACCAACTTCTCGATCTTCTCGAAAACCTCTCGCTTCACCTGATCCGGATCAGTGCCCTCCAGGTAGCTGAAGTCGTAGTCGCGCAACCATGCCTGCACATACGCGAGCTCCCGGCTCGCCAGCCCTTCAGCGCCCACGACCATTTCGCGCTTCCCATCCGGACCTTTTCCAGCCCTGCCTTTCGCCTTTCGCATACCGCCCTTGATCGCGAATCGCTCAGCGCTGGCCCGGCTGTTGACCTGTCTGAGCAACCGCTTCCGCTCGTTCGCGTCGATATCGGTCCGTTCCCTGATCTGCTTGCGCGCCTGCGTGGCCCGGTCGTTCACCGACGCGACCTGTTGGTCCACCTCGGCGCCTTCGACCCAGCTGCGTTTGCCGGGGGCGGCGGCCTGCGCTCCCCTGGCCGCCATCGGGAAGTCCTCGATTGCCTGCATGATCTGCAGCGCGTCGCTGCGCTGGGAGGCCGAGGAGATCCGCAGCGCCAGCATCGCGGCGTAGACCCGCGCGGTCCGGTCCCGCCGGCCCTCGATGTAGGAGGTGAGCGTGATCAGGAACCGCGCCTTCATGATCTGCTGCACGGGAGCAGCGGGATTGACCGCCTTGCCCGCGAACAGGTTCAGGTAGTCCTGGCCCAGCTTCAGCAGTTCGCCGAACTTGCGCTCGTCCTCGGCGATCTCGGCATAGGTCAGGTCGTGCCCCTTCGCCATGCCTGCCGGCCTGCGGTGACCGATCCGGTTAGCCCCACCCTGCTCGTGGAACAACGTGTCACCGGCGCTGGTGTCACCCCATTTCAGCGACCACTTGCCGGGGACGGTGACCTCCTTCGCCGGTTCGGTCTCGGTCGCCGCCCGCGTCTGCCTGCTCGGCTTGGGCAAGCCGCCGGTTCGCTCCAATCCCTCCAAGTGCTCGAAGACTTGTCCCGCGCCGACGCTCGACCCAGCCGACACGGACTCGATCTCACCCGGAACGCTCTCGCTCGACTTGTTCTGGATGTCCCCGGGCTGTGCGCGCAACCGGGCGTTCTCCGCGAGCTTGCCGCTCAACGCCTCGATGAAGGCCAGCACCTCGCGCGGCTCGATCTCCACGTTGAGGCCGGGCACGACGACCTTGGGCGGGCTGGCCCACGCCTTCACCTGGAACTTCCGCGAGCCCTCCGCCGCGACCCTGGACAGCCGGTACCACAGGCGCATCGCCGCGAGCACCGCGCGCAGGACCGACGGGCGCACACCGCGGCGCAGCAGCGCGGTGACGCGAGGTCGCATCCGCTCGACCGCCTTGGCCAGCCGGTCTTCGTGGTGCTTGCCGCGCTCGGCTTCCTGGCGGCGGCGACGCGCGGCCGCACGACGGCGCTGGCGCTCGCGCCAACGGTCGCGCAGCCGGTTGAAGCGGTCGCGGATCCGGCGGGCGCTGTTGGCCAGCGCCTTGCCGAGCTTGCTGTTGCGCAGCCGCGTGCCCAGCGCCTTGGCCGCGTTGCGCACCCGGGTCAGCCCGGTGCGGACCGCCCCCTTCGCTCTATCCATTATGGACGGTCGCCGGGCAGGCGCAGCCGGACGCCGGGCCGCCGGACGCCGGGCCGCACCAGGCCGACCCCTGGCACCAGCCACCGCCCCACCTGGCCGCCGCCGACCCACCGGAGCCGCTGACCGCCGAGGTGGCCGCAGCGCCTGGCTCGCGGACCGGAGGCCGCGCCGGGCCGAGTTCACCGCGTTGCCCGCGGCCCGGCGGGTGCCGCGAGCCGCCCGCCCCAGCCCCTTGTCGATCCGGGCCGCGATTCCCTTGAGCGTGTTGCCGACCCCCTTCGCCGCGCCCTTGAGCTTGGTCATCAGGAAGTTGGTGATGAACTCCAGCAGCGCGACCACGCCCGCGGCCACCGCCTTGGCGAACAGCGCGGCGGCCGGGCCCGCGCGGACCGCCTTGAGGAAGGCGACGAAAGCGCCGATGGCGGCCAGGATCTTGCTGATGGTGCCCCAGGCGGCCATCAGGCCCTGGACGACGGCGAGCACCGCGCCGGCGGCGGGGATGATCAGGGAGACCAGGCGTTCGACGACGACCTGGACGATGATCACGGGCAGGGCGGCGATGATGCCGTCCCAGGCCATTTTGGCGATCTTGCCCGTGGACAGGCAGCCGCGGATGAGGATGTCCATGACGGCTTTGCCCAGGCCGAGGACTTCTTCGACCTTGCCGTTGAACCATTCCTTGACGCCGGTCTGGATGGCGCCCCACAGGTGGTTCTGCACGCCGTCCTTGGCGCTGCCGCCGAGTTTGCCGAGCCAGGTGCCGACGCCGTCGGCGGCGATGTCGGCGATGATCGCGGCGAACTCGCCGAGCATCTGGATGGCGGCCTTGGCGAACTCGATGGCGGCGTTGACCGCGCCGCGGACCGCCTCGACCGCGGCCTTCAGCCCGGCCTCCAGCAGGCGGAGCAGGCCGGTAAGGGCCTTGGCCAGCAGATCGAGCAGGGCTTTGACGCCCGCCTTCAGGGTTTCGGCGAGGGCGTTGACCGCGGCGATGGCGGCGTCGCGGAGGTCCTCGATGCCCTTGCGGATGCGCGCGGCCAGCTCGGGGAAGAACACCGCGAGCACGTCGCACAGCGCGATCAGCACGTCGGCCAGCACGTTGATCAGGCTCACGATCGCGTCCCTGACCAGGTCGATCGCCTTCATCACCAGGTCGGTGAAGGTGCGCACGATGCCGTTGATCGCCTGGATCGCGGCGTTGAAGAAGCCGGTGACCGCGTCGAGCAGGTCGTTGAAGAAGGAGGTGACCTTCGAGGCGAGCCAGCTGAAGAAGCCGCCGCCCTCGGCCTCCTTCTCCTTGCGCCGCTTCTCCTCCTCGGCCTTGCGCTCGGCCTCCTGCCGCTCGCGCTGGATCCGCTGGTTCTCCTCGGTTTCCTTGCGCGCGTTGGCCTCGTCGGTCTCGGTCTTCTTCTTGACCACCTCGCCGTTGGCCTTGGTGTGCTCCTTGCTCGCCTGCTCGTTGTTCTCCTCGATCTTCTGGTCCTGCTCGGCCCGCCACTCCTCCCGTTTGGCCGCGGCGTCGGTGGCGACCTTGCCGCGTTCGGCGGCCTGCGCCTCGGAGTTCTCCGCGACCGTGCGAGTCACCTCGGACTCGTGCCTGGCGTTCTCCCGCGCCGCCGACTGCTCGTGGTTCTGCCGCTCGGCGCCCAGCTGACCCTGTCCCTGGGACACCGCGGCCCGCACCTGGGGCCCGCGTTCCTGTTGCGCCACCACGGCGACGCCCTTGTCCGCCGGAGCCCCGCCCGCGCCACCGGCGGCCTGCCCGCCTGCGGGCGCGGGCACCTCGGCGGCCAGGGTCTCCCCGGGCACGTCCGGGAAGACCTGGTCCTCGCCAAGGGGTTTGGCCGACTCCGCGCGCCCGGTGCTGTGCAGCTGCTGGGACTGCTCGGCCAGCTGGGTCTTCTGCTGGTCGGTGCGCGCCGGATCGGCCTGCCCGGTCAGCTCGACCTTCGGCGGCGGCGCGACCGTGGTGTTCATCGCCGGGTCGGTGGTCGGCACATTGCGCACCGCCTGCTGCACGTTCTGCACGTCTCCCGGCGTCACCTTGCCCTGGGTGTCACCAGCCAGGTGCGGGCGCGGCACCGGCTGCTGCTCGCTGCGCACCTGCTCCGCCCTGGCCTGCTGCTGCCGATCCGCCTCCGCCGCCCGCACCCGCTCCAGCTCCGCCCGCTCCGCCTCCGCAGGCGGCGCGACCTGCGGCGGCCCGCTCAGCGTCCGCGGCGCCCCCACCGGCCGCTCCATGCTGGGCGGCGCGGCCTGGAGCGCGGACTGCTGCTCGCCGACACTGCGGGTGACCGAGGAGTCCACTTGGGACAGTGCGGGTTGCATCCGGTCGATCGGCAGGGCGCCGACCGAGGCGAGCGCGGCTTCCGGGGGCTGGGCGGAGACGTCGGGGGCGGCGGGTTCCGGTTCGGCTGGGGCTGGGGCCGGGGCCGCGCCGCCGCCCCCGCCGGTGGGAGCGGATTCGGGGGCGGCGGCTGTGGTGGTGGCCTCGGGGGCTCCGGCGCAGGCTCCGCCACCGGGTTCGAGGGAGGCTTCGGGGGCGGTGCCGACGGGAGCAGGGCCGCCCGGGGACGGGTCGGCGGGGTCGGGAGCGGTGGTCGGGGTGGTGGGCGCGAGGACGGGGGCGGGGCCAGGACCAGCGGGCGCAAAGGCGGAGGCGGGGGAAGCGGAGGCGGTGGAGGCGGTGGAGGCGGGGCCAGGTCCGGCGGCGGGGCCAAGCGTGGCGGCGGGGCCAGGCGTGGCAGTTACCGGGGCTGGGGCGGCGGGCTCCGCGGCAGCGGGCACCGGACCGGCGGGCACCGGACCGGCGGGCACCGGACCGGCGGGCACCGGACCGGCGGGGTCCGGAGTGGCGGGGTCCGGAGTGGCGGGCTCCGGAGTGGCGGGCTCCGGAGCGGAGGTCGTCGGGGCTGTGGAGTCAGGCGAGCGGGTCTCGGCGGGGGGCTGAGGGGCGGAGGGCTCAGCGACGGATGCTGCGGCGGGCGTTCCCGGGTGGGCGGGCTCCGGCGCGGGTTCTGTCGCCGCGGGCATCGCCGGGGCGGTCGGCTGCTCGGGCTCTGGATCGTCCACTTCGGACGGTTCCGGGGTCTGTTCGGCCTTGGTCGGCGGCGGTGCGGGGAAGCTCGGAGCCGGTGGCGTCCCGCTCGCGGGCAGCGTCAACCGATCCGCCGTCGGCACCCCGGAGACATCCAGGTCAGCCGCCGGCAGGTGGTCCTCCGGCTTCAGCTCGGGCTCGGCTGGCTCCGGGGGCGGCTCGGGGTCCGGAGTGTCCACTTCGGACTCGGCGTCCGGTTCGAGGCCGAGGGGTTTTTCCTGTTCCGGGGGCTCTTCGCGGTCGAGCGGGCCGTGGCGGGCCAGGGGGCTGTCGGGGCCGGTCACGGCGGCTTCGACGCGTTCCGGCTCGGCCGAGGGTTGCTGGGGCTCGGCTCGGGGCGCGGTGGGGGCCGGGGTGGCGCCTGCCGGGGGCGCGGAGGCGGCGGGAGCGGCGGGGAGCTGGGCCGCGGGCTGGGGGACGGCTTCCTGCGCCGGGGCGGGCTGTTCGGCTGGGGGCATCTCCTCCTTCGCGGTGTCTTCCTGCTCGGCGTCCTCCTTCTTCTCCTCCTCGGGCTTGGGCTCCTCGGGACGCGGCTCCGGCTCCGGCTCGGGTTCCGGCTCCGGCTCGGGTTCCGGCTCCGGCTCGGATTCCGGCTCCGGCTCGGATTCCGGCTCCGGCTCCGGCTCCGGCTGCGGTTCCACTTCCGGCTCGGGTTCCGGTTGCGGCTCTGGGGTTTCCACCACGGGCTCGGGAACGGCACCGGTCTCGACCTCCGGAGCGGCCGCTGACTGGTCGACCTCCGCCAGCAGCTCCAGCACCCGCCGGTACTCCGGGGACGGCAACCGGTTCTCCAGCCGCGCCAGCACCGTCTCCCGCAGCTCCGGCGTGAACCGGCCCAGCTGCGCGCGCACCCGCCCCGCCGCGTCCGTCGGGTCCCCGCGCAGGCTCCGCAGCACCGCCGCCACCAGGCGGTCCACCAGCGTCGCCGGGTCCAGCTGTTCGGTGCGCAGCTGGTCGGCGGTGACCGTGGCATACCGCATCCAGCCCGCTGCCCTGGACTTCTCCCTGACCTCGCCGGGCGCCTCCGCCAGGGACTCGGCCTCGCGTTCGGCCGGTTGGTCCGGGGTGCTGACCGCGCCGGGGTCGCGGCCCGCCGCCAGGTCGCCGAGGGGGTGCGGGGTCTGGATGGTGTGCAGGAGCTCGTGGGTGAGCAGGTGCCTGCCCTCGACGGTTTCCGGGCGGTAGCGGCCTTTGGCGAAGAAGATGTCCTGGCCGACCGTCACCGCCTCGGCCCCGACCAGCTCGGCGACCGTGGCGGCGTCGGTGTCGGTGTGCACCCGGACGCGGCTGAAGTCGTGGCCGAGGCGGGACTCCAGCTCGCGGCGCAGGGCCGGGTCGACCGGGTGGCCTGGTGCGGCGAGCACCTCGCGGAGCTCGCGGGGCACGCGGGCGGCGGTGGCCTCCGGCTTTGTGCGCTCCGGCTGCTTGGGCCTGCGGTCCAGTGACCTGGTCATGGGGCCGCCCCGGTCAGTCCACTGTGGACTGCCCTGGCCAGCGCCTGACCGAGCCCGCGGGCGGACCTGGTGGGCGGCAGCGGCGGCACCCCGCCCACCAGGTCGATCTCCCGGCCGGTGAACCGGACGGGATGTTCGGTGAGCAGCCTGGTCAGCTCGCGCTGGAAGGACTCGGCCACCCGCTCGGTGTCCACCCGGCCGAAGCCGGTGAAGGACAGCTCGCCGATCTCGATGTTCACACCCATCCGGCCACCTCCGGCGGGGTGAGCGCGCGCTCCAGCTTCAGGTACTCGGTGCGCGCGGCGGCCAGCAGGTGCCGCATGCCCAGCGCCGCGCCCTCCTCGGCGGCCAGGAAGGCCGCGGACAGCGCGACGTTGCGGATGCTGCCGCCCGCCACCGTCAACTGGGCCAGCCGGGCCACGTCCAGGCCGTCGGTCGGGGTGGCGGCCGGGATGACCCGGCGCCAGATCTCGGCGCGTTCGGCCGGGCCGGGGAACGGGAAGTCGACCACGAACCGGATGCGCCGCAGGAAGGCCGAGTCCAGGGCCTTCTTCATGTTGGTGGTCAGGATGGCCAGGCCGCGGTAGGACTCCATCCGCATCAGCAGGTAGCTGACCTCGATGTTGGCGTAGCGGTCGTGGCTGTCCTTGATCTCGCTGCGCTTGCCGAAGAGCGCGTCCGCCTCGTCGAAGAGCAGCAGCGCGCCGCCGCGCTCGGCCGCGTCGAACACCCGGCGCAGGTTCTTCTCGGTCTCGCCGATGTACTTGCTGACCACCTGGGACAGGTCCACCACGAACAGGTCCAGGCCCAACTGACCAGCCAGCACCTCGGCGGCCAGAGTTTTCCCGGTGCCGCTGCCCCCGGCGAAGAGCGCGGTGACGCCCAGCCCCCGGCGCAGCACCCGTTCGAAACCCCAGTCCTGGTGCACCACCGCGCGCTGCCGGACGTGCGCGATGATCTCGGTGAGGATGGTGCGCTGTGCCCTCGGCAGCACCAGGTCCGTCCACCCGGCGCGCGGCATGACCCGTCGCCCCAGCTCCTCCAGCGCCATCCTGGCCTGGTCCAGACCGGCCTGCCAGGCCAGCTCCGCCGGGTCCCCGCCCTCGCCGGCGCCCCGGCGCACCGACTCACCGGCGGCCCTGATCACGTGGCCGGGCAAGGAGAACTGGGCGGTCAGCCGGCGCAGGTCGGTGTCGGACATGGCCGCGCCGGAGCCGTTGAGCGCACCCGCCCACAGCTCCCGCTGCTCGCCCTCAGTCGGCGCGGGCACCGTGATCCGGGCCCGGATCGCGCTGTCACCGGAGACCGGGTCGGTGCTGGAGACCACCACCGGCGCGCCGAGTCCGCTGGCGAACCGCGCCACCGCCGCCCGCCGGCTCGGGCTCGGCTCGGCGACCTCCAGCAGCAGCGCGGCCGGCAGCAGCAACGCCTCCCGCTCCCACAGCCGACCCAGCAGCTCCCGCTCGGCCGGGTCGGCAGGCAGGTCCTCCGCGCGCAGCACGTGCAGCGACAGCCCGCCCTGTTCGGCGGCGGCCGCGGCGACCTCCCAGCGGGTGCGCTCATCCGCGCCGACCAGCTCCGCCTGCGGCCGGCCGCCTGGCTCGTGCCAGTGCGCGAGCAGTTCCCGCGCCGCCTGCCACTGCGAGTCCGGCAGCTCGGCCTCCGCGCCGACCCGGTGCAGCAGGCCGTGCAGCCGACTGTCCACATAGGGCAGTCCGACCAGGAAGTGCAGCACCCGCTCGCTGATCCGCAGCCGCGCGGTGGTCAGCGAGCCCGGGTCCAGTTCCAGGAGCAGCCAGCGGCGCAGCGGCGCGACCGGCGGCAGCGCGCTCCAGTGCGGTTCGGCCAGCGCGGCCAGGGCCAGGGAGAAGGTCGGGTAGCCGCGTTCCGGATCACCGGCCGCGGCGGCGCAGCGGGCCGCGGTGCTGGGGTCCAGTTCCATCGCCGCGCACAGCAGCAGCACGTCCCGCTCGAAGCCGGACAGGCCGAAGCACACGCACAAGGCGTCCAGCGCGGTCAGTTCCCCCGGCGCGGCAACGGGTTCGACTGCCGGGCCGAGACCGGCGGCGTGCGCGTCCAGGCGCGCGAGCACCCGGCGCACCGCCGTGACCACCGCGTCCTGATGCACCCGCCGACCCCCTCTCCTCAGCCGGTGATCTCCACGCTCGGTCCGGTGAACGCGCCGTCGGCGAACTCCAGCGGGCTCTGCGCGCCGTCCACCTGCACCCGCACCAGGTAGCGGCCCGGCACCACGTCGTTGATCGGCACGGTGAACTCGTGCCCCGGCGCACTGCCGCTGAACAGCGGGAACGGCGCGGTGAACTGGTAGCCGCCCGCGCCGCTGCCGTCCAGCAGCAGCACCGCGCGCTGCTCCGGCCGCACCGGCAGGTCCACCCGGACCCGCACCCCGCCCGGTTGCCGTTGCGCGCGCACCACCTTCGGCCTGCGCACGTACGGCGTGGCGTTGGACTCCAGCAGCGGCCTCGGCTCGCTGGCCGGGTCGAGCTGGACCGGGTAGCGCAGCTGCACGGTGTGCACGCCGGGCGGCAGGTTCGCCGGCTGGCCCAGCACCACCTGGGCCTCGGCGATCCGGCGCACCGGCGCGGGCAGCCCGCCGACCAGCGCCACCGGGCCGGGGCGGCCCAGGTTGAGCCCGGTCAGCACCAGGTCCCGGTCACCGGTGATCGGCGCGGTGTCCGGCTGGGTGCCCGGCGCGGCGCCCGCAGGCAGCGAGAGCACCTGCTCGACCACCGGCCGCACGAACGGCTCGACCTGGATGTGCCTGCGCAGCACCGGTTTACCGGCCTGCGGGAGGCTGCGCCCGTCCACCAGCACCACCGAGGCCAGGTAGTACAGCGAGAGCGCGTACGGGGTCTGGAACAGCATCGACCACAACTTCGACTTCTCGTCCAGGTCCAGCTGGGCCGGGGTGAAGCGCACCTTGTGCGGCGCGGCGGCCAGGTCGCTGCCCGCCAGGTACGGGTGGAACAGCGCGGCGTCCTCGATGTCCTTGCGGGACAGGATCGGGCCCTCGTGCAGCGCGCGCACCACGCTGCCCAGCAGCCGCTGCGGCAGCGAGCTGGCCTCCTCGCCGTGGAAGCTGACCAGGTAGTGCAGGTCGAGCGCGGCCTGTGGCCTGCGCAGCACCGCGCCGTCCGGGCCCCTGGTGGGCGCGTCCGCGTTGCGCAGCGAGCCGTTCGGCGTGACCTGGTACAGGAACACCGAGATCAGCGGGTCCGACGGCGGCTCGGTCGGTGGCTTCTGCGGATGCACGTTGACCGCGACGTCGATGTCCAGCGAGCGGGCCAGGTAGGCGCACAGCGCGTGCGTGACGTGCGCGACGGCGAGCGTGTTGCTCATCGGTCACCGCCGAGGTACTCGGCCAGGCCGACCGCCGGTTCCGCCCGCCGGGGCTGTTCCCGTTGCCGCGCGGGGGTTTCCGGCAGCACGGCGGTGACCTCGACCCGGCCGATGGTGACCGTCACCGACGGCGCGGCCGGTTCCGGCGCGCGCCCCCGGCGGGAGGTCACCGCGGCCCGGAGCCGGGGTCCGGGCCGCGGTGGGGCTGCGGGGCCGGCCGACGCGGCTGGGGATTCCACATCGGCCGGCCCGTGGAGTGGAGCGGCGGTAACCGGGATCCGCCGCTCCGTGATGGTCTTCTCGTGGACAGAACGGATCTCGTGGCGCACCGGTTCAACCACGGTGCGCACCGGCGGCAGCGCCGGCGTCGGCACCGGCCCGGCCCCGGCGGACGCGGTCGCCGACGGGCCTGCCGTCGGCGAGTGCGCCGGAACCGGTTCCGCCGAGACAGCGGCGGCCGGTGGTGGGACGGCGCTCGGCGCTGCCGCCGGGCTCCCCGGGCCTACGACGCCCGGGGTGGCGGCCCGCGGCGGCTCGGCGGAGCCGGGTTCCGCCGCCGCGGGTTCGCCGCGTTCGAACAGCTGGGCCAGCCGGGGTCGCACCGGCGTGGCGTCGGTGGGCAGGCCCGCCCCGGGCAGGCAGCGGGCGAGCAGGCGGTCGAGGAAGTCGGGCTCACTCATGTCCCACCAGCTCCAGGTAGTGGCGGCGGCGGGCCGGGCTCAGCGCGAGCACCTCCGGTTCGGTCCAGCCGTAGGCGCCGGCCAGCGCGTGCACCTCCAGGAGCAGGCCGCGGGCCCAGGAGTCCAGCTCGGCCCACAGGTAGCCGGCGATGTCCAGCAGCGCCCTGGCCCGGCCGCCGCAGGCCACGCACGGCACGTCCAGCAGCACCTCGGCGGCCGGGTCCAGCTCGGCGGCGGCCGAGGCCACCGCGGCCAGCACCGGCGGCGGCAGCTCCTCCGCGCCGACCGGTTTCCCGTTGTGGGTGGCGGTCAGCACGATCCGGCGCAGCAGCTCGCCGCGCGCGTTCCGGCCTGCCTGTCCCGCGGCCAGCACGTCGGCGGGCGTGGGTGGCCGCAACCGCACCCGGTAGCCGCCGTGTTCGACCCAGACCGGTCCGTCGGCCGGGTCGATGGCCAGCACCGCGCCCGCGGCGAAGTCGAACTCGAGCTCCTCGGCGCAGTCCGGGCAGGACAGCCGCCCGGTGAGCCGGTCGCCGAAGAGCTCGCGGCGCAGGCCGAACAGCTCCCGGTCCCGCTGCCCGACCGGCACGCCGAGCAGCTGCGCCGCACCGGCAGCCGGGCGGACCAGCCGGTGCAGCAGCAGCGCCCGCTGGGTGTGCCCGGACGGCAGTCCGTGCTCCCAGGCCGCCAGCAGCTCGCTCGCCGATGTCATCGGATCAGGCCGGGTTGCTGAGCGAGGGTTCCTCAGGCTCGGCGACCTCGTAGTCCCGTTCCCAGCCCTCGCACTCCAGCTTCAGGCTCTGGATGGCAACCGCGTTGGCGTTCGCGTCCAGCTCGCCCAGCACCTGGTACTCACTCGGCCAAGCCCGGTAGACCTTGTACGCCAAGGCCACCTGACCTGCCTCGTTGAGCACCTGGATGACGATGTCCTTGCGGAAGTCGCGCAGCGAGACCTCCGCGCCTCTGCCCTGGCCGACCAGCCAGACCTTGTTCGCCCAGCGGTCGAAGTCCGGGTCGTGGGTGACCCCGCGCTCCAGGGTGATCGCCTCGAACTCGGTGCGGCCCGCGGACTTGCGCGGTGAGCTGGCGTCGCCGCCGCTGCGGTGCTTGACCACCTCGGTGGTGCGCTTGAGGGGGCTGATCTTGGACACGCCTGCCACTACGCGGCCGTCGCAGACCACCAGGAACTTGAAGTTCTTGTACGGGTCGAACCGCTGTGGGTTGACGGTGAACTCGGCCATCCCTACACCTCGATCTGTCCGGCGAGCTGTTCGATCTTGATGATCACGAACTCCGCCGGTTTCAACGGGGCGAAGCCGACCAGGACATTCACCACGCCGCTGTTGATGTCGTTCTGCGTAGTGGTGTCCTTGTCGCATTTCACGAAGTAGGCATCCCGGGCCGAGGTGCCCTGGAATGCGCCGCGCTCGAACAGCGAGTGCATGAATGCGCCGACATTCAGCCGAATTTGCGCCCACAAGCGTTCGTCGTTGGGTTCGAAAACGACCCACTTCGTGCCGCGGTAGAGACTTTCCTCGATCATCAGCGCGGTGCGCCGGACCGGCACGTACTTCCACTGCGAGGCGATCGCGTCCGCCCCGTCCAGGGTGCGCGCGCCCCAGACCACCGGACCGATCACCGGGAAGGACCGCACGCAGTTCACCGCGAGCGGGTTGAGCAGGCCGTTCTCCGGATCGGTCATCGGCACGGTCAGGCCCTGCACCGAGCTGAGCCTGGTCTCGGTGCCGGCGGGCGCCTTCCACACCCCGCGTTCGGCGTCGGTGCGGGCCATCACCCCGGCGACCGCGCCGGAGGGCGGGAACGCGCGCAGCCTGCCGCTGAGCGGGTCGAGCAGCTGGAGGCGGGGGAAGTAGAGCGCGGCGTGGTCGCTGCGGATGGCGCCGAGCCGGTGCAGGTTGGCCCGCACGTCGTCCACGCTCCGCCACGCCGCCGGGCTGTCCACCAGCAGGAACATCCGCTTGGTCCGGCACAGCCTGGTCGCGTGGCCGAGCACGTCGACCATCCGGGTCAGGCCGGTGTCGCCGGGCAGCGCGGCCGCCTCGGGCAGCGCGAGCAGGCCCACGTCCTCGATGTCGCGCAGCGCGTAGAGGCCGGTCTTGGCGCCCTCGTTGCCGATCAGCTCGGTGTGCCCTGGCAGGTCGCCGTCGCCGCCGGGGGTGCCGGGGGCCTGGCTCTCGTGCTCCGCACCGCCGAAGGCGTAGGCGGTGACGTTGCGCCCGCCGCCGAAGCCGAGGTTGTTGCCCACCGCGCCTTCCAGCTTGAGCACCACACCCGGGTCGGCCGCGCCGGAGACGACCTGCAGGCGCTGGCCGCGCACGGTGACCGTGGCCGCGCCGAAGGTCCGCTCGCCGGGCGCGTCCGGCAGCGTGCGCAGCCGGTTCTCCAGCAGCAGCGCCAGCTCGATCAGGTTGGCCGGCTTGGGATCGCCCGGTTCGACCAGGGTCAGCTTGTGCACCGTCGACCCGCCGAGCACCGAGACCTCCAGCTCGCCGGAGGGGTCGGGCGGGCCGTCGGGGAACTTCGCCGAGGAGGTGCCGACTTGGTCCGGCCGCTGACCGGCCGCCGGGCTGCCCTCGACGGTGACCGTGACCAGCCGGGAGCTGCCGTTGACCACCTCGGCCACGTGCCGCTCGTGCTCGGCGTCCATGGACAGGTCGGTGAAGGACTCCCGCTGCCCGCTGGGGTGGGACAGGTGCAGGTTGAAGGTGGCATCGGGCGTCGGGGTGCCGTGGTCAACGGCGACGCGGAGCCCGTTTCCCCAGTTCCCGGGCTCGCGGGCACGCAAGGTCAGCACGTGCTTCTTGCCACCCTCACCGCGGTTGTAGATCCCGGCGGTGGCGTGCTCCGCGCCCTTGGCGACCCGGACGATCACGGCGGTGGCGCCACCGTTGAGGAAGAACTGCTGCACGGCGTAGCTGACCGCGCTGGCGCCGGCCAGGCCGCCGAACCGGCGCTCGAAGTCGGCGAAGCTGGTGATCGTGACGGCCTCGTTGACCGGGCCGCGGCTGGTGTAGCCGACGAAGGCGGTCACCGAGGTCGACACCGCGGTGACCGTGCGGACGCGGCTGGGCAGCTCCTCGATGTAGACGCCTGGATAGGTCGGCGTGACGGGCATGCCACCTCCATTCCTCGAAACAGCGGCGTTCAAGGAAAAGAGCACATGCCGAAACAAGGCCCCCAGAAACCACGGCAAGAACGATCAACAGCACACCGCGATTGATCGACTCAGCACGTGGAACGCGTCGGGATCCCCACCCCTTTTCCCCTCACACAACGGCCACACAAGGACCGTGGCCCAGTTTTGTGCCGCCCGCGGACGGGTGTCAACCGGTTCTGTGCTTATGCTGCCCGGAAGACCCGAGGATGACTCGAACGGCCCAACCGCGGCCATTTGGCCCATTCCCGGTAACTTAATCAAGTAAGTCGGGATAACCGATCTTGGGGTGAATACGGAGAATTCCCGGAGGTCCGCGCCGGGCCGGAGGGCACGCCGCCGACCGGCCGGGCAACTTCTCGGGCGGTTCAGGGCTCGAAGCGGTACCCCATGCCGGGTTCGGTGAGCAGGTGCCGCGGGTGGGCGGGCTCCGGTTCGAGCTTGCGGCGCAGCTGCGCCAGGTACACGCGCAGGTAATGCGTCTCCGTCGCGTAGTTCGGCCCCCACACCTCCTGCAACAGCTGCCGCTGCGCCACCAGCCGCCCGCGACCGCGCACCAGCACCTCCAGCACCCCCCACTCGGTCGGCGTCAGGTGCACCTCCGCGCCGTCCTTGAGCACCTTCTTCGCCGCCAGGTCCACCGAGAAGGAGGCCGTCTGCACCACGGGTTCCTCCTCCTCGCCGGTGTTGCTGGCGCGGCGGACCGCGGCGCGCAGGCGGGCCAGGAGCTCGTCCATGCCGAAGGGTTTGGTGACGTAGTCGTCCGCGCCGGCGTCCAGGGCCTCGACCTTGTCGGTGGAGTCGGTGCGGGCGGAGAGGACCAGGATGGGGACCCTGGTCCAGCCGCGGAGGCCGGAGATGACCTCGGTGCCGTCGATGTCGGGCAGGCCGAGGTCCAGCACCACCACGTCGGGTTTGCCCTCGGCGGCGGCCTTGAGCGCGGTGGCGCCGTCGTGCGCGGTCAGCACCTGGTAGCCACGGGCGGTCAGGTTGATCCGCAACGCCCGCACGATCTGCGGTTCGTCGTCGACGACCAGGACCTTGGTCATCCGGCTGCCTCCTCTTCGGCCATCCGGTAGGCGGGCAGCGAGATCACCACGGTGAGCCCACCGCCCGGGGTGTCCTCGGCATGGATGCTGCCACCCATCGCCTCGGTGAATCCCTTCGCCACGCTCAACCCCAGGCCGACGCCCCGGGTGTCGCGGTCGTTCAGGCGCTGGAACGGCTGGAACACGGTGGCCGCGGCGCCCTTGGGCAGACCGGCGCCCTGGTCGACCACGCGCAGCTCGACCCGGTTGGCGTGCGCGCTGGCCCGCACCGCCACCACGGGGCCGTCCCGCCCGGTCCGCCGGCCGTGCCGCAGCGCGTTGTCCACCACGTTCGCGATCACCCGTTCCAGCAGGCCGACGTCGGCGCACACCGGGACCAGACTCTCGTCCACCTCGACCTCGACCTTGGCCGGGTCGTCCACGCTGCGCAGCGCCCGGGCCACCACCTCGTAGTAGCCGACCGCGCGCAGCTGCGGCGTCACCGCGCCGGTGGCCAGCCGGGAGGAGTCGAGCAGGTTGTCCACCAGCCCGACCAGCCGGTCCGCCGACTCCTCCACCGTGGCCAGCAGATCCGCGGTGTCCACTTCGGACAGTTTTAGCTCGGGGTCGCGCAGGCTGCTGATCGCGGCCTTGATCGAGGTGAGCGGGGTGCGCAGGTCGTGGCCCACCGCGGACAGCAGCGCGGTGCGCAGTTCGGTGGTGGCCGCCTTGCGCTCGGCGGCCGCGGTCTTCACGGTGAGCCGCTGCTGCCGCAACGCCAGCAGCGCCTGCCCGGCCACCGCCTCCAGCAGGCCCCGGTCGGCCGCGGGCAGCGCGCGGCCCTTGAGCGCCAGGTGCACCTCGCTGCTGATCAGCACGTCCACGTCAGCCTGGTCCGGGTCGGTGGCCGGGTCGGGGCCGGCCGCGGCGACCACGTACCACTCGTCGTCCGCGCGCTCCTCCAGCATCGCCGCCGAGGTCAGCCCGAAGTTCTCGATGATCTTCTCCAGCAACCGTTGCAGCGGCTCGGGATGGGTGAGCACGGTGCGCGCGTAGGAGGCCAGCAGCGCGGCCTCGGTGCGTGCCTTGGCCGCCTGCTCGGCCCGCCGCCCCGCCCGGTCCACCACCAGCGCGACCAGCACCGCGACCACCACCATCGCGATGATGGTGATCACGTTCTCCTCGTTGGCGATGTCCAGGGTGTACAGCGGCGGGCTGAAGAAGAAGTTCAGCTGCAACCCACTGAGCACCGCGGTCAGCACCGCCGGACCGACCCCGCCGATCAGCGCGACCACCACCACGGCCAGGAAGTAGCCGACCACGTCGGTGGAGATGCTCAGCGTCTCCTGCGCCACCACCCCGATCACGGTGACCAGCGCGGGCAGCAGCAGCGCGGCCACCCAGCCGAGGGCCTTGCGCCACGGCGTGATCACGCTGCGCGGCACGGTGCCGTGCCGCCGCAGCACGCCGCCTGCCTCGTCGTGGGTGACCATGTGCACGTCGATCGGCCCCGACTGCTGCACCACCCTGGACCCGACGCCCTCGTCGAAGGCGCGGGCCGCCCGGCTGCGCCGCGAGGTGCCCAGCACCAGCTGGGTCGCGTTGACCCCCCTGGCGAAGTCCAGCAGCGCGGTGGGCACGTCGTCGCCGACCACGGTGTGGAAGGTGGCGCCCACGTCGTCGGCCAGCTTCCGGCAGCGCGCCACCGCCTGGGCGGGCACCCCGGCCAGCCCGTCGCCGCGCAGGATGTGCAGCGCCAGGAGTTCCGCGCCTGCCCGGTTGGCGATCCGGCTGGCCCGGCGGATCAGCGTCTCGCTCTCCGGCCCGCCGGTGACCGCGACCACCACCCGCTCCCTGGTCTCCCAGGTGTCGGTGATCTCGTGCTCGGCCCGGTAGCGCTGCAACGCCACGTCGACCTGGTCGGCCACCCACAGCAGCGCCAGCTCGCGCAGCGCGGTCAGGTTGCCCGGCCGGAAGTAGTTGCCCAGCGCGGCGTCGATCTTGTGCGCCGGGTAGATGTTGCCGTGCGCCATCCGCCGCCGCAGCGCCTCCGGGGTGACGTCGACCAGCTCGACCTGCTCGGCCCGCCGCACCACCTCATCCGGCACGGTCTCCCGCTGCGGCACCCCGGTGATCCGCTGCACCACGTCGTTGAGCGACTCCAGGTGCTGCACGTTCACCGTGGACAGCACGTCGATCCCGGCGTCGAGGAGCTCCTCGATGTCCTGCCAGCGCTTGGTGTTGCGCGAGCCGGGCGCGTTGGTGTGCGCCAGCTCGTCGACCACCGCGACCTCGGGCGCGCGGGCCAGCAGCCCGTCGATGTCCAGCTCGGTCAGTTCCACCCCGCGGTGGCTCATCTCCTTGCGCGGCAACACTTCCAGCCCGCGCACCAGCGCCGCGGTCTTCTCCCTGCCGTGCGTCTCGAGGTAGCCGACCACCACGTCGGTGCCGCGCTCCAGCCGCCGGTGCGCCTCGCACAGCATGTCGTAGGTCTTGCCGACGCCCGGCGCGGCGCCGAGGTAGATGCGCAGCTCACCCCGGCGCCGCCGCCTGCCGTACTCCTGGCTCACCGGTTCAGTCTGCACCTGGACCAGCCGGATCCTGGGTATCAACGCCGCGCGGCCTGCACGGCGAGGTTGAGCTTGAGCACGTTGACACCGGGATCACCGACCCCGCTGCTGGTGTTCTCCTCGACCAGCCGCCGCACCACGGCCAGGTCAACGCCGTTCTCCCTGGCCACCCTGGCCGCCTGGAGCTCGGCGTAGGCCGGGCTGATGTGCGGGTCCAGCCCGGAGGCCGAGGCGGTCACCGCGTCCGCGGGCACCCCCTCCGGGTCGACCTGCTCGCGCAGCACGATCAGCGCGGTGCGCTCCTCGACCGCCTTGCGCAGGTCCAGGTTGTCGCCTGCCTTGTTGGAGCCGCCAGAGGTGGCGCTGTCCGCGGCGGCCGAGGGCCGGTTGTGGAACCAGCGGTCCTTGGCCGGGTCGTCCTTGGCCCGTTCGTCGACCAGGTCGATGCCGATCAGCTCGGAGCCGACCGGCTGCCCGTTCTGGTAGATCAGCGAGCCCTCCGCGTTGGCCGAGAGGCCGGGCAGCCTGCCGACACCCCAGATGAGCAGCGGGTACAGCACGCCCAGCAGCACGGTGAGCACGAGCAGGACGCGCAGACCGGCCATGGTCTGCTTCCAGAGGGTTCCGATGGTGTGCACGTTCAGCCCCCGAATCCCGGGATGAGAGCGACCAGCAGGTCGATCAGCTTGATGCCGAGGAACGGCGTGACGATGCCGCCGAGGCCGTAGATCAGCAGGTTGCGCCGCAGCAGCGCGGAGGCGCTGGAGGGGGTGTAGCGGACGCCGCGCAGGGCCAGCGGGATCAGCGCGATGATGATCAGCGCGTTGAAGATGACCGCGGACATGATGGCCGACTGCGGGGTGGCCAGCCGCATGATGTTGATCGAGTCCAGCTGCGGGTAGATGGCCATGAACATGGCGGGCAGGATGGCGAAGTACTTGGCCAGGTCGTTGGCGATGCTGAAGGTGGTCAGCGCGCCCCGGGTGATCAGCATCTGCTTGCCGATCTCCACGATCTCGATCAGCTTCGTCGGGTCGGAGTCCAGGTCGACCATGTTCCCGGCCTCCTTGGCCGCGGCCGTCCCGGTGTTCATCGCCACGCCGACGTCGGCCTGGGCCAGCGCGGGCGCGTCGTTGGTGCCGTCGCCGGTCATCGCGACCAGCCGCCCGCCCTCCTGCTCCTTGCGGATCAGCGCCATCTTGTCCTCGGGCTTGGCCTCGGCGAGGAAGTCGTCCACCCCGGCCTCGGCCGCGATCGCCTTGGCGGTCAACGGGTTGTCCCCGGTGACCATCACCGTGCGGATGCCCATCGCGCGCAGTTCGGCGAACCGCTCGCGCATGCCCGGCTTGACCACGTCGGACAGGCGGATCACCCCGCGCACCAACGCAGTCCCGCCCACGGCCTCGGCCACCACCAGCGGCGTGCCGCCCTCGGCCGAGATCCGGTCCACGATCTCCTGGACATCGGCCGGCACCTCGCTGCCGTGCTCGCTCACCCAGGCCCGCACCGCGCTGCCCGCGCCCTTGCGCACCAACCGGTTCCCGATGTCGATACCGCTCATCCGGGTCTGCGCGGTGAACGGCACCGACTCGGCCGCCGCCTCCGCCGCACTGGCCTCGGGGCTGAGCCCGAACTCCCGCACGCACAGCTCGACGATGCTGCGCCCCTCGGGGGTCTGGTCGGCCAGGCTGGCCAGCCGCGCGGCCGCGGCCAGTTCGTCCACAGTGGACCCGGCTACCGGCAGCAGCTCGGTGGCCCGCCGGTTGCCGAAGGTGATGGTGCCGGTCTTGTCCAGCAGCAGCACGTCGATGTCGCCTGCCGCCTCCACCGCGCGGCCGGACTTGGCCAGCACGTTGCGCTGCACCAGGCGGTCCATGCCCGCGATGCCGATCGCGGAGAGCAGTGCGCCGATGGTGGTCGGGATCAGGCAGACCAGCAGCGCGACCAGCACGATCACCGACTGCTGCGAGCCGGAGTAGGCCGCCATCGGCTGGAGCGCCACGACCACCAGCAGGAAGATGATGGTCAGCACGGACAGCAGGATGGTCAGCGCCACCTCGTTCGGCGTCTTCTGCCGCTGCGCGCCCTCCACCAGCGCGATCATCCGGTCGACGAAGGTCTCCCCCGGCTTGGAGGTGATCTTGACGATGATCCGGTCGGAGAGCACGGTGGTGCCGCCGGTGACCGCGGACCGGTCGCCGCCGGACTCCCTGATCACCGGCGCGGACTCCCCGGTGATGGCCGACTCGTCCACGGTGGCGATGCCGTCCACGATGTCGCCGTCGCCAGGGATGACCTGACCGGCCTCCACCAGCACCAGGTCGCCGGGCGCGAGCCGGTTGGCGGCCAGCTCCTCCACGGTCAGGCTGGTCGCCTTGGCCGCGCCCGCCACCCGCAGCCCCGGCAGCAGCCGGTAGGCGACGGTGTCGGTCTTCATCTTGCGCAGCGACTCCGCCTGCGCCTTGCCCCTGCCCTCGGCCACCGCCTCGGCCAGGTTGGCGAAGACCACGGTGAACCACAGCCAGGCCGCGGTGGCCACGCTGAACACGTCCGGCTGGACCACGGCGAAGATGGTGCTGAGCACGGATCCGGCCCAGACCACGAACATCACCGGGTTGCGCAGCTGGTGCCGGGGGTCGAGCTTGCGCAGCGCGTCCGGCAGCGAGACCAGCAGCTGGCGCGGGTTGAACACCCCGGCCGAGACCCGGCCGGTGCGTTCGGCGTGCACGTGCTGTGCCTGCGCCGGGCTGCGCTGGGGCTGTTCGGTGGTGGGTGCGGTCATGACAGGGCCTCCGCGATGGGACCGAGGGCCAGCGCGGGCAGGAAGGTCAGCGCGGCGACGAGGACGACGGTGCCGGTGAGCATCCCGGCGAACAGGGGGCCCGAGGTGGGCAGGGTGCCCGCCGAGGGCGGCACCTTCCGTTGCTGGGCAAGGGCTCCGGCCAGGGTGAGCACGGCCAGGATGGGCACGAACCGGCCGAAGAGCATGGCCAGTCCCAGCGCCACCTGGAAGAAGTCGCTGGTGACGGTGAGCCCGCCGAAGGCGCTGCCGTTGTTGTTGCCAGCCGAGGCGAAGGCGTAGAGCACCTCGGAGAGCCCGTGCGCGCCGGGGTTGCCCAGCGCGCCTTGGGTGTCCGGCAGCGCCAGCGCGAGGCCGGCGCCGATCAGCACCACGGTCGGCATGGCCAGCATGGCGATGGCCGCGGCGGTGATCTCCTTGCGCCCCAGCTTCTTGCCCAGGTACTCCGGGGTGCGGCCGACCATCAGCCCGGCCAGGAACACCGCGATCACCGCGAGCACCAGGATGCCGTACAGGCCGGCCCCGACCCCGCCCGGGGCGACCTCGCCGAGCAGCATGTTCAGCAGGGCCACCCCGCCGCCGAGCCCGGTCATGCTGTCGTGCAGCGAGTTCACCGCGCCGGTGGAGGTGCCGGTGGTGGCCACCGCGAACAGCGCGGAGCCGGGGATGCCGAAGCGGACCTCCTTGCCCTCCATCGCGCCACCGGCGGCCAGCGCGGCCAGCCCGTTCGGGTTGCTTTCCGCCCACCAGGCCACCGTTGTCATGATCGCGAACAGCAGGCCCATCACGCTGAGCAGCACGTAGCCCTGCTTCACGTCCTTGACCAGCTTGCCGAAGGTGCGGGTGAGCGCGACCGGGATGAGCAGGATCAGGAAGATCTCGAACAGGTTGGTCCAGGAGTTCGGGTTCTCGAACGGGTGCGCGGAGTTGGCGTTGAGGATGCCGCCGCCGTTGGTGCCCAGTTCCTTGATCGCCTCCTGGCTGGCCACCGGGGCGAGCGAGAGCACGTGCTGCTGCCCGTCCAGGGTGGTCACCGTGACGCCGGCGGACAGGCTCATCACCGCGCCGAAGGCCAGCAGCACGATCGCGGCCAGCACCGACAGCGGCAGCAGGATCCGCACGCAGCCGCGCACCAGGTCCACCCAGAAGTTGCCCAGCCGGTCGGTCTTGGCCCGGACGAACCCGCGCACCACCGCGACCGCGACCGCCATGCCCACCGCGGCGGAGACGAAGTTCTGCACGGTCAGCCCGGCCATCTGCGCCGAGTGGCCGAGGGTCTGCTCCGGCACGTAGGACTGCCAGTTGGTGTTGGTCACGAAGCTGACCGCGGTGTTGAACGCGGTGGCCGGGTTGACCTCCCGGTCGAAGCCGAACGGCAGCCAGTTCTGCAAGCGCTGCAACAGGTACAGCAGCACCACCGAGACGAAGGAGAAGCCGAGCACGCCCGCGGCGTAGGTGGTCCAGCGCTGCTCGGTCTCCGGGTTCACCCGAACGATCGCGTAGACGCCACGCTCCAGCCGCCAGTGCCGCTTGTCCTCGTACACCCTGGCCATGTGGTCGCCCAGCGGACGGTAGGCCGCGGCCAAGGCGACGAGCAGGAGGCCGACCTGGAGCAGGCCGGTCCACAGGGAGGTCATCAGAACTTCTCCGGTCGGATCAGCGCGAGGAACAGGTAGACCAACAGGAAGAGCGCGACTACCCCGCCCACCAGGTTGAACACGGCGGCGGTATCCATGCTCGCTCCTGCAAGCAGAGCTTCGGGCATCACAGCCGCTCCAGTCCGCGCAACGTCAGCGCCAGGACGAGGAAGCCACCGATCAGCAGCACGGCGTAGGCCAGGTCGGCCATCTGCGCGCTCCCCTTTCGACTAGGTCGTTCACATCGGGCGTCAGCGTGCATCCCGGTTCCGGGCCGCTGACCGGGCCTGATGACTCCTTGACGGCACCGACGGTGGCATTGACGTGATCTTTACGCGCCCGGTGAGCCACCTCTCGCCCGGTTTCCACCCATCGAGGGGATCCGATGGTCGGATGCGGTTACGTTCCGCATGCATCTGCCTGGTCGACTCACTCGTCTGAGAACAGGTCTGCTCGGCGGAACCAACCCGACTCGGAAGTGGGTAACTTCCCTGTCCAAGGCGTGGGACCAAGCGCGAGGAGGCGCTCCGTGTGCGGTGTGACGGGCTGGGTGGCCTACGACCGGGACCTGACCACCGAAGCCGTCACCCTGCGTGCCATGACCGCTACCCTGGCCAGCCGCGGTCCCGACGGCGAGGGCCTGTGGACCGGCAGGCATGCCGGGCTCGGCCACCGCAGGCTGGCCGTGATCGACCTGCCGGGCGGGACGCAGCCGATGATCGCCGAGACCCCCGGCGGCGCGGTGGTGCTCTCCTACAGCGGCGAGGTCTACAACTACCGCGAGCTGCGCGCCGAGCTGCGCGGGCGCGGGCACCGCTTCCGCACGGTGAGCGACACCGAGGTGGTGCTCGCCGCCTACCTGGAGTGGGGCGAGGACCTGGTGGAGCGCCTCAACGGCATGTTCGCCTTCGCCATCTGGGACGACCGGCGGGAGCGGCTGCTGCTGGCCCGCGACCGGTTCGGCGTCAAGCCGATGTTCCTCTACCCCACCCCGGACGGCCTGCTCTTCGGCTCCGAGCCCAAGGCGATCCTGGCCAACCCGTTGGCGCGCAAGGTGCTCGACGAGGACGGGCTGCGGGAGATCTTCGGCTTCGTCAAGGTGCCCGGCTCCGCGGTGTGGTCCGGCATGCGCGAGCTCAGGCCCGGCACGCTGGCCGTGCTGGACCGCCGCGGCCTGCGCGAGCGGACCTACTGGCGGCTGACCGCGGCCCCGCACACCGACGACGTGCCGGAGACGGTGGCGCGGGTGCGCGAGCTGCTGCACGACATCGCCCGCCGCCAGCTGGTCGCCGACGTGCCGCAGTGCGTGCTGCTCTCCGGCGGCCTGGACTCCAGCGTGCTCACCGCGCTGGCCGCCGAGGTGCTGCACGAGCACGGCGAGATCCCGCGCACCTTCGCGGTCTCCTTCGCAGGCGAGCAGGACGGCTTCGTGCCGCACGTGCTGCAGGACAGCCTGGACGCGCCCTTCGTCAAGCAGGTCGCCCGCTACGTCGGCACCGAGCACGCCGACCTGGTGCTCGACCACACCGCACTGGCCGACCCGGCCAACCGGGCGGCCGCGGTGCGCGCCCGCGACCTGCCCACCGGCATGGGCGAGATGGACGTCTCCCTGCTGCTGCTGTTCCGGGCCGCCCGCGCCCGCGCCACGGTGGCGCTGTCCGGGGAGTCCGCGGACGAGGTGTTCGCCGGCTACTGGTGGTTCCACGACGAGGGCGCCCAGCAGGCCCCGATCTACCCGTGGATCCACGGCATCGGCGGTGCGCAGAGTCAGAGCAGGCCGCTGGTCAACGCCGGGCTGGCCGCGCGGCTGGACGTGCCGGGCCACCTGCGCCAGGGCTACGCCGACGCGCTGGCCCAGGCGCCGGTGCTGGACTCCGACGACGAGCGCGAGCAGCGGCTGCGCCGGATCTGCCACGTGCACCTGAGCCAGTTCCTGACGAACATGCTCGACCGCAAGGACCGGATGAGCATGGCCACCGGGCTGGAGGTGCGGGTGCCCTTCTGCGACCACCGCCTGGTCGAGTACGTCTACAACACGCCGTGGGCGCTGAAGACCTTTGACGGCAAGGAGAAGAGCCTGCTGCGCGGGGCCGCCGACGGGCTGCTGCCCAGGGCCGTGCTGGAGCGCCGCAAGAGCCCCTACCCGTCGACCCAGGACGTGAAGTACCTGCTCGCGGTGCAGGACCAGCTGCACGAACTGCTGGCCAGGCGGGACACCCCGGTCTTCGACCTGATCGAGCGGGACTGGGTGCGCGCGGTGGCCACCGCGGCGCCCGCGCACATCGACCGGGCCACCAGACAGTTCCTGGAGCGGCTGCTCGACATAACGATGTGGCTGGACATATACCGCCCCGAGATGCGACTGTGATGAGGTAACTAGGCGAACGAGCGTTCGGCGTTCCTGCCAGCCGGTTGTCCCGGCGCTTTGCCCGATCCGCTCACTACTTTGCGGTGCCCAACGGCGCTCCGTAGTGAACCGGGAGTAACTTTGTACTCCGCTCGGAGGTACGGGTACCCAAACGGTGGACTTCCACATGAGCCGTTGGTAATGTCCTCATTATGGCGTGATCCGGGGCACTTCTGCCGGACACGTTGGGGCCCTTAGCGCAGCGCGACACTGGGGAGAAACAATGCACGAGCGGGAGTTCCGGGCTTTCGTCTCGATTGCGGACCTCGGCCGTATGGACCTGGCGGCGAAGTCCCTCGGGTATTCACAGCCCGCAATCAGTTACCAGATCAAGTCTCTAGAGCAGTCCCTCGGGACCAAGCTGTTCACCCGCGATCCCGCTGGTGCCCGGCTCACCCGAGAAGGTCAGATGATCCTACCTTCGGTCCGGGCAGTGCTGATGCTGATCGACAGCATCAAGGAGCTGTCGGTTCGCCCTGGTGAACCCAGCCCCGCGACCAGCTTCGAGTGGGCCACCAGCCAGCTCAGGAGCCAGCTCAAGTCCGGCTGAACACAGATCAGCAGCGCCTTCAAGTGGGCGGGCCCGAACCTCGGGCCCGCCCACTTTTTTGTTCAAGAGACTGAGCAGTTCAGCCCGCGAAACAACGCGGCGGAATCTACTTCGCCGTAAGTTGACATTTTTCCCAGGGAAACTTGGGATAGATTTAACGTTGGCGCGCCACCGGCCGTCGTTGGCAACTCTGGCAGAAATACGAAGACCTGTTCATAAACGGCTCGCGTACGATCAGAGTGCCACAGCGGGGGCAGGGCTGCCCAGCCTTTCCGTAAACGGCGAGCGAACGGTCGAAGTATCCCGACTGTCCGTTCACGTTTACGTAGAGTGAATCGAAGGACGTCCCGCCCGCGCCCAATGCCTCGGCCATCACCGCCGTCGCGGCGCCCAGGACCTCCCTCGCGGCCGGGCGGGTCAGCGTGGCGGTCGGACGGGCCCAGTGCAGCCGAGTTCTCCAGAGAGCCTCGTCGGCGTAGATGTTGCCGATGCCGGACACCAGCGTCTGGTCCAGCAGCGCCCGCTTCAGCTCGGTCCGCTTGGCCCGCAGCGCGGCCACCGCCCGTTCGAGGTCGAAGTCCGGGTCCATCGGATCGCGGCCGATGTGCGCCACCGGGTCCGGCAGCAGCGCCCCGTCCACCTCGGCCAGCTCAGCCACCGCCAGGCCGCCGAAGGTCCGCTGATCCACGAACCTCAGCTCCGGTCCGCCGTCGGCGAAGCTGATCCGCACCCGCAGGTGCTTCTCATCCGCCGTGCCCTCCGGCTGCACCAGCATCTGCCCGCTCATGCCGAGGTGGGTCAGCAGTGCCTCGGTCCGCCCGTCGAGCTCCAGCCACAGGTACTTGCCCCTGCGCACCGCGGCGTGCAGCGTGCGCCCGGCCAGCCGGCCCGCGAAGTCCAGCGGCCCCGGCTCGTGCCGGCGGATCGCCCTCGGGTGCAGCACCTCGACCGCGGCCACCGTGCGGCCGACCACGTGCCGGTCCAGGCCCAGCCGGACGACCTCCACCTCGGGCAGCTCAGGCACTCCGACTCCCTCCGTGCGCTCCGCCCCGCGGGCGAGTCGTTGACAACGCTGTTGAGAAACCCCCCGGCGCCGCCCCGGAACGCCCGTACTGGCCCCTGAGAGGGCCGTAGACGAACGAACGCTAGCTGGCGGGAGTGGTCTACCGCAGGAAAACAGCAAAGACGCGTCAAGTCACCTTGACGCGTCTTTGAGTAAAGCCAGTGTCGGCCGGGGCTAGTGGCCGGCCTTGCCGTTGCCGTTGCCCTCCGGCTTGCCGGTCTCGCCGCCCGCCGCGGCTGCCTTCTCCTCGGCGGCCACCCGGACCTGCTCGGACAGCGTGCGCCAGGCCGCCTCGGCGGCCTTCTGCTCGGCTTCCTTCTTGGTCCGGCCGTCGCCGTTGCCCAGCGGTCGCCCGCCGACCAGCACCGTCGCCTCGAACTCCTTGCGGTGGTCCGGCCCTGACTCGTCCACCCGGTACTCGGGCACGCCGAGCGCGGCGGCGGCGGTCAGCTCCTGGAGGCTGGTCTTCCAGTCCAGGCCGGCGCCCCGCAGCGGGGCCTCGGCCAGCGGCCGGTCGAACAACCGGTGCACCAGGGCACGCGCGGCCTCCACCCCGTGTTGCAGGTAGACCGCGCCGATCACGGCTTCCAGCCCGTCGGCCAGGATGCTCGCCTTGTCCCGGCCGCCGGTGAGTTCCTCGCCCTTGCCCAGCAGCAGGTGCGCACCCAGCCCGCCGGGGCCCAGCTCACGAGCCACCCCGGCCAGCGCGTGCATGTTCACCACGCTGGCCCGGAGCTTCGCGAGCTGGCCCTCCGGCAGATCCAGATGCGTTCGGTACAGGTGATCAGTGATCACCAGTCCGAGCACCGCGTCCCCCAGGAACTCAAGCCGTTCGTTGGGGGGCAACCCACCGTTCTCGTACGCGTACGAGCGGTGGGTCAGCGAGAGGGTGAGCAGCTCGGCGTCGAGATCGACGCCGAGCGCCTTCAGCAGCAGGCTGCGGTCACTTGGCTGGCCTCGGGATCCCTTGCTTCCCATGCCCGCCCGCCCGATCAGGCCGGCCGGGCGACCTGGCGGCCGTCGTACTGGCCACAGGTGGGGCATGCGGTGTGCGGGAGCTTCGGCTTGCGGCACGCACGGTTCTCGCAGGCGACCAGCGTCGGCGCGGTGGCCTTCCACTGGGCCCGCCGCGAACGCGTGTTGGACCGCGACATACGGCGCTTCGGAGCGGCCACGACTAGTTCTCCTCCTCGGTCCCGCCGAACCGCTTCTGTAGCGCGGCCCAGCGAGGATCCATCGTCTCATGCGTGTGGTTCGGGCCGAGATCGGCCCACTTGCCGCCGCACTCCGGACACAATCCCTTGCAGTCCGGGGTGCACAGCGGCGAGGACGGCAACGCGGTCAGCAAGCTGTCCCGCACCACCGGTTCAAGATCGACCAGATCATCCACGATCCGGCTGACCTCGTCTTCGTCCGTGCTGGCGTCCGTGGCGCTGTCCGGGTAAGCGAACAGCTCGGTCAGCCTGATCTCCACCTCACCCGTGAACGGGTCGAGGCAGCGGGAGCACTCCGCGGTCGTCGGACCGCTCACGCTCCCGGAGATCAACACGCCTTCCACGACCGCCTCGGCCAGCACCTCGACATCGACGTCCTGGCCGGGAGCCAACCTGATCAGGTCCAGGCCGAAGTCGCCGTCGGTGGTCACCGTGCGGTGGTACCTACGGCTCAGCCCGGCACGACGGCCGAGGTCCCTGGTGTCGATGACCCAAGGCCCGGACGGGGTGCGCCGGATGTCGGCGGAGTGGTGTCTGGACATGCTCACAGTCTTCAAAGGGGGTCGCGCTACGCGTGCTCGAGCAACCTGAACAGGGTACGGGACGAGCACGCGCAGAGGGAAATCAGCGGCGCAGGCGGCCGCCGACCTCCTCCTCACGATAGCCGTCCTGGTAGTCGAAGGGCACGGCGGAGGGCCCGCCGATCGGCCCGCGCAGCTGCTGACGGCCCTTGGTCACGGTGCGCAGGGTGCGCCCGAGAAGGTCCTCGAAGTCGGCGAGCTTGCTGTCCACGTAGGCGTCGCACTCCCCGCGCAGCCGCTCGGACTCGGCGTTGGCGGCGTCCACCAGGCGGCTGGCCTCGGCGTGCGCGGCGCGCACCACCTCGGTCTGCTCGACCAGCCTGGCCTGCTCGGCGCGGCCCTCTTCCACGGCGCGCTCGTAGCTGGTCCGCCCGGCCTGGATCATCCGGTCCGCCTCGTCCTGGGACCGGCCGACCAGGTCCTCGTACTCGCGGCGGCCCGCGGTGACCGTGCGCTCGGCCTCGGCTTGGGCCTCCGACACCATCCGCTCCGCGCGGGCCCGGGCCTCGGCCAGCATGTGCTCGGCCTCGGCCCGGGCCTGCGACACGGTCTGCTCCGCCTCGGCCCGCGCCGAGGACACCGACGTCTCGGACTCGGTCCGGGCCTTGGTCAGCACCTCGTCCCGGTGGTCCAGCACGTCCTGCGCGTCGTCCAGCTCAGCGGGGATGGCGTCGCGGACGTCGTCCAGCAGCTCAAGGACGTCACCGCGCGGCACCACGCAACCGGAGGTCATCGGGACTCCCCGTGCCTCCTCGACGATGGTGACCAGCTCGTCGAGCGCCTCGAACACCCGGTACACGTCGCACTCCTCGCCCCTGGACCACGGTTACCCCTTCAGTGTGCCGTGTCCGGCCTTGTGGGTGATGCAGCCGGGGGCGTGTCCGCCAAGGTTTCCCTAGGCGTTGATGTTGACCAGCACGAACGAGCGGTAGTGATCGGCGGTGTAGAAGAACTCGCTGGCGTTGCCCTTGACGATCCGGCGGGCGCCGCGGTGGCTGATGCCGGGGGTCTTCACGGTGTACTCGCGGTAGTAGCCCGCCGAGCACAGCGGCAGCAGGCGCTCCCGGTTCTGGAAGACGGTGTTGTCCTGCGGGTAGGGGTAGGGCCCGCCCTTCTTGATCAGGTTGACCGTGTCGCGGGCCTGGCTGGGCAGGGCGGAGAGGTTGGTGCGCCGGAATCCGGAGGTGTCCCCGCAGGCCGCGCTCACCGACAGCGTGTCGGCGGTGGCGGAACCCGCGACGGGCACGAGCAGGGCGGCCAGCGTGATCAGGGCGGCGAGCAGGGTTTTCACTGCACGAGATGTGATCTGGCTCATGAGATCGGAAACTAACCAGCGCCGATGATCGGGGACAGACGTCCAGTTGAACCTTCGATGGCAGGCTTGGGGCCATGTCATCTGGGGTAGAGCCGGAGTTCCGGCGAGCACGCGCGGCCGACGTGACGGCCATCGTGGCCATGCTGGCCGACGACCAGCTGGGCGCCGGCCGGGAGCGGCCGGGCGACCCGGCCTATCAGGAGGCGTTCGCCGCCCTGGACGCCGACCCGAACCAGCTGCTGCTGGTGGCCGAGGTGGACGGCGAGGTCGTCGGCACCCTCCAGCTGACCTTCATCCCCGGCCTGTCCCGGCTGGGCATGTGGCGGGCGCAGATCGAGGCGGTGCGGGTGAGCAAGCACCAGCGCAGCGGCGGCCTCGGTCAGCGGATGGTGGAGTTCGCCATCGCGGAGGCGCGCTCCCGCGGCTGCGGCCTGGTGCAGCTGACCACCGACGCCAGCCGCGAGCACGCGCACCGGTTCTACGAGCGGCTGGGCTTCGTGGCCAGCCACGTGGGCATGAAGCTCGGGTTGAGCTAGCCCTGTTCCTTCTCCGCGCGCTGCTCGGCGAGGCGCTTGGTGAGCCGCTCGTTGACCAACGGCGGGAGCAGGTGGGAGACGTCGCCGCCGTAGGTGGCGACCTCCTTGACCAGGGAGCTGGACAGGAAGCTGTAGAGCGGGTTGGTGGAGACGAACAGGGTGTCCACACCGGAGAGCTGGTGGTTCATCTGCGCCATCTGCAGCTCGTAGTCGAAGTCGCTGACCGCGCGCAGGCCCTTGACGATCGCCCGGATGTCGTGGGCCTTGCAGTAGTCGACGAGCAGGCCGTGGAAGATGTCGATCCGCACGTTGGTCAGGTGCGCGGTCGCCTCGGAGAGCATGTCCATCCGCTCTTCGACGGTGAACAGTCCACGCTTGCTCTTATTGATCATGACCGCGACGGTGACCTCGTCGAACTGGCCAGCGGCCCGCTCGATGATGTCCAGATGTCCGTTGGTGGCCGGGTCGTAGGAGCCGGGGCACACGGCACGCCTCATAGGGCCGGACCGTAGCAGCCCACTCGCCGTGTGCCACCGGTCCCGGACCCGTTGGTGGGAAATGCCACAGGGCCCGCCCCGGCGTTCGGTGGCAGGCCCTGTGACAGCTGTTCCGGGCGATCAGTCCAGGTAGTCGCGCAGCACCTGGGACCGCGAGGGGTGCCGGAGCTTGGACATGGTCTTGGACTCGATCTGGCGGATCCGCTCCCGGGTCACGCCATAGACCTGACCGATCTCATCCAGCGTGCGGGGCTGGCCGTCGGTGAGCCCGAACCGCAGCCGCACCACACCCGCCTCCCGCTCCGAGAGGGTGGCCAGCACCGACTGGAGCTGGTCCTGCAGCAGCGTGAACGACACCGCGTCCACCGCCACCACGGCCTCGGAGTCCTCGATGAAGTCACCCAGCTGGGAGTCGCCCTCATCGCCGATGGTCTGATCCAGCGAGAT
>NZ_JBSFUA010000029.1:0-109908 GCF_053591555.1 Crossiella sp. NPDC003009 | reverse complement strand
CTTCGCCGCCGTGCAGTCGCTCCGCCGCGGGGGCCGCCCGGCCGCTGTCGTGTGGCTGCTTGGTCGCTGTGGCGCGGTGGTGGCCTCAGCCCGTGATCCGCTGGGCCGCCAGCCGCCCGGAGATCAGCACCGGCGGAATCCCCACCCCCGGCGTGGTGCCCGCGCCGGCCAGCACCACGTTCGCGAACGCCCGGGGCAGGTTTCCCGGCCGGAACGGGCCGGTTTGCGCGAAGGTGTGTGCCAGCGCGAACGGGGTGCCCGCGGACAGGCCCTGCCGTGCCCAGTCCGCCGGGGTCACCAGGGCCAGCCGGGTCACCGCGGCCTGGTCGGGCAGCAGGCCGCGCTTGGCCAGCACGGTCACGATCTCTTCGGCGTAGCGCGGGCCCAGCCGGTCCCAGTCCAGCGGTGCGGCGGCCAGGTTCGGGCACGGGGCGAGCAGGTAGTGCCCGGTGCGGCCGGGGGGCGCGAGGGTGGGGTCGGTGAGGGAGGGGGTGGTCAGCAGCAGGGACGGGTCGGACATCATCTGCCCGCCGTCGGTGATCTCGGCGAAGGTCTGCTCCCACGCCTCACCGAAGCTGATCGTGTGGTGCGCGAGGTCCGGGGAGGCCTTCTCCGCGGCCAGGTGCACTACCACCGCCGAGGGGGACCAGCGCAGCGGGACGGGTCGCCGGGGGCGGTGGCCGAGCAGTTCGTAGGTCTCGGTGAGGTCGGTGGTCAGCACCACGGCGTCACAGGTGATCCGGTCGGTGGCGGTGTGCGCGGCCAGCACCCGGCCCGCCCTGCCTTCCAGGGACTCCACGGTCTCGCCGTAGCGGAACCGCACCCCGGCGGCCGCGGCGGCCTCGGCCATGGCCTGGGGGAGGGCCCGCATACCGCCGCGCGGGAACCACACCCCGGCCACGGTATCCATGTAGGCGATCACCGCGTAGGCGGCCAGCGCCCGCTGTGGCGGCACCCCGGCGTAGAGCGACTGGAAGGAGAACACCCTTTGCAGCCGCGGGTCCCGGATGAACCTGCCCACCGCCGGGCCCAGCCTGCCGAACCCGCCCAGTGCCACCAGCTTCGCCAGCGAGGAGCCGACCAGGTCCAGCGGCGAGTCGAAGTTCGCGCCGATGAACCGGTCCCGCTCCACCGCGTACATCCGGCCCAGCCATTCCCGTAGCCGCAGGTACCCCTGCGCCTCCGCCGGACCGGCGAACCGCCGCACCTCCTCGGCCATCGCCTCGGCCCCGGTGTGCACGTCCACGCTGCTGCCGTCGGCGAAACGCGCCCGGTAGGCCGGATGCAGCGGCAACAGCTCCAGCCGTCGCTCCAGTGAGTCCCCGACCGCGTGCAACGCCTCCTCGACCAGCTCCGGCATGGTCAGCACGGTCGGCCCGGTGTCCAGTCGGAACCCGTCCACGTCCAGCCGCCCGGCCCGGCCACCCGAGTGCGGCTCGCGCTCCACCACGGTCACCTCGCGGCCACTGCCCCGCAGGTGCAACGCCGCCGACAACCCGGCCAACCCACCGCCGACGACCAGGACGTGGTCGCTCCGCCCGGTCACCCGCCGCATGGTCCGCGCTCCGTTCGCCTCACCCGCCCGCCACCACCCGGTCAGTGGTCGCGTCCGGTCAGCACCCTGGCCAACGTACCCAGTTGCCCGGACGGGCCCGCACCAAGGTCCGCCGCGGCCAGCGCCGCCAGCGCGGCCGCGGTGTGCTCGGTGATCATCCGCTCCACCGCGGCCACCGCGCCGACCTCGGTCAGCGCCAGCCGAACCCGGTCCACAGTGGACTCATCCACCACGGCATTCCCGCCACCGGCAAGGATTCCGCCCAGCAGCTCGGCCACCGCCGCCCGCCCGGCCCGCTCGGCCAGCTGCGCGCCCAGCACCAGCAGCGGAGTCCGCTTGCCCTCCCGCAGGTCGTCCCCGACCGGTTTGCCGGTGACCGCCGGATCGCCGAAGACCCCCAGCAGGTCATCGCGCAGCTGGAAGGCCACCCCCAGCGAACGCCCGAACGCCCGCAGCTGCCGCACCATCGGCGCGGGCGCCCCGGCCAGCTCGGCGCCCAGCTGCAACGGCCGCTCGATGGTGTAGCTCGCCGTCTTCAACCGCGCCACCCGCAACAACGCGGGCAACGAGTCCTCGCCCTTGGCATGCGCCCGCAGGTCCAGGTACTGACCGGCCACCATCTCGCTGCGCATCGCCTGCCACGGCTGCCAGGCCCGCCGCAGCATGTCGTGGCTGACCCCTGAGCTGACCAGCGCGTCATCGGCCCAGGCCAGCGCCAGGTCCCCGACCAGGATCCCCACGCCGTCGCCGAAGCGCTCCGCACAGCCCGACCACCCGGCCGACCGGTGCCGCCCCGCGAACACCACGTGCGCCGCGGGCCGCCCACGCCGGGTGGAGGACCGGTCCATCACGTCGTCGTGCACCAGCGCGCTGCACTGCAGCAGCTCCAGCGCCACCAGCGCCCGCACCACCGAGTCGGCGCGTTCCCCGGCGGGGTCGCCACCGGCGGCCCGCCAGCCCCACCAGGCGAAGGCGGGCCGGATCCGCTTGCCGCCGGCCAGCGCGAGCTCGGTCAGGGCCCGCACCAGCATCGGGTCGACACCGCCGCGCACATCGCTGTCGCCGCGAGCTTGGAGGAACTCCTCGATGGCCGGCTCCAGCCCGGCCTCGGTCAGCTCCGCAGCGAACACCACCTGTTCGACAGGCAAGTCCCCCTCCTCCGCTCGCCGCGTCTCCCGTCTGGCGACGCTAGCCGCCGCCTCCGGAACGCGCATCCGCGAACGGCGCTGACCTGCGACGACGCCAAGACTGCCGGTCGCGGCCGCCGACCCGGGCGAAGGCGGCCCGCGCCCTCGGGATGTAGCGGAGCCGGTACGGCAGCAACGGCCAGAGCCGGGCTACCACCGCCGCGAACCGGCGAAACCGGCGTTCATCCACCGGCCGCCAGGACGCCCCGATCTTCACCCGCACCACCGGCGGCAGCAGCGCCCTGGTGAGGAACCACAGCACCCGGCCGACCAGTGGCGCGACCAGCCGCCACACCGGCGCGGGCAGCCATGGCTGCGGCATCGTCTCCGGCCGCTCCACGAACCCCAGCAGCGCCCGCGCCGCCGGAGTCAGCTCCAGCTGCTCGGCGCACACCTGATCGAAGTAGGCCTGGAACTCCGCCCAGTCCTTGGGCACCGGACGATCGCTCACCCCGTAGCGCCGATAGGTCAGCAGGGACTCCGCGTACAGCTGCTCCCGCTCCGCCTCGGTCAACGGCCGGTCGAAGACCTCCGCGGTCTGGAGCACCACGTCGAGCATGGTCGCGTGCGCCCAGAACCACACCTCCGGATCCAGCGCGTGGTACCGCCGCCCCTGCTCGTCGTGGCCGGTGATGCCGTGGTGGAGCTCCCGGATGCCGCGCGCGGTGTCCTCGGCGGCCGGACCGTCGTAGACCACCCCGGCGATCTGCGGGATCGACCGCAGCGTCCGGGCCCACGGCTCGGTGTAGAACGCCGAGTGCTGCACCACGCCGGCGCCCAGTGCCGGGAACATCAGCTCCAGCAGGCCGACCCGACCGAGCAGCAGCAGCGAGCGGCGGTCACCCGAGTAACGCCAGTGCAGCGATCCGGGACCGGGTGCGGTCATGGCTGACTCCTCCAGGGGGAGCCTCCATCATCGCTCACCCGCCCCAGCGGGCGACATGGGCCGATCCGGGGTCACCGCTCGCTGTCCAGATGCGCCATCAGCGGTTCCGGGTACCTGGGACCGGCGGCGGAGTCCGCCGGTACCGCGCGCTCGATCGCTTCGAGGTCCACATCGGACAGTTCCAGGTCGAGCGCGCCAAGGGCCTCGGCCAGCCGCTCCCGGCTGCGCGCGCCCACCAGTGGCACAATGTCCTGCCCCTGGTGCGCCACCCAGGCAATGGCCACCTGCGCGGTGCTGGCGCCCCTGGCCTCGGCCACCGCGCTCAGCGCCTCGGCCACATCGAGGTTGTGTCTGAGGTTCTCCGGCGCGAACCGTGGGCTGTGCGCACGGAAGTCCCCGGCCTCGATGGTCCGGTCGGCCTGCCAGTGCCCGGACAGCAAGCCTCTGGAAAGCACTCCGTAGGCGGTGATGCCGATGCCCAGCTCGCGGCAGACCGGCAGGATCTCCGCCTCGATGCCGCGGGAGATCAGCGAGTACTCGATCTGCAGATCCACGATCGGGTGTACCGCGGCGGCCCGGCGCAGGGTCTCCGGACCGACCTCGGACAGCCCGATGTGCCGGACGTGCCCGGCCTGTACCAGCTCGGCGATCGCGCCGATGGTGTCCTCGATCGGCACCGCGGGGTCGAGCCGGGCCGGGCGGTAGACGTCGATGTGGTCGGTGCCCAGCCGTTTCAGCGAGTAGGCGGCGAAGTTCTTCACCGCGGCCGGACGGCAGTCGAAGCCGAGCCAGCCGCCGTCGGCGTCGCGCAGCGCGCCGAACTTGACGCTGATCACCGCCTGGTCGCGGTCCCGGCCGCGCAGCGCCTCGGCGATGAGCAGTTCGTTGTCGCCCATGCCGTAGAAGTCGCCGGTGTCCAGCACGGTCACACCCGCGTCCAGGGCGGCGCGGATGGTGGCGATGCCCTCGGTCCGGTCGGCCGGGCCGTACAGGTCCGACATGCCCATGCAGCCCAGGCCGAGCGCGCCGACCGCCGGTCCGGTGGCGCCAAGGGGACGAGTGATCATGGTGTTGCTTCCTCCGGTCGGTTCGGCGGCGGTGGTGCCGCTGCCATGAGCCTGCCCCGCCCGCGGCGAATTGAGGAGAGGACTCCCCGTCCCTGGATCAGGCCGTCCCAGGGACGCCCTGATCCAGGGACGCAGAGGTCCTGGATAACTGTCGGTGCGGCAGGGCAGGGTGGAGCCGTGGACCGAACCCAACTTGCCGACTTCCTCCGCCGCTGCCGAGCCCGCCTGCAACCCGCCGAGGTGGGCGGCCTCGACCTGGCCCGCCGCCGCACCCCCGGTCTGCGCCGGGAGGAGGTGGCCAAGCTCGCCTGCATCGCCACCGACACCTACGCCCGCCTTGAGCAGGGCAGAGGCCGGCATCCGACCCCCCAGGTGCTGGCCGCGCTGGCCCGTGCGCTGCGCCTGACCGACGACGAACGCGACCACCTGTACCTGCTCGCCGGGCACGAGCCACCCGCCCCGCCCCGCACCACCGAACTCCGGCCCAGCATGATCCCGCTGCTCTACCGGCTGTGGGACTACCCGGCCATGGTCATCTCCGACCTCGGCGTCTGCCTGGCCCAGAACCCGCTGGCCCGCGCACTAATGGGTGATCTCGCGGCGGCGCACGGCTGGGACCGCAGCTTCCATTGGCGCTGGTTCGCCCGGCCGGAGAGCCGCGCGCTGTTCCCCGCCGAGGACCACGCGGAGCACTCCCGGGTGCAGGTCGCCGACCTGCGCGCCACCGCGGCCCGCCGGGCCGGTGACCAGGACGTGCGCGAGTTCGTCCGCGCCCTGCGCTCGGCCAGCGCGGAGTTCGCCGAGTTCTGGGACAAGCACGAGGTCGCGGTCCGGCGCTCGGACCACAAGCGGTTCCTGCACCCGGAGATGGGGCTGATCGAGACCCGCTGCGAGATCCTGCTGACCCCAGAGCACGACCAGCGGCTGCTGTTCTACGCCGCGGAACCGGGCACCGTGAGCCACGACCGCCTGCAACTGCTCGGCATGCTGGCGTACCAGACCCCGGAGGATCAGGCCGAGGCAGAGGCCGCGCTGGCGGAGTTCGAGGCGATGGACCGATATCCCCAGGAGCCGTTCCAGTCCTGACCTGGCTCCAGCACGATCAGCCCGTCACCGCTGTTGAAGGCGTTCGGCGCGCAGGTCATCGGCTCGATGGTGATGCCGGAGCGCGGTGTGCGGGCCGCCGGGGCGTAGTCGTCGGTGTAGACCTGGAGGTAGTCGTAGCCGCCGTCCATCCACAGCTCGGTGGTCGTGCCGGTGGCGTCGGCCACCCTGGCCACGGCCAGGCCCTGCTCGTCGCGGACCAGGTCGGTGAACGCGGTGTCCAAGGCGGCTGAGCCGAGCGCGCGAGTGGTGCGGAAGTCCAGCGCGGTGCCCGCCACCGACTCCTTGCCGATGGGCAGCAGGCGGTTGTCGGTGGGGTAGTAGGTGGCGGCCGGGAGGGTCAGCTCGACCAGTCCGGCGGTGGCCAGGTACGGGTGGTGCGCGGCGCCGAAGGGCGCCCGGGTGTGGCCGGTGTTGGTGGCGTGCAAGGTGATCCGCACGCCCTCGGCGTCGACCTGGTGCTCGATGCGCAGCGAGAGCTGGAACGGGTAGCCGTACTGTGGCCGCTGTTCCTGGGACAGCACGACGCGGTCCTCGGTGTGCTCGACCAGCGACCACTCGGTCCAGCTGAGCAGCCCGTGCAGGGCGGTGCGCCGGTCGGGCTCGTTGATCGGGACCTGGTGCCGCACACCGTCGAAGGTGTAGGCGCCGTTGTCGATCCGGTTGGGCCACGGCACGATGGTCTTGCCCTGGTAGCTGTCGCCGAGCTCCTCGGCCGCGTGGGTGAGCAGCCGCTCGACGCCGTCGACCCGCCAGGACAGCAGCGTGGCGGCCACTCCGGCCACCACCGCGGTGTGCCGGCCGGAGCGGATCTCGTACAGGCGCCCGTTCGTCGTCATGAGGCGGATTGTGTCATCCGGGACGGCGCGGGTGCGTGGCGAGGCGCTGCCGGATGGCCGGCGGGTCAGCCCGCCAGCTCGTCGGTGCGGGAGAGCCAGCTGCGGTAGACCGGGGCCTGGTCGGCCTTGGCCCAGTAGGCGCGGATGGCGCTGGTGACCAGGGCGTCGGCCAGTCGGGCCACCGGGCTGTCGGTGCGCACGGCCAGGATGTGGCGGAAGTCAGGGCGGGCGCCGTGGAAGGGGCGGACCGAGATGCCATCCTCCAGCCGGAAGGTCGCCTGGGCCAGCATGACGCCCAGGCCGGTGCGGATGAATTCGCGGGCGTTGGCGCTGTCCAGGCGGTAGGCGATGCGCGGGATGAATCCGGCATTCGCACAGAGGCCGCGGAGGTATTCGGCGCAACGGATCTCCAGGCCCTGGGGGAGGATCCAGTTCTCCTCGGAAAGGTCGGCCAGGGAGATCTCGAATTCGTTCGCTAGCGAATGTCCTGTTGCGACGGCGATGAACAGCGGCTCGGTGGCGATGGTGTGCACCGCCACACCCGGCAGGCGGTCCAGCGGCATGGCCGGGTGCTCGGCAAGCACACCCAGGTCGGCCGCGCCACCCGCCAGAAGTTCCATCGCGGTCTGGCCGGAGCGTTCCTGCCGGAGGGTGATGCTGGCCTCAGGGGCCAGTTGGTGCAGGCGTTCGGTGACCGGCCCCGGCAGCGGGGTCGGGTGGGCGACGATCCGGATCTGGGTGGGACCGGTGTGCAGCGGGGCGGTGTGCTGGCGGGCCTCCTGGATCAGCTCGTCCACCGAGGGGACCAGGACCTTGGCCCGTTGCACCACCAGCTCGCCCAATGCGGTGGGGCGGGTTCCGTTGCGGTCGCGGTGGAACAGCGTGCCGCCGAAGGCCCGCTCCAGCCGCTGTAGCTGACGGGTCAGCGCCGGTTGGGTGAGGCCGAGCTGGATGGCCGCGCCGCTGAGGCTGCCCACCTCGCTGATCGCCCGAATCATCCGCAGATGCCGGATCTCCACATCCATGAACCCGATGTTAGGACGCCTGGACCTGGTGCCGTAGCCGCTGATAGGCCCCCTGACTGGCCGATCCATGCCATCGGGTCATGGTCGACTGTCAGTGGCCCCGCCGGTTTGTTCAAATTCTAATGAGTTTCATGTTGTCCTCGACGACACCGGTGCGGCTGGCCACGCGGGTGCTCGAACTTGTGCTGGCGCACCAACGAAAAGCGCGCGGCGGGCGATCGTGTCCGCAAGATCCGTGCCCGCGCTGCCTTTCCGCGCAATTGCCTTCGGTGCTCAACGCCATTTCCGCGAACCGGCCGATCCAGTTCGTGCTGCCCGCCTTTCCGGTCAAGTCGCCCAACCGGGAGAAGGTGCTCGGGCACCTCCCGGACCTGGCCGAAGAGCTCGCGATCACCTTCCTGGACGAGCTGTGCGCCGACCTCGCCGAGGTGTACCCGCCGGGCGTCCGGCTGACCATCTGCTCCGACGGGCGGGTCTTCGGCGACCTGATCGGCGTGCCGGATGAGGACATCACGGCCTACCAGCACGAGATGGCCGCGTTGATCAGCGCCACCGGCGCGGACCGGCTGGCTCTGTACACATTGGACGACTACGCGCCGGGAGTCAGCCCCGCCTCGCTGCGCGACCTGCTCGACCGCGAGTACACCGAACCGCTGTCCAGCCTGCGCGCCAAGGTCCGCGCCGATGCGGACCTGCGCGCCATGTACCTGGGACTGGTCCGGTTCCTGCTGGAGGACCGCGACGGCCCGGACTACACCGGCACCCGCGCCGCACTGCAACGGGAGAGCAGGCACCGGGCCTACGGCGTGCTCGCCCGCAGCCGGGCCTGGGGTGAGCTGGTCGGCGCGCGGTTCCCGGCGGCGGTCCGGCTCTCCATCCACCCGCAGCCCTGCGGCGCGGCCAAGCTCGGCCTGCTGCTGGGCCGCACCCCGGACGCCTGGCTCACGCCCTGGCACGCGGTGGCCGTGCGCGAGCCAGCCGGATTCACCCTGATGAAACGGATCGAGGCCGAACGGCTGGGTGCGCGGCTGGTGCACCGGGCCGGCCGCCCCAGCCACTACGTCCTGCCCTGAGCACTGGAGCGCACCGCCATGACAGACCTCGCCCTCGACCTGCCCGGCGTCACCGTGTCCACCCTGGAGGCCGTCGGCCTGCTGATCGAGCCCACCGGGCCCGGCCAGGACCCGCGCCGCCTGCCCGTGGACGTGCTGCGCGAGCTCGCCCGCGGTCACCACCTCCTGCTGCTGCGCGGGTTCACCACCTTCGCCGGACCGGAGGAGCTGACCGCCTGGAGCGAGAGCTGGGGCGAGATCATGATATGGCCCTTCGGGGCGGTGCTGGAGCTCATCGAGGCCGAGGCGCCTGCCGACCACATCTTCGACCACTCCTACGTGCCGCTGCACTGGGACGGCATGTACCGGCCCTACATCCCGGAGTTCCAGGTCTTCCACTGCGTCAGCGCGCCCGGCGGCGGCCAGGGCGGCGCGACCACCTTCTGCGACAGCGCGAAGCTGCTCGCGCACACCGAAGGGGCCACCTTCGACCGCTGGTCGCGGATCGAGGTGACCTACCGGATCCCCAACCTCAGCCACTACGGCGGCAAGGCCGTCTCGCCGCTGATCGTGCCGCACCCGCGCACCAGCGAGGCGACCCTGCGCTACCACGAGCCGCCGCGGGCCGACGACGACAGCTTCCTCAACCGGCCCGAGCACGAGTTCGCCGGACTGCCCGCCGAGGAGGTGCCCGCGCTGCTGACCGAACTGCATGCCACCACCCACGATCCGCGCTGGTACTACGAGCACACCTGGCAGGAGGGCGACCTCGTCATCGCGGACAACTACACGCTGCTGCACGGCCGGACCGCCTTCACCCACCGCGCGCCCCGGCACATCCGCCGGGTGCACGTGCTCGGCGAACCACCGTTGCGCAACCCGGCCAGCCCGAGCGAGGAGCGGGTCGAGAACCGGTGAACCGCAACACGTTCGCGGTCGCCCTGCTCACGCTCGGCACGTTCGGGCTGACCTTCTGGGCGGCGGGCTCGGTGGAGCCGCACTACTACTACACCGTCGCGGTGCGCGCGATGAGCGCCGACTGGCACGCCTTCCTCTACGGCGCCATCGACCCGGCCGGCACGCTGAGCGTGGACAAGATCCCGGGCGCGCTGTGGGTGCAGGCCTTGTCGGCGCGGGTGTTCGGCTTCCACGACTGGGCGCTGCTGCTGCCCCAGGCGCTCGCGGCGGCGGCGACGGTGCCGCTGCTCTACGACGCGGTGCGGCGCTGGGCCGGCCGGCGGGCCGGGCTGCTGGCCGGGCTGGTGTTCGCGCTGACGCCGATCACCGTGGTGCTGGCCAGGGTGAACATCCCGGACACCCTGCTGGTGCTGTGCCTGGTGGGTGCCGCGCACGCCACGACGTGTGCGTTGCGCTCGGCGCGGGCCTGGCCACTGGCGCTGGCCGGGGTGTGGGTGGGCCTGGGGTTCCAGATGAAGCTCGGGCAGGCGTTGCTGGTCCTGCCCGCGCTGGCCGTGCCCTACCTGGTAGCGGCTTCGGCGCCGACGCGGGCGCGGCTGTTGCGGCTGCTGCTCGCCGGTGTGGTGACCGCGGCGGTCAGCTGTGCCTGGCTGGTGCTGGTGGCGCTGACCCCGGCCGCGAACCGGCCCTATGTCGATGGCAGCACGACGAACTCGGTGTGGGACATGGCCTTCCGGTACAACGGGCTCGGCCGTTTCGCGCACACCGACGCCGCGGCCGGACAGGTGGCTAGCTTCCTCGCCGACTTCGGCGGGCCGCCGGGGATCGGGCGGCTGGCCAATGCCGAGCTGGGCACGCAGATCGCCTGGCTGCTGCCGTTCGCGGTGCTCGCGCTGGCCGTCGGATTGGTGACCGGAGGCAAGTACAGGTCCACAGTGGACGGATGGCTGCTGTGGGGGTTGTGGCTGGGCGTGCACGCGGTGGTGTTCAGCGCGGCTTCCGGCATCCACCCGTACTACGCGGCCGCCCTGACGCCGGCGATCGCGGCGCTGACCGGGGCGGGTCTGGTGCTGCTGGCCAGGTTGTGGCGGGCGGGCGGGGGTGCGGCCTGGCTGCTGCCGCTGGGGGTGGCGGTGAGCGGGGCCTGGGCCGCGGTGCTGTCGGCGCGGGCCTCGGTGCGGCCCGCGGCGGCGGACGGGCTGACAGCGGCGACGGATGGGCTGAGTGCGGCGACGGATGGGCTGACCGTGCTGGTGGTCGGCCTGACCACGGTGACGGTGGTCGTGCTGGTGGTGGGCGCGCTGCACCCGTTGCGGCGCTTGACCATTCCGGCGGCTGTCGGCTCCGTGCTGGTGCTGCTGACCGCCCCCGCGGTCTGGTCGGTGGCGGCTTCCGGCAAGCCGTTCCCCAGCCTGACCGCGCTCAACCCCGTCGCGGGACCGGGTGATCCGTTGCCGGCCGCGGGGATGGCCGCCATGCACGGGTTGCCGCCGGACACCCCGTTGCCGCCTGAGCTGGGTGACATGCACATGGTCACCCCGAACCGGGGGCTGCTCGGCTATGTCGAGAAGCAGCACCGGGGTGAGCGGTACCTGCTCGCAGTGCCGACGGTGAACACCGCGGCCCCTTACCTGCGCCTCGGGCACAGCGTGCTGCCCATGGGTGGGTTCACCGGCGCGGCCGGGGTGCCCACCCTGGCCGAACTGGACAACCTGGTGCGCACCAAGGCTTTGCGGTTCGTCATGGTGGCCGGGTTCCACGGCGGGATGGGCGGGCCGGTTGCCCAGGAGCGGCAGCGGTGGGTCACCGAGCGCTGCGCCGCCGTGCCCTTCGCCGAGTACCAGGGACCGAGCGGCCCGCCGGACGCGCCCGAGACGCTCTACGACTGCCAGGCAGGTGCCCGATGACCGAGCCGCCCGTCCCGCTGCGCAGGCTGGCCCGGCAGGCGGTGCCGATCACCGCGGTGTCGGTGGCGCTGGTCCTGGCGCTGGCCGCGCTGCACTGGGCGATCACCGGGTACCTGGTGATGTCGGACTTCTGGGACCTCAAGGTCTACCGGGCCGGTGGCGAGGCGGTGCTGGCCGGGGAGCCGCTGTATCCCGGCAAGCTCGCGGGCGGGATGTTCGCCTTCACCTACCCGCCGTTCGCGGCGCTGCTGTTCCTGCCGCTGACCTTCGGGCCGGAGCAGCTGGGGCAGTACCTGGTGTTCCCGGCCAACATCGCCGCGCTGGCCGCGGTGGTGTGGGTGGGCCTGCGCGCGATCGGCGTGCCGCGTGGCCGGGAGCTGGGGCGGCTGACCATGGTGCTGACCGCGCTGCTGTTCTGGCTGGAACCGGTGTCCTGGACGGTGTACCTGGGGCAGGTCAACCTGCTGCTGATGGCGCTGGTGGTGGTGGACCTGCTGCGCCTGCCGCAACGCTGGCGCGGGGTGGGTGTGGGCATCGCCGCCGGGATCAAGATCGTGCCCGCCTTCTTCATCCTGCACCTGCTGCTGACCCGCCAGTACCGCGCGGCCGCCACGGCCACCGGGACCGCGGTGGGCACCGTGCTGGTGAGCCTGGTCCTGCTGCCGGGGGACACCGTGCGGTTCTGGACCGGCACGTTCGCCGCGACCGAGCGGGTCGGCGATGTGCAGAACCCGATGAACCAGTCACTCAACGGCATGCTGTCCCGGATCCTGGGGGTGGACAGCACGCCGCTGTGGCTGTGGCCGCCGCTGGCGTTGCTCGCCGCGGGGGCCGGGCTGTGGGTGGCGCGGCGGGCGCACCGGGACGGGCGGCGGCTGCTCGCGGTGTCCCTGGTGGGGCTGACCGCGGCGATGGTGTCGCCGATCTCGTGGAGCCACCACTGGGTGTGGTTCGTGCCGCTGCTGATCGCGTTGCCGCCGCTGCTGGCGGACGGGGTGGGTGCGCGCGCGGCCGGGGTGGTCGCGGCGCTGTTGAGCTTCGCCTGGCCGATGCACTTCTTCAACGGGCACCGGATGGATCTGCCGCCGCTGGGGCTGATCGGGCTGCCGCCCGCGGGCGGGCTGGAACTGTTGTACCAGAACGCCTATCCGCTGGGGTTCCTGGTCATCGTGGCGTTCGCAGCTCGTCGAGCAGCTGTGCGAACACCGGTTCGGTGATGATCGGGATGCGGTACTCGCGGGCCTTGCGCGCCTTGGCAGACAGGGAGTCCGGGTCGGCGGCGACCACGACCTTGGTCCAGCGGCAGACGTTCTCCGGGTGGGTGATGAGCCCTGCGGCGGTGGCGTGGGCCTGGAGGAGCTCGCGGGGCTGGTCGGTCTGGCCGGTGAAGGCGATCCGGTCGCCGGGGTGGAGGCGGAATCCGTCGGGCAGGGCGACCGGCTCGGCGGCCGGGGCGGGCACGAAGGAGTCCGGGGCGTGGCGGGCGCGGTAGTAGGCGGAGGTGCGGCGGGACTGGCGGTAGGCGGGGGCGTCCGCGCGGCGGGGGCGGCGGGCGACCGGGTGGCCGGGCGCGCCCCGGTGCACCGCCGGTGTGTCCAGGGCGGGCACGAAAGGCCAACTGCGGGCGCGAGCCACCGCGATCAACCGCGCCCACTCGCCGTCGCCCGCGGACAGGTAGTGGGCCAGCAGCGCCGCGGTGGCGCGGGCGTCGTGCAGGGCGGAGTGGGCGTTGGTCAGCGGGATGCCCGCGGCGGCGCAGCAGGCGGCCAGGTTGCGGCGGTCGGTGGTGAGGTAGCGCGGGGCGAGGGTCATGGTGCAGACGCCCTCGGTGGCCTCAGCGGGCAGGGGGACGCCGGCGTTGGTGAGCTCGGCGTGCAGGAAGCGGGCGTCGAAGGTCAGGTTGTGCGCGACCAGGACACGGCCGGTGAGGCGGGCGACCAGGTCGCCGGCGATCCGGTCGAAGGTGGGGGCGGGCAGCACCTCGCGGGTGGTGATCCGGTGGACGTGCTGGGCGCCCAGGTCACGATGGGGGTTGACCAGGGTGCACCACTCGTCGGTGACCCTGCCCGAGGCGTCGGCCTGCACGACGGCGACCTCGATGATCCGGTCGCGGCCTGCGGCGAAGCCCGTGGTCTCGACGTCCACCACCGCGAAGCCCACCGACCCCCCAACCCGTAGCGATCACCGGACGCAGCGTAGCCGTCGTGGTGATCACCGGGCGGGTCAGGCGGGGAGTTCGACGCTTTCGCCGGGGGCCAGCAGGGTCAGCGGCACCCCGGTGCCGGGACCGCGTTCGCCGAGCAGGCTGCTGGTGACGCCCCGGCCCGCCTCGCTGAGCAGCACGTCGTGCACCTGGTAGGCCTGCCTCGGCTTGACCTCGCGCAGGTAGTCGACCAGGTGCGCCAGCCGGGACCAGGGCGCGTGCAGCGGCAGCAGCAGCGTGTCCACCTGGCGTTCCGGCACGGTCAGCGCGTCGCCGGGGTGGAACACCGTCCCGCCGAGCAGGAACCCGCTGTTGCGCACCAGCGGGATCTCCGGGTGGATCTCGGCGTGCCAGTCGCCGTGCACCTCCACCTCGACCGCGCCGATGTCGAACCGGTCGCCGTGCCCGACCGCGGTGACCCGCCCGCCCAGCCCGGTGAGCTGCGCCGCCACCGCGTCCGTGGTCCAGACCCGCAGCGCCGGGTCGGCCTCCAGGGCCGCGCGCAGGCGCTGGCCGTCGAAGTGGTCGAAGTGCTCGTGCGTGATCAGCACCGCGGTGGCGCCGGTGAGCGCCTCGGGCTCGGTGAACGCGCCGGGGTCGAGCACGATGGCCTCGCCCTCGTGCTCGACCCGGACACAGGCGTGCCCGTACTTGGTCAGTCGCATACGCCGAACGCTACCGCCGGGCCGGGCGGCCCGCGGCTCAGAACGCGGTCGGCGGCACCCCGTGCCAGGCCGCCCGCAGTTCGGCGGACACCCGGTCCTGGCTGATCGACGGGTGCTCGGCGAAGAGCAGGGTGTGCCGGCCGGCAGGGTCGAACGGTCGCCAGCGGGGCAGCTCCGGCAGGCTCGGGTCGCCGGTGCGGGCGAAGGCGCTGAGCGAGTCGTTGAGCTGCCGCGCCAGCCGGTCGGCGACTTGGCGATCGGCTTGTGGGTGCAGGCGTTGTGGGTCTGCCTTGCCGAAGGTGAAGGGCAGGTCGCTGGCGTGCACCGGGCCCAGCGGGGAGGCGTGGGCGTAGTCGAAGCGGTAGGCCCAGGCGCGGCCGCCCGCGCGGTGCACGGCCTCGGCCAGCCAGATCGAGGGAAGCTGGACGAAGATGTCGCTGGCCAGGTCCAGGCGCGGATCGCGACCGGCCGGGGTGTGCTCGCGGTAGGCGGCCTGGATGGCGGCGAACCGGTCCGCGCCGGCCACCGACCTCAGCTTGTTCTCCATGCCGGGGACGAACATCGGGAAGATCCCGGCGAGCTGGTTGGACTCGTCCCGGCAGGTGCCGATCAGCACGTCCACCTTCGAGGAGATCCGGCGCAGCGGGTGCACCGGCAGCACGTGGCCGTCCAGCACCTGGTGGAAGACCTCGCCGCCGAGTTCGGGGGCGGTGCTGGCCTCGGCGGCCGCGGCCACCACGTCGGCCGCCGGGACGGTGAACAGCTTGGGCGAGCCGGGGGAGGGGATGCCGAGCCGCTTGAGCATGAAGTCGGTGGTGCGCTGGGCCTGGGCCGGGGTGAAGTGCGGGCGGGCGCCGCCGCTCTGCACCACCGCGCGCCGGAACAGGCCCGTGGCGGCGGGCGCGCCGAGCAGCGAGCCGATGGACATGCCGCCCGCGGACTCGCCCATCACCGTGACGTTGCGCGGGTCCCCGCCGAAGGCGCCGATGCAGCGGCGCACCCAGCGCAGCGCCTCGACCTGGTCCAGCAACCCCGTGTTGCCGGAGCCGGGCCTGCCGGACAGGTGCAGGAAACCGAAGGCGTGCAACCGGTAGTTGATGGTCACCAGCACGACGTCGTCGCGCTCGGCGAAGACCGTGCCGTCGTAGTCGCTGCCCGCGCCGCTGACGAACACGCCGCCGTGGATCCACACCACCACCGGGCGGCGGCCCCTGGTGCCCCGCGAGTACACGTTGAGGAACAGGCAGTCCTCGCTCTCCGGACCCGGCGGCCGGGGCGGCCCGGCGAGCTGGTGGGCCGCCGGGCCGAACTCGGTCGCCGCGCGCACCCCGCGCCAGGGCCGCACCGGCCTCGGCGCGGTGAACCGGTGCTCGCCGGTGGGCGCCTCGGCGTAGCGGATGCCGCGCCACACCGTGATCCCGTCCTGCCGGACCCCGCGCAGCCTGCCCAGCGGCGTGCACGCCAGCACGTCGGAGTCGTCCCCGCCCGAGGCCGCCGCCGTGCCCGGCAGCGCCGCCGCCAGCGCCGCGCCCCCGGCCAGTCCGAGCGCCGTCCGCCTGTCCACCTCTGCCACGTCAGCCTCCTGTATCCGGGTCTCTCGAAATCCAGCTCACCTCGGACTGCCTGAAACCGGTCGGCCCGTACGCTGAGATGACGAAAACCAGCGAACAGAGGTCGCGGCATGACGAGAACCGGCGAACTGGACGAGCTGGACCGCAAGTTGGTGGCCGCGTTGCAGGTCAACGGCCGGGCCGCCTGGTCGAGCGTGGCGGCCGCGCTGGGCGTCTCCGAGCGGACCGTCACCCGCCGGCTCGGCCCGCTGCTGGCCGGGGACACGGTGCGGGTGACCGCCATCCCCAACCCGGTGCTCGACCCCGGCGTCACCGGACTGGCCCTGCGCATCCGCTGCCGTCCCGGCCGCACCCCGCAGGTGGCCGAAGCCCTCTCCACCCTGCCCGAGGTCTGGCAGGTGCTCATCCTGGAAGGCGGCGACGAGATCGCGGCCACCGTCTGGGTCAGCCCGCCGGAGCGGCTGAAACTGTTGCTGCTCAAGGAACTTCCCCGGCTGGGCGCGATCGACTCCTGGCAGACCAGGCGACTGCTGTGGATCTACCCGCACTCCCTCGGCTGGCGCGCGCCACTGCTCACCCCGGAAGAACGCGTGCGGCTGGGGGAGACGACCGCGCGGCCGGCCACCCGGCCCCGGCCGGTGCCGGACGAGGTGGACCAGCGGCTCATCGCGCTGCTGCGCGCCGACGGCAGGCTGGGCTACACCGAGCTGGCCAGGCAGAGCAACGTCTCGGAGTCCACCGCCCGCCGCAAGGTGGCGGCGCTGCTGCGCGAGGGCGCGATCGCCATCACCACCACGGCCGACCCCCGGCTGCTCGGCTACCACCTGGAAGCCCTGCTGTGGCTGACCATCCAGCCTGCCGGGCTCGGCCGGGTCGCCGCCGTGCTCGCCGCACACCAGGCCACCGCGATGGCCGCGACTACCAGCGGGCCCAGCAACCTGCTGGTCTCGGTGGTCTGCCGGGACGGGGAGGACCTCTACGACCTGATCACCGGCACCCTGGGCGCGCTGCCGGAGGTCATCGGCGTGGACGTCACCCCGGTGCTGCACGTCGCCCGCCGCGCCGGGGTCAGCCACTCGGCGTGAAGTACGGCGTGGTCGGCGGCCCGGCCGAGGGCGGTGGCACCTGGAGCACCGGCACCGGTTTGCCGCCGGGGTTGCCCTTGGTCTTGGCGCTGAAGGAGAGCTGGCCGCTGGCGGCGGGCACCTGGTAGGCGTTGTTCAGGTTGAGCAGCTGGCTCAGCACGTCCGCCGGGGTGGGCAGCCGGTCCGCCGCCCTGGACTGCTCGGCGGCCAGCCGGATCGCGCGGGCCGCGGTCACCATCGCGTCGTGGTGCATCACCGCGTAGCCGTCATCCAGCGAGGCCTGGCTGAAGTGCTCGGTGAACGCGGCGTGGAAGTCCCGGTAGTTCGGCGCTTCCGGCGCCCCGTCCCGCCACCGCTCGGCGTCCACCGAGGAGGCGTAGACCGCGGTCACGTTGGCCGCGACCAGCTTGCTGATGAGCACCTTCACCAGGCCGAAGCCGGTGGCCCCGGTCAGCACGGTGAGCGGCTCGGCCCGGCACACCCGGTGGCTGAGCGCCTCGACGAAGCTCACCAGGTCGCTCTCCCGGCCCGCGTAGAACACCAGCTGCGGATGCACGGTGCAGATGTTCTTGGTGATGCCGTCGAACATGTTGGGCGTGGCCTCACCGGGGATGGACGCGCCGACGAAGCTCTGCGGCGGGTAGCGCAGGTAGCCGCCGCGGTTGCCGAACTCCCGTTCCAGGGCCTCCTTGAGCGTGCGGGTGTAGAGGTCGGGCTGGTTGGCGTCGTAGACCAGCAGGCCCTCCCGCAGGTCTGGGCGGGTGGCCAGGTGGCGGGCCAGCGCGGCCACGTAGTCGGTGTTGGTGGCGTTGGCCCGGATCAGGCCGGTGATGTGCTCGTGGTCCAGGCCGTCGGCGGTGATCAGCGCGCCGATCATGGGCAGCTTCAGCGCGGAGAGCCGTTTCGCCGCCGCCTCGGTCTGCGCCACGCTCATGCCCAGCCCGGCCACCGCGACCAGCCGGTCCGCGCCGCTCATCCGGTTGGCCAGCCCGGCCACCACCGGCTCCCAGTGCCGCAGCCCCGATCCGGCGTTGGCCAGCAGCAGCCGGACCAGTGGCTGCGGATCACCGGCCAGCGAGCTGCGGTTGACCCGCTGCTGCCCGACGAAGGTGCCCTGCACCAGCCGCAGGATCTTGGCCCCGTCCAGCGCGCTGGAGCCGTTCCAGGTCAACGGGGACAGCAGCGCCACGCTGACATAGGGCTTGTTCTGCGCCAGCACCCACTCGTTCTCGGCCAGGATCTTGCGCTGCACCTCGGCCAGGTCCGGGTGGAACTCATAAGAGCCGTCAGTGATCCCGACGCACTCACCGTCTACATCGGACACTCCGGAGGACGGTCCACCGCAGGCGTCCAGCAACCGCCCGGCCGCCCAGGTGCCGACCCCGGCCAGCAGCACCACCACCGCGGTCAGCACCAGCAGCCTGACCAGCCGTCGGCGGCGGCGCGCCCTGGTGGGCGGGGGAGTGAACAGGTCCTGCTCGACCTCGGCGATCATGACTGCTCCGCGAGTCGGTGGTAACGGCGGGCCTCCTCCAGCAGCACGGTCGGCGCCGCGCCGGAGGAGGTGGCCAGGTCGGTGCAGAAGGAGGCGATCTCCTGGTACAGCTCGCCCCGGGTGTTGCGGCGCAACGGGTCGGCGTCCAGCCACAGCGCGGCCACCAGCCCGGCGGTGCTGTGCTGCACGCGGTCGGACAGGGGCAGGTCCCTGGTGAGCGCGCGCACCTCGGCCACCGCGGGCTCCCGGTGCGGCAGACGGTTGGGCGCGGCGGTCACCTGGTGCAGCTCGGCCAGCCAGACCTGGGTGTCCACTTCGGACAGTCGCTGGGCCTCGGTGGTGGCGACGGTGGCCAGGTCACCGGCGGCCAGGGCGTAGTAGCGGGCGGCCACCGAACCGGCCGGGCTGTGCTCGCGCAGCACGCCGAAGACCGCGGTCCAGCTCGCGGTCTCGGTCTCCGCCCGTTCGGCCAGTCGTCGCAACAGCAGGCGGCGCAACAGGTTCCCGTGCTCCGGCCACAGCTGGGCGGCTTTGATCTCGGCCAGCGGGGTGCCGTCGGCGGCGTGCAGGCGCCGCTGCCCGGCCAGCCACAGGCCGTCGTCCTCGGTGCGGGCCGCGGCGCAGGTGATGAGGTCGGCGAGCACGGTCAGCTCGGGGAAGTCCAGGTCCACCGGCTGGTCCTGGAGCAGGCGGTGCAGCATCCGGTCGGCCACGCACAGCCGCTGTTCCTGGCCGAGGCCGTGCGGTTCCTGCCGGGTGAGCAGCTCGGCGAGCTCGGGCCGTTCCTCGGCGTGTGCGCGCAGCGCGTCCACCAGCAGCCGGACCGCGGCCGGGTGACCGCCGGTGAAGCGGTGGACGGTGTGCGCGATCCGCCGGTCGTCGCCGATCCGCTTGCCCAGCGCGGCGACCCGCTCGCGCACCTCCGCCTCGGTGAGGTCGGGCAGCCGCAGCCGAAGCCACCGCGGGCGACGGGGTTCCAGCCTGCGGCGCAGTTCGGCGTAGTTCCGGTCGCGTTCGGTCAGCGCGGCCACGTCGGCCGGGTCCACCCGGTCCAGCAGCAGACCCCGGCTGGTGGCCACCAGGGTCAGCGGATCGGGTTCGGACTGCTGCCGGGTGTCGGTGAGCCGGTCCAGGAACCGGCGGCCCAGCAGGGTGTCCGCGTTGTCCAGCAGGGACACGCAGTTCAGCGACCACTCCTGCGCGCGCCGGGTGCCGAACGCCGCGCGCAGGTCGGCCAGGAACGCCCGGCACAGCAGCTGCTCCAGCAGGTAGCGGTCGTGGTCGTCGGCGCCCTCGCGCGCCCACAGGTTCAGGTCCACCAACACTTCCAGTGGGTCCTCATCCCGGTCCGGCGCGCGGTCCTGGTGCTTGAACCAGGTCAGGAACCGGCCGAGTGCCACCCTGGTCCACCGCCAGCCGCTGGCCCAGCCGACCAGCGCGCCGGTCAGCTTGCCGATCAGCCCGGCGGGCACCGCGGCCGGCAGCTGCGCGGCGTTGAGCGCGTCCCCGGCCGCGGTCTCCAGGATCTGGGCCAAGGCGTCCAGCCTGCGCCGCTGTTGCAGCGCGGCCAGCACCGTGCGGCGGGCGGCCGGCCGGTCCTCCTGGTCGAGGTCCAGCGCGATCACCACGTTGGCCGCGGCCAGCCGGGGGAAGCGCAGGTGGCCGTAGCCGCGGCACCAGCGGTTGAGCTGGAAGGCCAGCGCGGAGAGCAGCTGCGCGACCGAGGCGTGCCTGCTGGACTCCAGGTCCAGCCGGGCGTAGGGCACGTTCTGGTCCAGGCGCTCGCCGAGCTCGGTGAGCAGCGTGGACTTGCCGCTGCCCCGGGAACCGGTGACCACCAGCACCGGATAACGCTGGCTGGTCGGGCGTCCGTGCTGCTCCGGCCGGGACATCAGATCCCGGACCAGCCGCATGGCTGCACTGCGTGATCGGCCCATGGCTCGACGTTAACCACGCGGTCCGGGCAGGGTCCCGGAGTGCCTGAAACGTTATGCGGTCAATCGATTACGCCGCGCCACCGGCAGGATCCAGCAGCGACCTGGCCTCGGCCACCAGGAAGTTGTCCTGGATCCGCCGCGCCAGCTCGTCCGCGGCGCGGGCGTAGGCGCGGGCCGGCCGGGGGTCGCGGGCGGACCAGGCCCGGGACAGCGCCAGCAGCGCGTCCACCTCGCCGTAGTGGTTGCGGTCCCGGCGGTAGTGCTGCCGTGCCCAGCGCAGGCAGTGCAGGGCCTCGTCGGTCTGGCCGAGCCGGGTGTGCGCCTGGCCGAGCACGATCAGCGAGTGGTGCTCGGCGATGGTGTCCGCGCAGCGCCTGGCCAGCTCGAGGGACTCCCTGGCCAGTTCGAGGGCCTCGCGCGGGTTGCCGGTGTCCATGTGCAGCTCGGCCAGTTCGGCCAGCACGTAGCGCTGCGCCCAGTCCGCGCGCACCTGTCTGGTGACCGCGAGGGCGTGCCGGAGCCTGCGCTCGGCCAGCTCGCGCTGGCCCAGCACTCTGGCGTGCGAGCCCAGCAGGTAGAGCACCCACGGGTTGTGCGGCGGCACAGCCGGGTGCTGGGCCAGCTCCTCGGCCGCGTCCCGGTGGCGCAGCGCCTCCTCGTGCTCGCCGAGGCGGTGGCAGACGTAGAACAGCGCGTTGAGCGTGGTGAGGTGCGAGATCGGGTCGTGCCGCTCGGCCTGGTGCAGCGCCAGGATGCGCAGCTCGTTGGCCTTGATCGCGGCCAGGCTCTGCTCGCGCAGCCCGTAGGAGCCGATGTCGGTGTGGATGGCGGCCGCGCCCGCGGTGAGCCCGGCCTCGGCGTAGCGCTCCAGTGCTCGCTGGTACAGCTCGACGGCCTGCTCGCGGCGTTCCCGGTACCGTTCCGCGTCCGCCAGGCTGATCAGCGCCACCACCTGCCCCGCCGGGTCGCCCTCGGCCTCGGCCGCGGCCAGGGTGGCCTGCGCGGCGGGCAGACAGGCCGGGCTGGGGCGGAGCAGGAAGTAGTTGCGCACCACGCCCATCAGCCGCCAGGTCGCCGGGCGCGGGCCCCGCTCGGCGGCGTGCGCGATCAGCGCGGTGATGTTGCCGATCTCGGCGTCCAGCCAGTCGGTGGCCACCCGGTAGCCGGCGAAGCTCACCTCCGGCGGCACCGGCGGGGTCGGGGCCAGCGGCACCTGCCGCCAGTGGCCGTAGAGCGCCCACGAGGCGGTCTCCACGGTCTGGGTGTACCAGCCGTAGAGCCGCAGCACCGCAGCCGTGCGCTCGGCTGGGGTGAGCTCGAGGGCGGCGCGTTCGGCGGCGTACTCGCGGAGCAGGTCGTGCAGGGTGATCCGGTTGTTCGCGGCCGGGCGGATGAGGTGCGCGGTGCTCAGCCGCGCCAGCGCGTCCGTGGCCTCGGCCAGTGCACAGCCGGCCAGCGCGGCGACCGCCTCGGTGCTGAACTCGGCGATGGGGGCCAGGCCGAGCAGCCGGAACACCGCGCGGGCCGGCAGGTCCTGGGCCAGGTAGGAGCAGTCGAAGGTGGCCCGGACCCCGCTGAGCTCGTGCTCGCCGATCTCCAGCGCGCTGAGCCGGTCGCCGTCGAGCAGCTCGCCGACCATCCCGGACAGCGGCCAGGCCGGGTGCGCGGCCAGGTTCGCCGCGGTGATCCGCAGCGCCAGCGGCAGCCGGGCGCAGGCGTTGATCAGCGCCGCGGCCGCCTCCGGTTCGGCGGCCAGCCGCTCGGCGCCGACGGTGGCCGCCAGCAGCTGTCCCGCCTCCTCGTCGTCGAGCACGTCCACCACGATCGCGCGCACCCCGGCCAGCCGGTTGCGGCTGGTGACCACGACCTGCGCGCCGGGGCCGACGGCCAGCAGCGGGCGGAGCTGCTCGTCGTCGAAGACGTTGTCCAGCAACACCAGCAGCTGTCGTTCGGCCACCAACGAGCGATACAGGCCCGCCGCGGCCGACAGTTCGGCGGGCACCCGTTCGGCAGGCACGCCGAGTCCGCGCAGCAGCCGGTCCAGCGCGGCCAGCGGGGTCAGCGGCTGGCCGGGGGTGTGGCCGAGCAGGTTGAGGTAGAGCTGGCCGTCCGGGAACTCCGCGCGCACCCGGTGCGCCCAGTGCACGGCCAGCGCGGTCTTGCCGACCCCCGCGGTGCCGGTCAGCAGCACCGGTTCGCTGCCCGGTTGCAGCTCGTCGAGCTCGGCCAGCGCCGCGGTGCGGCCGGTGAACCCGCCGATCGCGGGCGGCAGCTGCGCCGGGCGGGGCACGGCCGCCGGGACCACGGTGGTGAAGGTGCTGTGCGCGGCGGGCACCTCGCCGCGCAGCACCCGCAGGTGCGCCTCGCGCAGCGCGGCGCTGGGCCGGACCCCGAGGTCGGTATCCAGGCGGTCGCGGATGCCGGTGAAGACCTCCAGCGCGGCGGCCTGACGGCCCGAGCCGGCCTGGGCGAGCAGCAGCACCGCGTGCAGGTCCTCGTGCAGTGGGTGCTCGGCGGCCAGCGGGCGCAGCGCGCGCACCGCCTGCTCGGCCCGGCCCAGCCGCACGGCCAGCTCGCCGTAGGCCAGCGCGGCCTCGATCCGGCGCCTGGTCACCGCGACCGCCACCGGGTGCTCGCGCAGCCTGCCCGGCAGGTCGGCCAGCACCGGGCCGCGCCACCGGTTCAGTGCCTGCTCGTACTCGGCCAGCGCGGCCACCGGGTCGGTCCCGGCCAGGCTCTCCGCGCGGTCCAGGCCATCGGCGAACTCGGCCAGGTCGAGCTGGCCGGGGCCCGGGTTGAACAGGTAGCCGCCGTGCAGGGTGACCAGGCGGTCGCGGTCGCCGTCGGGCAGCTGCTTGCGCAGCCGGCTGAGGTAGGTGTGCACCAGGCTCTGCCGGGACTCCGGCGGCCGGTCGGCCCACAGCGCGTGGGTGATCTCGCCGTGGCTGACCAGCTGCCCCGCCCGCAGCGCGAGCAGGCCGAGCAGCAGCCGGGGCATGGCCGCCGAGGAGTCCAGCACCGTCGAGCCGCGGGAGAGCAGCAGCGGTCCGAGCACGCCGACGCGCAGCTCGCCCGGCTCGGGCAGCTCCGGATCGGGCAGGCCGACCACCGCGGCCAGCCGCCGCAGGGTGTCCCCGCGCGGGACCTTCACCTCGCCCTGCTCGACTCCGCGCACCGTGCGCACGCTCAGCCCGGCCCGCGCGGCCAGCTCCTCCTGGGTGAGTCCGCTGCGCAGCCGGGCCGTACGCAACGCCGAAACCCACGGTGTGCCAGCCACCCCGCAATGCTGCCTGGGCCGGAGCTGGCCTGGCACACCGGGTCTGTGCCAGGCGTTGTGGTAGGTGTTCTCCTGACGGTGGCGCGGGGGAGGAGCAGCGGGGATGAACGCGGGCGAGCCGGTCCGGCAGGCGGTGCTGGAGGCGGTGCTGGAGCGGATCACCTTCGCCAACGAGGAGACCGGCTACACCGTGGCCAGGGTGGACACCGGGCGCGGCGGCGACCTGGTGACCGTGGTCGGCGCGCTGCTGGGCGCGCAACCGGGGGAGTCGCTGCGGCTGCGCGGCCGGTGGGGTTCGCATCCGCAGTACGGCAAGCAGTTCCACGTGGAGGACTACACGACGGTGCTGCCCGCCACCGTGCAGGGCATCCGGCGGTACCTGGGTTCCGGGCTGATCAAAGGCATCGGGCCGGTGCTGGCGGACCGGATCGTCGAGCACTTCGGCGTGGACTCCCTCGACGTGATCGAGCGGCACCCGGAGCGGCTGATCGAGGTGCCCAAGCTGGGACCCAAGCGCACCAAGCTGATCGCGGCCGCCTGGGAGGAGCAGAAGGCGATCAAGGAGGTGATGGTCTTCCTGCAAGGGGTCGGGGTGTCCACCTCGCTGGCGGTGCGGATCTACAAGCAGTACGCGGAGAAGTCCATCGAGGTGGTCCGCCAGGAGCCCTACCGGCTGGCCAACGACGTGTGGGGCATCGGGTTCCGCACCGCGGACACCATCGCCAAGTCGGTGGGCATCCCGCACGACAGCCCGCAGCGGGTGAAGGCGGGCTTGCAGTTCACCCTGTCCGAGGCGACCGGCAACGGCAACTGCTTCCTGCCCGAGCAGCAGCTGATCAGCGAGGCGATCAAGATCCTCCAGGTGGACACCGGCCTGGTGATCGACTGCCTGGCCGAGCTGGTCGAGGAAGAAGGCGTGGTCCGGGAGCAGGTGCCCGGCGAGGACGCGGACACCCCGGTCGGCGCGATCTACCTGGTGCCGTTCCACCGCGCCGAGGTCAGCCTGGCCGCCTCGCTGCTGCGGCTGCTGCGCGCGGGGGCGGACTGGATGCCGGACTTCGCCTCGGTGGACTGGGCCAAGGCGCTGGCGTGGTTGCACCGGCAGAACAAGACCGAGCTGGCGCCCGCGCAGGAGGAGGCGGTCAAGCTCGCGCTGACCAAGAAGGTCGCGGTGCTCACCGGCGGACCGGGCTGCGGCAAGAGCTTCACCGTCCGCTCGATCGTGACCCTGGCCAGGGCGAAGAACGCCAGGGTGCTGCTGGCCGCGCCCACCGGCCGCGCCGCCAAACGCCTCACCGAGCTGACCGGCCACCCGGCGGCCACCGTGCACCGGCTGCTGGAGCTCAAACCCGGCGGGGACGCCGCCTACGACCGGGACCGCCCACTGCCTGCGGACCTGGTGGTGGTGGACGAGGCGTCCATGCTGGACCTGTTGCTGGCCAACAAGTTGGTCAAGGCGGTCGGCCCCGGCGCGCACCTGCTGCTGGTGGGAGATGTGGACCAGCTCCCGTCGGTGGGCGCTGGCGAGGTGCTGCGCGACCTGCTGGCCGAGGGCAGCCCGATCCCGAATGTGCGGCTGACCCAGGTGTTCCGGCAGGCGCAGCAGTCCGGCGTGGTCACCAACGCGCACCGGGTCAACGCGGGCGAGCCGCCGGTGACCGACGGCCTTGACGACTTCTTCCTGTTCCCGGTGGAGGAGGCCGAGGCCGCCGCGGAGCTGACCGTGGACGTGGTGGCCCGCCGGCTGCCGAAGAAGTTCGGCGTGAACCCGCGCCGCGACGTGCAGGTGCTGGCCCCCATGCACCGCGGCCCGGCAGGCGCGGGCGCGCTGAACCTGGTGCTGCAGGAGGCGCTGACGCCCAGTCGCCCCGACGTGCCAGAGCGCCGCTTCGGCGGCCGGGTGTTCCGGGTGGGGGACAAGGTCACCCAGATCCGCAACAACTACGACAAGGGCGCCAACGGCGTGTTCAACGGCACCCTGGGCGTGGTGGTCGCGCTGGACAACGACGAGCAGAAGCTCACCGTGCGCACGGATGAGGACGAGGACGTCGACTACGAGTTCAGCGAGCTGGACGAGCTGACCCACGCCTACGCGGTCACCATCCACCGCAGCCAGGGCAGCGAGTACCCGGTGGTCGTCATCCCCCTGACCACCAGCTCCTGGATGATGCTGCAACGCAACCTGCTCTACACCGCGGTGACCCGGGCGAAGCGGATCGTGGTGCTGGTCGGGTCGCGGCGCGCCATCGGCCAGGCGGTGCGCACGGTCGGGGCCGGCCGCCGCCACACCGCGCTGGCCTGGCGACTGCGCGATCACGCCGGCTCGTAACGCAGCGGCACCTCGACCCCGGCCCGCCGGAACAGCCCGGCCACGATCTTGTTGAGCATCCGGTTGACCGCGGCGGAGTCCTTGGCCCGCAGCATCTCGGCGGTGAGGATGTGCCGGGAGTCCTGCCAGGGCTCGCCGGGGTGGAAGACGGTGAGGATGACGGTGACGCCGTAGGGGCGTGGGGTGGCTTGCACGCGCCAGGCTGGGCCGGTGGGCGGGACCAGCGGGATGCGCTGGGTGCTCCAGGTCCAGGAGTGCATGCAGTAGAGGAGCTGGTCGGTGGTCACGCACTTCATAGTTGGCTTTGCCAGGCTGGCAAGGTAAATCGGCAGCGTCACCTGATGGGATGGAATTTTCTGCGGCGTAACGGTGAATGGCGCATTGTCCTTAGTGGACGGTCGCCAGTCCGGCCTTCCCGCGGAATCGGCAGAGGGCAGTCAAGGATGCCAGCCAGGGCGCGCTGTGCTCGGTCTACGCTGCCGCTGTGCGGCTGAATTGGTGACAGCGGTGCATTTCGCTGCCCTGATGCCAAGTCAGCGACCCGCGCAGGCGGATGGCCTGCTCCATCACCGTGCCGATGGCTGAGCCGCTTTCCTAGCCGATGATCAAGCCACTCTCCTCGGCAGCTTGGTATGGCTCGATCGGTGGCCTCGGGGAGCGGTTCTTGCGGACCTGGAAGTTCATCGCGTTCCCGGGCACCGCTTAACCCCGCCAGACCCGCGCGGCTCAGGCCTCGAACCCCAGCGCCCGCATGTAGACCGCGAACGGTTCCCCGGCCGGAATGACCCTCGCCGCCTCGAACTCCAGCACGTCCGTGGTGCGCATACCGGTGCGCCGGGCCAGTTCCGCGGCGGTGACCCCCTGGGTCTCGCGGGCCTCGCGCAGCACCTTGGCCAGGTCCTCGGCGTCTTCGCGCGGGGTGAAGCTCATCGCTGCTCCTTGTCGTGGTGGTGGAGGGCGTGCTCGCACAGGGAGACCAGTTCGCGGGTGTAGCCGGGCAGGTCGAGGTCCGGCTGGGTGAGCAGGTGCTGCAGCGCGCCGGAGAGCAGCTGCCGGATGATCACCGCGACGGTGCCGGGGTCGAACTCGCGGAACTCGCCCGCGCGCTGTCCGCGTTCCAGCACCTCGGTCAGGCCGGCGAGCTCGGCGGCGTTGTTCGCCCCGACCCACCGGCTCAGCGCCTCGGGATGGCCCTGGAGGATCTGCACCAGCGCCCGCATGTGCGTGCGGTGGGTGTCGTAGAACCTGATGCTGCCCTCCAGGTACCCGCGCAGCGCCTGCCAGGCGGAGGTGGCCGCCGCGCTCTCCGGACGCACCAGCGCGCCGCCGGTGTCGTAGACCTCGGCGACCACCTGTCCGATCAGGTCGTCCTTGCCGTCGAAGTGGTAGGAGATCAGCCCGGGACTGCTCAGCCCGGCCCGCCGGGCGATCTGCGCGAAGGAGGCCTTGGCGTAGCCGAGCTCGGCGATGGTCTCGATCGCGGCGAGCACGATCTGCTTGCGGCGCGCGGCCTCGGTGAACGTCAGTTCGCTCGACCCAGGATTAGGTTGCACGACCTAAATCTAGTGCATCCATCAAACCGGTCCGCGGCGGGCGGCTAGAACAGTCCGATCACCAGCGACATGGCGAGGAACAGCACCAGCTGGTAGGCACAGTTGATCAGGGTCAGCTTCGGCGGCTTTAGCTCGAAGGCGTTGTGCTGGAGGAGCGTGGTCGCCGAGAACGTCAACCAGGCCACCAGGCCGACCAGCAGCGCCAGGCCCACTGACTTGTCGCCAGTGGCCGCCGACGTGATCCCGATGCCGGCCGCCAGTCCGACCGCGGTCACGCTGTTCGCGATGAGGAGCTGGGTCATGTTCCTCTTGCTGGCCTTCTTGGACCGTTCCGGAGTCAGGCCGGTCAGCTTCCACCACACGAACACAAAGCCGATCTTGCTGTACCACAAGCCCGCCACGGCCATGCCGACCACGATCGCGAGCACGGTGGCCAGCCAGTTGATCTCCATGGCGAAACTCCCTGGTTGTCTGAACGCCGGAGCGTGATAAAATCAACCGCAATGGAAAAAGTCAAGCGCTCTCCTGGTCGCTCGTACGGGCAGTACTGCGGAGTCGCCCGCGCCTTGGACGTGGTGGGCGACCGCTGGAACCTGCTGATCGTGCGCGAGCTGCTGCCCGGCCCACAGCGCTACAACGAGCTGAAGACCTCCCTCGCGGGGATCGCGACCAACCTCCTGGCGGAGCGGCTGCGGAGCCTGGAGGGGAACGGCATCGTCGAGCGGCGGCTTGGCGATGCGGGAGTCCGCTACGCCCTGACCCCGTGGGGCGCGGGGCTTCGCGAGCCGATGGAGGCGCTGGGCAGGTGGGGCGCGCCGCTGATGACGACCGGACGTGACGGCGACTCGTTCCAGCCGCGCTGGCTGGTGGTCGCGCTGCCCGCGCTGCTCCGGGGTGTGACCGCGACTCCCGCGCTGGAACTCGGCTTCGAGGTCGACGGCTTCCTCGTCGTCGCGCACATCGACGAGAACGGCCCGCGCGCGGTGGCCCAGCCCGACCGCCGGCCGGACACGGTCCTGGCGGCCGAGCCAGAGGTTGTCGTCGGGCTCGCGGCCGGTGCGCTCACGGTCGACCAGGCGGTCTCCGCGGGACGCCTCCAGGGTGATGTCGAAGCCCTCCGCGGAGCTTTCCCCGCTGGGCGGGCTACCGCTCTGCCCTCGCTCGATCCTCGCTAGCTGACGCTGCCGATCGGCAGGTCGACCGTTGCTGTGCTTGTGAATTCTGCCAGTGTGATTATTTCAGTGTCGATCGAAATTAAGCCACAGAGCGACAAACGACAACCCCGCCGGGATCGACCAAGCAGGCCCACCCGGCTCAGCGGGCCTGGGTGGCGAACTCGTGCAGGAGTGCCCCGGTGGTGCCGGGGTCCTCGAACATGGGCGTGTGGCCGACCCCGTCGAGGATCTCGACCCGGGCGCCGGGCACCCGCCGGTAGTCCTGGGCGGAGGACGGCTGCCACCGGCGGTCCCGCGCGCCGAAGACCACCAGGGTCGGCAGGCCGATCCCGGTGAGCCGGTCGGGGAGGGGCCGTTCGGTCAGAAATGCGCTGGCCGCCTCGTCGGTTGCGGTGAGGGCGCGGTAGGTCATGCCGCGGATGTCGGCGATGAGCCGGTCGGGGACCTGCACCTCGCGGGTGAACGCGGTGCCGACCGCGTCGCGGATCATGCTCTCGGTGCGCAGCCGCCAGAGCAGCTCACCGAGCACCGGGGTGGTCAGCAGGGCGGCGGCGGGGCTGTTGCCGAGGAAGGCGTCCAGCCGGGGGCCGGTGGAGATCAGCATGATCGCGGCCACCAGGTCGCGGCGCCGCTCGGCCAGTGCGGTGGCGACGTAGCCGCCGGTGGAATGGCCGACGATGGTCGCGCGGCGGATGCCGAGCTGGTCGAGCACGGCGGCGACCCGGTCGGCCTGCTCGGGAATGCCGTAGCCAGTAAGGGGTTTGGCCGATCCGCCGTGGCCGAGCAGGTCCAGCCGCAGCACGTGCAGGTCGCGCACACCCGGCAGCACCGGATCCCACCAGGCCGTCGAGCCGGTCAGTCCGTGCAGCAGCACCACCGCGGGCGCGCCGGGCGGCCCCTCCCGCACGAGGTGGATGTCCCCGCCGGGCAGGCGCACGATCCGCGTGCCGGTGGCTTCAGCGGTCTCGGTGCGCACGGCCACCGTGTTCGCCGCGAGCAGGAAGGCGAGGCCGCCGAGGGTCAGCAGGGCGATCCGCCACCGCCGTCCGCGTGGGTTGGGTTTCTGTCTCATGGCAACACCTTCGCGGTGGGCGGGGCGGGGGTCTTGGAGAAATGTCCGCGCCGCTCCTAGGGTCAGGGCGTGCCGGACACCGCCGCCTGGGAGATCGCGCGACCGTCGCGGGCGCGACCCGGTGCCGACATGGCCGGGTTCCGCATTCCCGGTGATGTCCCGGCTGAGCTGCGGGCCATCCCGCATCCGGCCGTCACCGTGGCCGTCGAGTTCGGCGGCCGTCCGGTGGCCGTGGGCGGGCGGCGGATGACCAGCGTGGCCGCCGGGCTCGGCTTCACCGTGTTCCGGGTGCGGGCCGAGGGGGTCGACTGCGTGCAGCTGCGGCTGTCCCCGCTGCTGGCGCACCCGGTGCTCGGGCTGCCGCTGGCGGAGTTGCGCGGGCAGGTCCTCGCCCTCGATGACCTGTGGGGTCGCGGCACGCTGACACTGCGTGAGCGGCTGCACCACGCGCGCACCTGGCCGGAGCGGTTCGCGCTGGTCGAGGCCGAACTGGCGGCGCGACTGGACGCGGGCCGGCTGGTTGATCCCGAGGTGGCCTGGGTGTGGCGGGAGATCCTCGGCAGCCACGGCCGGGTGCGGGTACGCGAACTGGCGGCGCGGACCGGGTGGAGTCGCCAGCGACTGTGGTCCCGCTTCGGCGCGCAGCTCGGCCTGACCCCCAAGCGCGCGGCCATGCTGGTCCGCTTCGACCACGCCGTGCACCGCCTGGTGCGTGGGCACAGCGCCGCGCGGGTGGCCGCGGAGGGCGGTTACGCCGACCAGTCCCATCTGCACCACGAGATCCGCGCGTTCACCGGGACCACCCCGGTGGCCGCCGCGGGCGAGCCGTGGCTGGCGGTGGACGAGCGGGCGTGGCCGGGCTGAGCGGTCAGGGCGTCAGGGCCAGCGGCAGGGTCGCGATGGTGTGCCGGTCCTGCCGGCCGTCCACCGGGACCACCGGCACGCCAAGGCTTTGCGAGGCCCGCTGGGGGCTCAGCCACAGCCCGTCCGCCGCGACCCCGACCCGCACCCGCGCCCTGGCCACCAGTTCACCCCTGGCCGCCCGGGACAGCGTGTAGGAGGTGCAGGTGAACATCGCCTCCGGCGCGCACCGGCCCAGCAGCGCCACCGCGTCCGCCGGGTCCTTCGGCACGAAACAAGCCTGGCGCAGCCGTCCCACTGAGACATCGCGCCAGGATTCGGTGACCCGGTGCCGGGCGGTGCCGTCGTTGGCCACCGGGCCGGAGACCACCTCCGGGTCCGCGCCGAGGGCGACCAGGAGCTCCTGGTGCAGTTCCAGGGTGTCCAGGGCGGTGGCCGGGTAGCCGGCTTCGGCGAGCTGGCTGACCAGGCGGTGGGCGGCGCTGGCGATGGCGCGGCGGCTGCCTTCCTCGCCGCCGCCGCGGGCCAGTGCGGCCAGGGGTTCCTCGGCGGGGCGGTAGCGCAGGGACAGCCAGTGCACCCGGATCGGGGTGGCCGCGCCGGTGCTGGCCGGCAGGCCGGGGACGGCCCAGATGGTGAGCTGGGCGCTGGTGAGCCGGATGCCGGAGCGTTCGTAGGCCTGGTGGAGCAGCCGGGTCAGCGCGTCCGGCGCAGGGTGTGCGGCCGGAGCGATTCGCACCATCGTGCAGAAACTGCCGTCGGAGTCCAGTGTTGCCACTCCTACCCTGTTGCCCGCGCGGTCGACCTGGGTATGCACGGACAGGTCGGGCAGCAGGGCGCGCAGCGGCGTGGCCGCCTCGCGGGCGGCGAGCCTGCGGCGGCGGTGCCGGAAGCGCAGGTAGAGGGCGGCCCAGCGGTAGGCGGGCAGGCCGCGGACGCGGAGCAGGGTAACGGCGAGGGTGATGGTGGCGACGCTGAGGGCGAGGATGCTCCACGGTCCGAAGGGGACGATGGTGCCGAGCACGCCCAGGGCCGCGATCTCCGCGACGGCAATTGTGCCCGCACCCAACGGCACCACCCGTCCCCGCCGGCCGGTCGAGAGAACGCTCATCCGCATGCACCACCGAGTGTTTGGGAATTCCTTGCGGCACAAGGATTTCAGTCAACAGATGACCGGAACTGTCCGTGGTGATCGATAGTATTGCGCAGCAGTGCGACGGCGCGAGGGGGCGGCGGTGTGGACCCAGAAGGACCAGGTGCAGGCGTACCAGTTCCTGCGCAGGCGGCTGATCTCCGCGCTGGTGGCCGGGGACGCCAACCACCCGGTCTCGCCGAGCAGGCGGTTGGTGCTGGGCACGGTGCTCGGGATCGCGGTGGCGCTGCTGGTCACCGCGGTGTTCGGGATCATCGGGGTGCTCAGTCCGGCGCGGGCCGCGGAGTGGAAGCAGGGCGGCCAGGTGATCGTGGAGAAGGAGACCGGCGCCCGGTTCGTGCTCGGTGAGGGCGACCTGCTGCACCCGGTGCTGAACTTCGCCTCCGCGCGGCTGCTGGCCGGTGGCAACGGGGATCGCACGGTGACCGTGCCCGCGAAGACCTTGGCCGACCTGCCCAGGGGAGCGACGGTGGGGATCGAGGGTGCGCCGGACTCGTTGCCGGAGACCGGGCGGCTGCTGGGCGGGCCGTGGACGAGTTGTTCGCGTGGTTCGGCCGACCTGCCCGCCAACGTGGAGCCGGGTTCGAGTGTGTCGGTGGGGCGCGCGCCGGGTGGGCGGGAGCTGCGGGCGGGGGAGGGGCTGCTGGTGCGGCTGGCCTCCGGGGAGCGGTTCCTGTTGACCGGTGGGCATCGGTTCAAGCTGGCCGACGAGCGGGCGGTGGTGGCGCTGGGGTATGAGCCGGTGCGGGCGCTGCCGGTGGCGCGGAACTGGCTGAACACGGTGCCGGTCGGCCGGGACCTGGCGGTGGTTTCGTTGCGGCAGGCGGGATCGCCGGGTCCGCGACTGGGCACTGTGGACACTCGGGTGGGGCAGGTGCTCCAGGCCGATGGTGTGGCGGACGGTTTTTACGTGGTGCGCGCGGACGGGGTGGCGCCGGTGACCGAGACCGAGGCCAGGCTGGTGCTGGCCGCGCCGGGCAACGCGGCGGCCTATCCGGACCGGCGGGCGCGGGTGCTGCCGGTGCCCGCGGCGGAGCTGGCCGAGGCGCCGAGAGCGGAGAGTTCGGTGGAGCGCGAGCCGACCGGATATCCGTTGCGGCGGCCGGAACCGGTGTCCCTCGGCGGGTTGCCCGGCACGGTGTGCGCGAGCGATTTTGGGGCCACCGGGGCGAAGCTGGCCTATGGTGACTCCTCGGTCAGTGCGTCCACTGTGGACGATCAGGGGCGGGTGGCGGAGGTGGCGCTGGTGCCGGGCGGGGCCGGGGCGCTGGTGGCGGATCAGCCTGCGCCGGGGGCGTCCTCCGGTGCGGTGTACCTGGTGACCGATGCCGGGGTGAAGTTCCCGGTGGCGGGCGGGGAGTCGGTGCAGGCTCTGGGATATGGGGCGGTGGCCCGTCGGCCGGTGCCCGCGAGTGTGCTGGCGTTGTTGCGGACCGGTCCGGTCCTGGACCGTGCCAAGGCGCAGGAGGTGGTGGCGCGGTGAGCGGAACGCGGATCAGGGTCGGGGTCATCGAGGATCATCCGCTGTACCGGGCCGCGGTGGCCAGGGTGCTGGCGGATGCGCCGGATGTCGAGCTGGACGGGGTGGCCGAGTCGGTGGCGCAGTTCGCCGCGCGGCGCAGCGGAGCCGGTTCGGTGGTGGTGCTGGACCTGAAGCTGCCGGGGGTACGCGACGCGGCCGCGGTGATGGAGGTGGTCGGCATGGGGCACCGGGTGCTGGTGGTCTCGGCGCATGCCGGGCAGTCGGAGGTGCTGGGCGCGATCGCGGCCGGGGCCAGGGGTTATCTGTCCAAGGACAGCGACGGGGACGAGATCTTGCGTGCGGTGCGGGAGATCGCGGCCGGGAACAGCTATGTGTCGCCGACGCTGGCCTCCTACGTGTTGAACGCCTCGCGGGACCGCAACAACGGGCCGGTGATCGAGCTGTCGGTGCGGGAGCGGCAGGTGCTGGCGTTGCTGGCGGCGGGGGAGCGGGACCAGGACATCGCGGAGGCGATGGCGATCAGCGTGCGCACGGTGCGCTCCTACCTGGACCGGATCCGGGACAAGACGGGCTGCCGTCGCCGGCCGGAGCTGACCCGGTACGCGATCGAGGAGGGGCTGGCGCACAGCACACCCGCCGACTGGGCGGGCCGGGCCTGATGGGGCGGCGCGCCGCGGGTCTGGTGGCGGTGTGCGCGTTGTGCGCCTTTGGTTTCACGCCGGTGGCGGTGGCGCAGCAGTGCGCCGCGCCCGCCGGGAACTACAGCGGTCCGGTGAACTGGGCGCAGCGGCTCATCGGGGCGGACCGGTTGTGGCCGTTGACCGAGGGGGCCGGGCAGCGGGTCGCGGTGGTCGCGCCAGGGGTCGAGGCGGCCGGGCAGCTGGCCGGGCGGGTGCGGGAGGCGCAGGCCGACTGTGACGGGCGGGGCACGTTCGCGGCCGGGATCATCGCGGCGCGGCCGGATCCGGACACCACGTTCGCCGGGATCGCGCCGGGCAGCCAGGTGCTGGCGGTGCGGGTGCCGCAGGCCGATCCGGACTCCCTGGCCGCGGGGATCACCCGCGCGGTGGAGGGCGGCGCGACGGTGATCGCGGTGGTGAGCCCGTCGGCGAGCAGCAGCGGCGCGCTGTCGGCCGCGGTGCGCACCGCGTTGTCCCGCAACGTGGTCGTGGTGGCCGCGGCGGCGGGGGACAAGCCGTCCACGCGGACTTTTCCCGGCGCGCTGCCGGGTGTGCTGGCGGTGGGCGGGATCGACCAGTCCGGTGCGGCGGTGTCGGCGGAGTCCGGGGAGCATCTGGGGCTGGCCGCGCCGGGGGCGGACCTGGTGAGCGTGTCCGCCGGTGGGCGCGGGCATCGGTGGGGGGTGGGCGGTCCGGCCTTCGCCGCTGCCTATGTGGCTGGTGCGGCGGCGCTGGTGCGCGGGTATCGCCCCGAGTTGTCGGCGGAGCAGGTGCGGACGCGGTTGCTGGTGACGGCCGGTGGCGCTGGTGGCGCGCATGATCCGGTGCTGGGCTGGGGTGTGCTGGACGCGTACTCGGCGGTGACCGCGGAGCTGCCGCCCGGGGTGGCGGCGCCGGTGGCGGGGGAGCGGCCGGATGCGGGGCCGCGGCCGACGGTGGCGATCGCGGCGGGTCCGGCCGATCCGGTGCGGCACGATCGGCTGCCGGGGGCGTTGGCGGTGCTGGGTGTGCTGGCCGCGGGCGTGGCGGTGGTGGCCACCGCGGCGGTGCGGCGCGGGCGGTCCCGGCGCTGGCGGATCGGCGGGGACGGGGCGGGCGCGCCCAGCAAGTGATCTTGGGTAGGGTCGGGGCATGTCGTCGACCTTCAGCCGTCGCGCGTTCCTCGGTGCGGCGGCTCTGGTGCCGCTGGCCGCCTGCGCGAGCGAGGAGAAGCCCGCCGTCACCACCAGCGCGCCGCCGTCGTCGACTTCCGCCGCGCCGCAGCGGCATGACCGGCTGGTGGAGCTGGAGCGGGAGTTCGACGCGCGGATCGGGGTGTACGCGCTGCACACCGGCACCGGTGCGACCATCGAGCACCGGGCGGAGGAGCGGTTCGCGTTCTGCTCGACGTTCAAGGGTCTGGCCGCGGCGGCGGTGCTGGCGCGGCATCCACTGTCCTATTTGGACACCGTGGTGCGCTACGGCAAGGAGGAGCTGCTCAAGAGCGCGGTGGTGACCAGCAAGCACGTGGCCACCGGGATGAGCCTGCGGCAGCTGTGCGATGCCGCGGTCCGCTACAGCGACGGCACCGCGGGCAACCTGCTGCTGCGCGAGGTCGGCGGCCCGGCGAAGCTGACCGAGTACGTCCGGAGCCTCGGCGACACGGTGACACGGATGGACCGCACCGAGCCCGCGCTCACCGAGGCCACACCAGGCGATCCGCGCGACACCTCCTCGCCGCGGGCCCTGGGCGAGGACTACCGCAAGATCGTCCTGGGTGACGCGCTGCCGGCGGACCGGCGGGCGTTCCTGCGGGATCTGTTGGAGCGCAACACCACCGGCGGTCAGCGCATCCGGGCGAAGGTCCCCGCGGGCTGGACGGTGGCGGACAAGACCGGCACCGGGGACTACGGCACGCTCAACGACATCGGCATCGTGTGGCCGCCTGGGGGCGCGCCGCTGGTGGTGGCGGTGATGTCCAGCAAGGCGGCCAAGGACGCGGAGTACCAGCAGGCGGTGGTCGCCGAGGCCGCGGCCTACGTGCTGGGCAAGCTCACCTGACGTTCGTGCCGGTGAACAGCCGCAGGATGATCTGGCGGTACTGCTCGGCGTGGTGGCGGTCCTGGCGGAGGTAGTTCTCCCGTGCGGTGGTGACGTTTCCGCCGGTGCGGTCGATCTCCTCGGCGGCCGCGCCGAGGGTGCCCGCCAGGGCGGCGAGGGTGGCCGCGTGGGACTGGGCGGCCTGCCGGGACTGCGGGATCTGGCCGAAGGCGTCGCCGGGCAGGGTGCTCGCGGTGAGGTTGCCGCGCACGGTGTTCAGGTCGGCCGCGGCGGTGTGCAGGGTGCGGGCCAGCGGGCCGAGGGTGCCGTCGGCGGCGTGGAAGGACTGGCCGTTGCCGCGGGCCGCCGGAACAGGAGCGGGCGCGGGTGCGGGCACAGGTGCGGGTTCGGCCTGGCGGACGGGCTGGACCGGGTTGCCGGTGGCCAGGGCCGAGGCGGCGCGGGCGCGGTCGAGGTAGCGCTGGTAGTCGCCGTTGGTGTAGGTGGACCACTGGCGGAAGCTGGTGCCGTTGCCGGAGATGGCGTAGGCGTTGGCCGCGTTGGTGGCCGGGTCCAGGTTGGCGGTCTCGTCGCGCTGGGCCTGTTCGCGGGCGGTGCCGTGGCCGGGGTTGAGCGAGCGGATCTGCCACAGCCCCACCGAAGGACCCCACTTGCTGGTCTCCAGCGCGATGTCGCCGATGGCGTCGGTGCGGCCGCTGGACTCGGCCAGCGCGACCGCGACGGCGGTGTTCAGCATGTCGCCGCGGAACCCGGCGTCCCAGGCCAGCTGCGCGATCTCCTGGTCGGTGAGCCTGGGCATGGCGGGGACCTCTCAGTAGCGGAAGGACGGTGGTTCGGGGCGGTCCTCGGGTTCCTCGCCGATGACCTGCGGGGTGATCACCGCGGACTCGCCCCACACGTCCTCGGTCTCCACCAGCCAGGGCGGGATCCGGCGGCCACCGGCGAGGTCGCCGCCCATGCCGCCGCCCATCGGCATCATGGGCATCATCGGCATGCCGCCTGCCATGCCCTGGGCGGAGCCGGCAGCCGCCGCGGCGGCGCCCATCGCGCCTGCCATGCCCCTGGCGGCGGCTGCCGCGCCCGCCGCTCCGGCCAGCCCGGCCGCGGCCTGCGCCTGCGTGCCGGAGCCGCCAGGAGCGCCGATCTTGCCCAGCCCGCCCGCGCCGCCACCGCCGCCGAGTTTGCCCAGTCCCGCACCGAGTCCGGCGCCCAGCCCGGCCGCGCCCGCGCCGAGCCTGGCCGCCTCCGCGCCGATCCCGGGAGTGACAGCGCCCGGCTGCGTCTGCGGCTGCGTCTGCTGCTGCGGATCGGGCTTCTTCGCCCAGTCCGGCACCTTGGGCAGCGCACCGGCGAAGCGACCCGCCGCCGCGGCCGAGGCGGCCGCGAGGCCGGCGGCGAACATGCCGCCGAACAGCGGCGGCTTGACCGGCGCGGCGGCCCCGGCGCCGGGGTGGTCGGCGCCCTGCTGGCCGGCAGGCACTCGCCCGGCAGGGGATTCGGGAATCGAAGCCTGCGCGACCCGGTACCGGTTGGCCAGGTCTTCCATGATCAGCACCGCGCGGGCGTGGCTGGCGTTGGCCACCTGCGCGGCCTGCTGCTGCTGGCGGACCGCGGCCACCGCCTCGGCCTGCTGCGCCGCGACCCGCGCGGCCAGTTCCGGGGAGGTGCCCGGACCCAGCTGGATCGGCGCGCCGGCCATCCGCAGCGTGGCCGCGGAGACCTCGGGCACCTCGGTCGGCGGCGGCATGGTCGCCTGGGCCTTGATCAGCGCTTCCGCCGTGTCGTGGGCCAGGTCCCGCATGGCGTGCGCGGCCTCGGCGGTGCGCCGCAGCCCGGTGGCCAGGTCGGTGATCATCGACTGGTACTGCTCGGCCGCGCCGCCGCGCCACTGGTGCCGGAACCGCGCGAGCTGCCCTTCCAGGTTGCCCGCCTGCTCGTGCAGCCGGGAACCGACCGCGTCCCAGGCGTCGGCGGCCGCGCGCATGGTCTTGGGCTGGCCCGCGTGCAGCATGTCGTAGAGCTGGCGGTGGCTGTAGCGGGCGAAGTCGGTCTGTCCGTCGCTGGCGAAGTGCACGGGGGTCACATCCTCCCCGGGTCGGTGCGCGGGTCGGAGATCTGCAGCACGTTGCCGAGGTTGACCAGCGCCTGCCCGGCCTGCTGGTCCTGGCGGCGGTAGGCCTCGGCGATGGTGTGCGTGACGTCCTCGGCGAAGTCGATGGCCTGCCCGGCCCGCCCGAGCAGGGCGTGCATCTCCTCGGCCGCGGCCAGGTGGTGCGCGCCGAGCAGGTCGGCCTCGGTGAACTGGCCCAGCTGGACCTCGCGTTCGGTGAGGCCGCCGAGGTGGGCCAGCGGCTGCGCCATGCCGGTCAGCTGGGTGCCCAGCTCGCGGGCGAAGTCCACCAGCGACGCCAGGTGCACGGCGAAGGAGTTGTTCTCGGTGCTCACCCCTGCCCCCTCGGTTGTGGTCGGTCGCGCGGGCCGCGGACCCTGCCCAGGGCGAAGATTTCCGGGTCTGCCCCGGGCAGGGGCCAGCGGCTGGCGGGGATGTCAGCCGCTGGGGAACAGGCCCGCGTTGGTGCGCTCCATGGCCATCTGGTCGGTCATGGCCTTGCCGGTGTTGGCGGAGAAGTTGCGGATGACCGCGACCATCTCCGCGATGGCCGAGCGCAGGTCGTTCTCGGCCTGCTGGGCCTGCGCGCCCGCGGCGCTGCCCGAGCGGTACCAGGTGTTGCGCAGGTAGCCGAGCGAGCCGTCCAGCTCGTGCAGGTGCCGTTCCAGGGCGTTGGCGCGGTTGGACAGCGCGTCGGAGCTGGCGGCGAGCTGGCTGAAGTTGACGGAGACGACGTCCCCGCCGCTGCCGGTGGAATGCATGGGCGTTGGTGTCCTCTCCCGGTCAGGAGCCAGCGAGGCGGTTGAACACGGATCCGGCCGCGCTGTTGGCCGCGGCGCCTGCCACCTTGTTGATGTCGTCGGTGGCGTTGGTGTCGCCGGTGTTGTAGTTGCGGCTGACGTCGGTCATCAGGCTGGACATCCGGTCGAGGGCGGCGGTGGCCTTGGCCATCTTCTCCTGCAGCGTGGTGTGCAGCTGCTGGAAGGCGGCGGCCTGGTTGCCCTGGTAGGAGTTGCTCAGCGCCCAGCCGAGGTCGTTCTGGAGTCCGGTCATGGTGGACTTGGTCGCGGTGGCGGACTGGTGGAAGCCGCTGATCGCCTTGGTCATCGCGGCGGCATCGGCCTCAAAGCCGGGACCGGCCATGGGCGAACCACCTCCTCTCGTTCACCGGGTGTTCCCTGGTGTCGAGCCTAAGTACGGAGTTGTTGCCGCCCAACGGCACAAGTGCCGGTCGGGGTGGCGGTAGTTGTACCCACACCGGCTCAGCTCCCCGGGGTCCAGGCGACCTGGACGAGCTGGTTGCCGTGCCGCCGGGACACCAGCTGGCCCCGGCCGGGCGGTTGTGGGGAACAGCGGACATCGCCCAGCAGCACGCCTTCATCGCGGGAGCCGGACATGACCAGGCCGGGGGAGCCGAGCTCCTTGATCCGCATCAGCACCGGGTCGTAGATGCCGCGCGCCGCGCCGCCGCTGCCCCTGGCCACGACGAGGTGCAGGCCAATATCCCTTGCCTGGGGCAGGAACTCGACCAGTTGCAGCAGCGGGTGCGCGGTGCCGCCGGCGGTAGCGACGAGCTCGTAGTCGTCGACCAGCACAAAAAGATCGGGACCCTGCCACCAGTCCCGGCGGCGCAGCTGGTCCGGCGTGACCTCGGGGCCGGGCAGCCGGGCGCGCATGGCCTGCACGACCTCGGCGATCAGCCCGTCCAGCACCGGGGCGCTGCCGGCGTAGCCCAGCAGGTGCGGGCCGTCGACCGCGCCGAGCAGGCCGCGCCGGTAGTCCACCACCAGGATCGCGGCTTCCTCGGGTGTGTAGCGGGCCATGATGCCGTTGGCGATGGTGCGCAGCAGCCCCGATTTGCCGCCTTCGACGTCGCTGAAGGCCAGGAAGTGCGGTTCGGTCTGGAAGTCCAGGAACACCGGCGACAGGTCGGCCTCGGCGATACCGAAGGGCACCTGCTTGCCCGGATGCGCCGCCACATCGGGCAGGTCGCTGGCCGGGAACTCGTGGGGGAGCAGACGTACTTGCGGCGCAACGGTTCCTGGCCAGGCGGCGGTGATCTGCTCGACCAGGTCCGCGGTGCCCGCGGTCACCGACTCGGCGACCTGGGCGCCGTCGATGCGGGGGAGCGCGCCGAGGAAGTGCAGCTTGTCCGGGGTCAGCCCGCGGCCAGGGGTGCCGGCCGGCACGTTCTGGGCGGCGCGGCGGTCGATTCCGGAGTCGCTGGGATCGCCCAGCCGCAGCTCGTAGCGGGTGCTGATGGAGTCCCGCAGCGGCGGCCGCACCGCCATCCAGTAGTTGGCCGCGATCACCACGTGGATGCCGAAACCCAGGCCCCTGGCGGCCAGCCGGGTGATCGACTCCTCCAGCTGCTCGTACTCCTCGCGCACCGTGGTCCAGCCGTCCACCACCAGGAACACGTCGCCGAACTCCCGGTCGCCCAGCTCGCTCTCCCGGATCTCGGCGCGGCGCTGGCGGAAGGTGGTCATCGAGTCCACCGCGTGCCGGGCGAACAGCGCCTCCCGCTCGGCCAGCAGGGTGGACAGCTCGGCGACCATCCGGCGGCAGGAGTCGGCGTCGCGGCGCACCGCGTAGCCGCTGACGTGCGGCAGCCCGGCCACCGGGCCGAGCGCGCCGCCGCCCATGTCCAGCAGGAAGAACTGCACCTCCACCGGCGTGTGGGTCAGCGCCAGCACGCCGATCAGGCTGCGCAGGAAGGTGCTCTTGCCGCTCTGCGGCGCGCCCACCAGCAGCACGTGCCCGCCCGCGCCTGCCAGGTCGGCCCACATCAGGTCGCGGCGCTGCTCGAAAGGTTTGTCCACAATGGCCAGTGGCACGGTGAGCTTGCCGTTGCCGCCCCAGCCGATCGGGGACAGGCCGCGCTCGGGATCGGCGCCCAGCGGCGGCAGCAGGTGGTCCAGGGCAGGCGGCTCGTCCAGTGGCGGCAGCCAGATCTGGTGCGCGTCCGGGCCCTTGCCGATGAGCCGGTCGATCATCGCGCCCATGATCGTCTCCCCGGTGGCGGCCTGCGCGGCCTCGGCCGGTTCGGCCCGCACCGGTTCGATGATCTCCACTCGGTCCAGGGAGTACGGCAGCACCTGGCGGCCGGGCGCGGTGGTCTCGCCGCTGATGCCGGACTCCCTCGGCGGCAGGTCGCCGGAGACGTATGCGGCCTTGAACCGTTGCAGCGTCTCGGTGTCGCTCTTGAGGTAGGCCGAGCCGGGGATCGCGGGCAGGTGGTAGGCATCGGGCACGCCGAGCACGGTGCGGCTCTCCGCGGCGGAGAAGGTGCGCAGGCCGATCCGGTAGGACAGGTGCGCCTCCAGCCCGCGCAACCGGCCCTCCTCCAGGCGCTGGGAGGCCAGCAGCAGGTGCACCGCGAGGCTGCGGCCCAGGCGGCCGATCATGACGAACAGGTCCACGAACTCCGGGCGGCTGGAGAGCAGCTCGCTGAACTCGTCGATGATCAGCAGCAGCGAGGGCAGCGGGGCCAGCGGCGCGCCGTTCTCCCTGGCCCGTTCGTAGTCCCGGACCGAGGCGAAGTTCCCGGCCGCGCGCAACAGCTCCTGGCGGCGCAGCATCTCGCCGTTGAGCGCGTCGGCCATCCGGTCGACCAGGGTGAGGTCGTCGGAGAGGTTGGTGATCACCGCGCAGGTGTGCGGCAGCCCGGTCATCCCGGCGAAGGTCGCCCCGCCCTTGAAGTCGATCAGCGCCAGGTTCAGCGTCTCCGAGGAGTGGGTCACCGCCAGCCCGGTGACCAGGGTGCGCAGCAGCTCGCTCTTGCCCGAGCCGGTCGCGCCGACCACCAGCCCGTGTGGTCCCATGCCGTTCTCCGCGGACTCCTTGAGGTCCAGCTCCACCGGCCTGCCCTCCGGATCCAGGCCCAGCGGCAGCCGCAGCCGCTCCCGCGGGGTGCGCGGCCGCCAGGTCACCGCCGGGTCCACATCGCGCGGATCACCCAGCCCGAGCAGCCCGGCCAGGCCGAAGGTGACGCTCACCGGCGCCTCCGACGGCGCGGCCACCCCGTGGAAACGCGGGGTCAGCGCCCTGGCCAGGGCTTCGGCGGCGGCGATGGACAGCCCGTCGGGCTCGCCGAGGTAGGCCACCCTGGACTCCGCGCCCTCACCGGTGACCATGCCCATCCGCTGCGGCGAGAGGTGCAGCCGCAGGCTTTCCGTGCCGGGGGTGTCGATGGGCACCTCGTGGCCGACGTCCAGCACCGTGACCCCGTGCTGCCCGCCCACCGGGGCCAGCCGGGGATCACCGTAGGTGCGGCCGCCGTCGACCACGAGCAGGATGTGCGGGGCGTCGTAACCCATCCCGGCCCGCCTGGTGAACGGCGGCCGGTCACCCAGGTCGCTGCCCAGCAGGTCGGCCAGCGTGGTCAGGTCCCCGGCGACCAGGCGGGCCGGGCCGACCGCGTCCGCGGCGGTGGCGTCCTGGGCGTGCGGCAACCACTTCACCCACTCCCAGTCCCCGCGCCGGTCCGCGGCCACGCAGACAGCGATCCGCAGGTCGGCGGGGGAGTGGAACAGCGCCGCCTGGGCCAGCAGCGCCCGCGCCAGGTCCAGCACCACCGCGCGCGGCCCGCTCGCCCCGATCCGGGCGAAGGAGCGCAGCGACACCGACACCGGCAGGTCCGGCACGGTGGCGTAGGCGCGGATGAAGTGCCGCAGCGAGGTCGAGGACACCGGGTCCAGCTCCTCAAGGGGCACCGTCTGCGGCGCGCGCAGGGGAGTGGCCAGCCGCTGCGGCCCGCGCCCGGCGCGCAGCTGCCCGAAGGAGGTCGCCGAGCGCCGCCGCTCCCACAGCCGGTCGCCCTCGGCGAAGGTCCACAGGTCGGCCGGTTCGGGATGCGAGTCCAGCAGGTGGGCGCGCTGGGCGGCGGCCACCTCGCGGACCTGCCTGCGCAGGTTGGCCAGGTACTGCTGGTAGTCCCGCCGCTCCTCGTTGATCTTGGCCTTGTTCTGCGAGCGTCCCTGGGCCAGCGACATGACGATCATGCCGATCATCACCACCACGAACAGGCCGCCGAAGACGTAGGTCATCACCCCGCCGCCGCGTCCGATGTAGACGAAGGACATCGCGCCCATGCCCAGCATCATCGGCAGCATGAACAGCAGGCCCATCATGCCCTGGTTGCCGCCCTTGGCCAGCATGGGCGGGGACTGCAGGGTGATCTCCCCCGCGGGCGGCTCGGGGACCCGTCGGCTCTTCCGCGCGGTCTGCACCCAGCCGATTCTGGTCACTTCGGCCCGCGCGCTGGTGGGTACTTTTGCCGTCCGTGCGCCGAGCCCGGGAACCTACTCTCGCTGGGGAGCACATGACCGGCGAGGTGGGAGGGTGAGATGGCCGTGAGCCTGCCAGGGTTCGACGCCAGCCCCGAGGAGATGCGGTCGGTGGCCGGCAACCTCAGCGGCATCATCATGCAGGCGGCCAACGCGGTCGGCGCGCTGCGCTCGATGCGGGTGAACCCCTCGGACTTCTCCGCCCTCGGCGCCGCGGTCGGCGCGATGAACGCCAAGCTGGAGGCCACCCAGGTCAGCTCGCTGAACACGCTGCTCTCGCTGTTGCAGGAGTTCAACGACAACGTGCGCAAGGTCGCCGACACCTACCAGGACCATGACCGGCGCATCGCCGACGTCTACGCCGGCAGGCAGTCGGAACTGGCCGCGGTGTCCTCCACCCTGTGGAGTTCGCCGAATGCCGAGAGGCTGGCCGCCGCCGCGACCGGTGCCAGCCTCTCCGGCGCGGCCCAGCCCGCCTCGGTGGACAACGTGCTCGGCTACCTGCGCGCCGCCGGGATAAGCGACCTGGGCGAGCGCTCCTTCGCCGACCCGGTGGCCTTCGCCCGCTGGCTGGACACCGAGGCCGGCAACCAGCAGCGGGCCGGGGTGATCGGCGTCTACGCCGGGCTGGCCCGCGACCTCGGCGACGTGCCGGGCGGCATCCGCGCCGGTGACATCGTGGTGCTGGCCTTCGACCGCGACCCGGTGGTGGCGGTGGTCGGCGAACGCGGACAGCTCTACAACAACGGCCTGGTGCGGCCCAGCTTCACCGGACTCGCCGACACCCGGGTGTACCGCCCGATCTCGGCGTCCTGACGCCGGCCGAGCAGAGGAGATCCGCGTGACCGCGATGGCCTTCCCCGTCAGCGCCGCCATGGACGTCACCGCCAAGGGCGGCGGGCCCGGCACCTTCCTCAACTGGATCATCAACGGCAACCCCGGCCAGATCCTCAAGCACGTCACCGACCTGCTGGCCAAGGCCAACGAGTTCGCCCAGCTCTACCAGCAGCTCAGGCAGGCGGGGGAGCAGCTGCGCAAGGTCTGGCACGGCCCGGCCTCCGGCGCGGCCGGCAAGAAGATCACCACCCTGCTGGACTCCTTCACCAAGATCATCTCGGTGGTGAAGGAGGTCGCGCAGAAGCTCGGCCTGGCCGCCTCGATCATCCAGAAGGCCCAGCTGGCCTTCAAGACCATCGTCGCCGCGATCAACCCGACCGTGGCCGGGCTGATGTCCAACCCGTGGACCTACGCCGCCGCGGTCGCCCTGTCCACCGCCACCAGCGGCGCGCTGAAGGGCTTCCTGGCCGCGCTCGGCGCGCTGCTGAAGTCCCTGGGCGCGGTGGAGCTGGCCGTGAAGCTGACCACCATGGCCGAGGTGCTGGGCCAGCTGGAGAAGCTGGTCGGCCTGGTCACCGGCAAGGACGGCACGGCCCCCGCGCCCGGCGGCGCCCAGCCGACCACGTTGCCCGCCAAGGACTTCACCCAGTACCAGCCGCCCGCCCTCGGCACCGCCCTGCCCGGAACCACGCAGCCCGGCAACGGGCAGAACATGTGGATCCCGGTCGACCCGGCCAACCCGGCCACCGGAACTCCCGCCCCGAGCGCGCCACCGCCCGGCATCCCGAACCCCGTGCCGTCCCCCAGCGGTCACGGTACGGGCGCCGGGGTGAGCGTCACCGTGACCACTGGCGAAGGCAGTGCCACGGTGACCGCGCCCTCGGGGCGGGACACCATCGTCAACGCCACCGTCGGCGGCACGCCGATCAAGGTCGCGATCGACGGCGACGGTGACGGCAAGGTGTCGGCATGACCACCGCGGTGGGCAGCCCGGTCTCGGCCGTGCTGGCCGGCTACGCCGCCGCGCTGCGCCAGTTTCAGCTCGTGGTCACCGGCAACCCGGCCGCGCTGGCGGCCGAGGCGACCCGCCTCACCGGCCTCGCCGACCGACTGTCCACAGTGGCCAGTGCCACCCTGGAAGCCGCGCGCCGGGCCAACAGCGGCTGGCGCGGCCCCGCCTACGCCGCCTTCCTCGCCCTGGTGGAGCGCTGGAGCACCGGCCTGCGCATCGGCCAGGAACAGCAGCTGCGGCAACAGGCGGAGAAGCTGCGCGCGGCCGCGACCGTGCTGCGCAAGGCCCGCGCCGCCATGGACAAGGTGCTCGCCGACTTCACCGAACGCGGCCGCAACGTCGAACGCCTGTCGGTCTCCGCCGCCATCTACAACGGTGACCTGAGGCCGTACCTCGTGCACGCCAACGCCATGGGCGAGGTCGCGGTGCTGGCCGCCCGCAAGATCGTCGCCCAGCTGGGCGACGAGCTCACCGCGCTGTTCCCTGCCGGCGCCCCGCCGCCCCCGCGCACCCCGTTCCAGCGGCTGGTCGACTACATCGCCAACGAGATGAGCTACAACGGCCGCTCCCAGACCGCGGCCGGCCTGCACCGGCTCAACAACCCCGGCTGGGGCGCGCTGCTGGAACCCCTGACCAGCACCCGCGACAAGACCCACGCCCTCGGCCTGTTCACCTGGCTGGTCCGCCCCGGCGGGCCGTGGGACCACAAGGGCGAGATCCGGCAGCTGATGGGCATGAACCGGCACGCCGGTTTCCTCACCGGCATCGACGGCACCACCCTGAAGATCCGGCACGACTTCTGGTCCAACCTGCACTACGGCTACGTCGGCACCGCCGCCGGGTTCAGCGGCTTCGAGCTACACCAGGGCGCCAACGCCGCCGACCTGGCCAGCGGGCACTGGACCGACCCGGCCGACCAGTACGCGGTGGAGATGGGCATCCAGCTGTTCGGCCAGGTGCCGCCCGAGCAGCTGACCCCGGACCTGATCCGCCAGTACATCACCGACCCCACCCGGCTGAACGAGCTGCGCCAGCGTGGCTCGATCACCCCGTAACACTCCACAAAGGACGGTCATATGCAGCCCGATCCCTTTGCCGCCTTCGACCGCGGCGACATCCCCCAGGTCGACGACCTCCTGGAACGGGTGCGCCGCCAGCAGGAGGAGATCGAGCGCATCCAGCGCAACGTGGAGAGCATGCTGGTGCAGGGCCGTTCCCAGCGCGACGAGGTCACCGTCACCGTGCAGGGCACCGGCCGGGTCACCGAGGTGCTCATCGACCCGCAGCAGCTGCGCCGCAGCGACGCCCGCGAACTGGGCGAGCACGTCGCCGAAGCGGTCAACGACGGGCTGCGCCGGGTCGCCGAGGCCAGCACGGCCCGGTTCGCCCCGGTGATCGCCTCCGCCGCCCGCACGGAGAACTTCCAGTTCTGACAAGGACAACTCGCATGACGCCGACGGCCAGGCGGGTCACTGTGGTGACCCCGCGCGCCCGGATGGACCTCGCTCTGCCCATGGCCAGCACGGTCGCCGAGCTGCTGCCACAACTCATCCGCCTGGCCGGCGCCCAGGACCTGCCTGCCGGGGCGGGTCCTGGCTGGGGCCTGTCCCGGCTCGGCGAGGCCGCGCTGGCCCCCGGCCTGACCGTGGCCGCCGCCGCGGTCCGCGACGGCGAGGTTCTCTACCTCAGCCCCCGCGAACGCTACGAGACCCCGCTGCTCTTCGACGACGTCGTCGACGCCATCGCCAGCTCCGCCACCGCCCGCTCCGGCGCCTGGCAACCCCAGGTCGGCCGCGTCCTCGGCCTGGCCGCCGCGGCCATCCTGCTCGGCGGCGCCGCCCTGCTCGCCACCGCCGCGCTGACCGGGAACCTGTTCGCCCCCATCGTCTCCGGCGTGCTCGCGGTGGCCCTGCTGCTCATCGGCGGCGCGCTCACCCGCGCCTACACCGACCTGGGCGCGGGCAGCGCCTGCGCCGCCACCGGCGCCCTGCCCGCCCTGCTGGCCGGGATGTCCGCGCTGCCGCCACACCAGCCGCTGCCGCTGCGCCCGGAGTCCCTGGCCCTCGGCCTGGCCGCGCTGACCCTCTACGCCGCCATCACCGCGGTCCTGCTGGCCCACCGCCTGGCCTGGTTCGGCGCCCTGGCCATCGCGGCCGCCCTGGGCGCGCTCACCGCCGCCGCGGTGCTGCTGTTCGACCTCGACCCCGGCCACGCCGCGGCCGTCACGCTCCCGCTGGTCACCGCGCTCGGCGCGGCCGCCCCGATGATCGCGCTGCGCTTCGCCCGGCTGCCGCTGCCCACGGTCCCGGCCGACATGAAGTCCTTCCGCGCCGACGAGAAACCCGCACTGGGCCCCGACGTCCTCGGCCAGACCACCGCCGCGGAGGAGATCCTCACCGGCCTGCTGGCCGCCTTCGGCGCGGTGGTCCTGGGCTGCGCGGTGGTGCTCGCCAGGTCCGACTCGATGTGGCCGGCGCTGCTGGTCGGCGTCACCAGCCTGGTCTGGGTGCTGCGCTCGCGCACCTACGCCGGGACCCTGCAACGGATCGCGGTGATCAGCACCGGACTGGGCGGCCTCGGCGTGCTCGCGGTCTGGCTGAGCTGGGCGCTGCCGGCCCCGTGGCTGCTGGCCACCGCGGCGGCGGTCGCGGTCGGCGGGGGAGTGTCGATCAGCTACGCCGCGCGTGTCGTGCGCGGCAAGCACTCGCCGCAGGGCGCGCGACTGCTGGACGCCCTGGAGTACACGCTGCTGATCTCGGTGGTGCCGCTGGCCGGTGCCGTGCTCGGCATCTACAACGCCATCCGCGACGCGGTCGGCTGAGCCAGCCCTGACCCGCCCCCTCACCTCCGTCGTGGCAAAAAGCTTCGTCTTCCCGATAACTTCAGTGCCAAGTGAAAATAATCCCCTTACGAACCCCAACCCCCAACCCGCACCGACCTGGGGCAGAGCGGTTAGAGTGATCAGGTGTCGAACAGGCAGAACGGTGGGCGCCGCCACGACATCCTCCGTGCGACGATCGAACACATCCGCACCAGGGGAATCGCTGCCACACGCCCGGCGGACATCGCGGCCTCGCTGGGCATCAGCACCGCGCTGGTCTTCTACCACTTCGGCACCATCGAGAACCTGATCGCCGAGGCCTTCGCCGCCGCCGCCGAGCACGACCTGGCCCGCCTGGCCGAGCTGCGCGCCGCCGGCAACGCCCTGTCCCGCCTCGCCGCGGTGCTGCGCTTCTACGCGCCCACCGGTGACGCCACCGGCTGGGTGCTCTGGATCGAGGGCTGGGCCGCCTCGCTGCACGATGACAACCTGCGCAAGGTCGCGCAGAACCTGGACCTGCGCTGGCGGGAAGCGGTCGAGGAGCTGATCAACGAGGGCGTGGCCGAGGGTGCGTTCGTCTGCCCCGACCCGCGCGGCGCGGCCTGGCGGATGACCTCGCTACTGGACGGCCTCGCGGTGCAGCTGGTCGCGCGGCAGGGCACGGTCCGCCCGGAGGACCTGACCGGCTGGCTGCACGAGGCGGTGGCCAGGGAGCTGGGCATCAGCGCGGACAAACTCGGCGCACTGGTCTGAGCCGGTCTGCTACGGTGATCGACATGCAGCGCGCCAACGTGACTACGACGCCGGAGTACGTCCCGGCGCGCTGACAGCATGACTTGACGCGAAGCCCCGGGGCGGGTGCCCCGGGGCTTCGCCATGTGGTCACCCGCTCTCCGCATTCAGCGAGGAGACCACGATGCCTGACCACCGCAAGCTCGGCCGCGAGCTGAACCTGTTCGACTCCGACCCGCTGATCGGCGCGGGCCTGCCGTACTGGCTGCCCGACGGCGCGGCGATCCGGCACAGCCTGGAGGAGTACATCCGCTCCGCCGAACTCCGCGCCGGCTACCAGCACGTCTACTCGCCGGTGCTGGCCAAACGCGAGCTGTACGAACGATCAGGGCACTGGGACCACTACCGCGAGGACATGTTTCCGCCCATGGATCTTGGCGGTGACAAGATGGTGCTGCGCCCCAGCCTCTGCCCACATCACGCGCTGATGTACCGCTCCCGCGCGCACAGCTACCGCGAGCTGCCGCTGCGCCTGGCCGAGCTCGGTGGCATGTACCGCGCGGAGCTGTCCGGCGTGCTGGGCGGCCTGACCAGGGTGCGCGCCATCCAGCTCAACGACGCGCACATCTTCTGCACCCTGGACCAGGTCGCCGAGGAGGCCGCCGGCGCGCTGGAGCTGATCCGGAATGCCTATGCGGCACTGGACATCCAGGACGCCCACTACCGGCTCTCGCTGCCCGGCGCGGGCGGCAAGTACGTCGCCGGGGCCGAGATGTGGCAGCGCGCGGCCGCGATCCTGCGCGAGGTCCTCGACGCCGCGGGCATCGACTACGAGGCGGTGGAAGGCGAAGCGGCCTTCTACGGCCCCAAGATCGACATCCAGATCGCGGACAGCGCGGGCCGCGAGTCCACCCTGTCCACCGTCCAGGTCGACTTCTACCAGCCGGAGCGGTTCGACCTGCACTACATCGGCCCCGACGGCGGACGGCACCGGCCGGTCATGGTGCACCGCAGTGTGATCGGCAGCGTGGAGCGGGCGGTGGCCCACCTGATCGAACGCCACGGCGGCGCCTTCCCGCCCTGGCTGGCCCCGCGTCAGCTGGCGATCCTGCCCATCTCGCCGGAGGAGGAGCCGCACGCCGCCGAGCTCCTGCGTCGCTGCCGCGACCTCGGCCTGCGAGCGGAGGTGCTGGAACCGGGGGAGGGGTCGCTCGGCGCCCGGATCCGCGCCGCCCGCCTGGCCCCGTACCAGGCGGTGATCGGCGCGAGAGAGGCGGCCGAAGGCCAGGTCGCCCTGCGCCTGCGTGACGGCCGTCGCCTGGACGCGATGCCTGTGGAGGACTGTTTGCGCAGGGTGCGGGCGGTGGTGCAGGCGCACAGCCCGGACCTCTGGGAGGACGTCGGTTGACATCGGCGGTCGATGATCGATACTGAGTCAACTGTTTGGTCAGTCAGTAAGAGGAGCGCCCATGATCGAGGTCATCCAGCAGCCGGCCGCCTCGGCGCGGGAGCAGGCCGGTGATGATCTCGCTCCCTTGCTCGAACTGACCTGGACCGACCCGGTCACCGGCAAACGCGGCTTCCTGGTCATCGACCGCCTGGTCCGCGGCGTGTGCAGCGGCGGCCTCCGCATGCGCGAAGGCTGCATCCTGTCCGAGGTCCGGGGCCTGGCTCGCGGCATGACCGCCAAGGAAGCCCTCAACTACGACCCCGCCGCGCGGTACCTCCCGCTCGGCGGGGCCAAGGGCGGCATCGACTGCAGCCCCTACGACCCGGCGTCCCGCCAAGTCCTGCGCCGTTACCTGGAAGCCGTCCGCCCGTACCTGGAAACGGCCTGGACCACCGGCGAAGACCTCGGCCTGCGCCAGGACACCCTGGACGAGGTCATCGCCGAGCTGGGCCTGCGCAGCTCGATCCAAGCCGTCTACCCCCTGCTGGACGACGAACCCGCCGCGACCCAACGCCTCACCGACGCCTTCGCCATCACCGTCGACGGCATCGCCCTGGACGAGCTGGTCGGCGGAGCAGGCGTAGCCCAAGCCGCCCTCACCGCGATGGCCGAACTCAAGATGCCCCGCGAAGGCGCCCGCGCGGTCATCCAGGGCTTCGGCTCCATGGGCGGCGCCACGGCCCGCTTCCTGGCCGAGGCGGGCCTGCGCGTGGTGGGTATCGCCGACATCCACGGCACCATCGCCAACCCCAACGGCCTGGACGTAGAACGCCTCCTGCGCGCCCGCGACCCCCACGGCGCCATCGACCGAACCCAGCTCCGCCCCACCGACGAGCAGCTGCCCCGAGACGCCTGGCTAGCCCTGTCCACCGAGATCCTGGTCCCGGCGGCGATCTCCTACTGCGTCAACACGGCCAACCACACCCGCGTCACGGCCCGCCTCATCGTCGAAGCCGCCAACCTGCCCGTCACCCCAGAAGCCGAAACGGCCCTGACCGCCAGGGGCGTAACGGTCATCCCCGACATCGTCGCCAACTCCGCCACCAACTCCTGGTGGTGGTGGACCCTCTTCGGCGACATCAACCCCAACGCCCCCGAATCCTTCACCAAGGTCCGCACCCAAATGCACCACTTGGTCACCCAGATCCTGCACCGCTCCCGCACCACCGGCGTACCCCCACGCGCCGCCGCGACCGCGATGACCACGGAAAACCTCGCCGCCATCGAAGCCCGCTTCGGCTGACCACCGCCCCGGCCACCGGTCGGCCACCGGCGCGCATCCCAGCCTCGCGCCCCAGCCGCTCCGCCCGGCGTCCACACTCGCCTAGCTTCCGCAGCGCAGTTCAGCCTCTGCCGCGCCGTCAAGCCGCCCCCGTCAAGCCTCGCCCGGCCAGCCTGGCCCGCTGCGCCCGGCTTCCGATGTCTCGCGAGTTCCGGCTTCCGCGCTCACCCGAGTTCCGGCTGCGCCTCACCTTGGCTCGCGCAAGCTGAAGTCCCGGCACCACGCCGGAACTCCTCCGCGAGCCGGGGCCAGACCGCGCTGGCCACCCCTGCCGGGGCGGGGCCCCGGGCCACGGCCGTGGGCGCGGTGCCGGCGCGAGCCGCTGGCCGGCCGGGGCTCGCTGGCTTGCCGATATCCGGCCGATCGACTTCCCGGTGCGGGGTCGAGTGAGCCTTGGCTGGGGCCGGGGGAGCAGTGGTCGCTGCCGCCCCTGACGGGGTCCGCCGCCGCCACCGTTCCTCTGCGGAACGCTCGAACCCCGGTTTTGGTTGCCTTTCGTTTTGGATCACTGTCGCCCGATCGGGTCAACTGTGCGGTGTCAACCACCGCGTCTGGACCATAACCGCACTTCAGTGGCCCGATCCTACCTCGTCGATCTCACCCGCCGGACCCCGGGCCGGGTCGCCGCCGGTGCCGGTCGACCCATCTCTTGATGGTGTGCCGGAACAGCCACGCCAGCACCACAGTCACCAACAAAAGCTCATCTCCTCCGATAATTTCAGTGACAATCAAAACTGATCCGTTCAAGCAGCAAAAACCCACAACCCGCATCGAGACCCGAGCGGCTGGCCGAGGCGACCGGCGTCCGGCTCCGCCTGTGACCCAGCAGATCGACTTCGCCGAGGAAGGGGACGAATTCGCGTTGCTGGCGTTGCACTCCGCAGGGAGACCGAGGGTGGCTGGTGGACCATGAGCCGGGTCCGCGTTGCCGAAAGGTGTTGCAGCACAATGGGTCGGGCAGGTCGGCGGGGCGAGTGCGCCGATCAGATCGCGGCCCAGCTCAAGATCAAGCGGATGGTGCCGGTGTGGGGGATCCCGGACGCGGCCGCGGCGGGTGAAGGAGCTGGCCGGCCTAGCGTTGCTGGAGGTGGCGCAGTGCGAGGTAGCCGCCGATGGCCGGGATGAAAGCGAGCAGGCGGGTGCGGGCCGGGGTGTCCTCGATCAGTAGGCAGGCCGCGATGACCAGCAGGTATGCCGTGCCGTGCAGCGGTCCGGTGAGTGCGCTGACCGGACGCCAGTGCACCGTCACCAGGTTCAGCAGCAGTACCGCGACCGTGATCATCTCGGCCAGGGCGGCGTAGCGGAGCAGGCGCATCTCAGGCTCCTGTGGTCGAGCCGGGGCGGACGATCATCAGCACCACCACGACCGCCCACAGCAGGTTGAAGACGCCGGTGGACATCCGCAGTGTGCGCAGCACGCCTTGCCACGGCTCGTCGCCGCCGGCCTTGGGTAGGGCGTTGACCAGCGTGGTTTGCGCCGGCACGACAACCACCGCGAGGACCGCGGCGGCGAGCGCAGTGAGGATGATGGAGATGATCAGCCACGCGTCGCCCAGCACCTTCAGCTGGACCGCGGTGGCCAGGCCGAACACCGGCACCACGATTCCAGCAATCATGTACCCGCGGGTGATCCGCCGCAGCAGCAGTGTCACCGGGACCGCGGTGGCCTCCGCGCGCAGGGCCGCGCCGGCGTAGCGGGGGAACAGGCTGGCGGCGACGGTGACCGGGCCGATCAGCACGATGGCGGCGAGCACGTGCACGCTGAGCAGGAACTTCGTCATCGGCTCAGCCCGTCGTCACCGCGTCGGCACGCCAGACCACGCCGCGGCGTTCGTGTTCGAACAGGGTCTCGATGGCGAAGGCGGTCTCCGCGCCGAGGAAGCGTTCGACCAGGTGCAGGGCGAGGTCCAGGCCGGAGGTGACGCCGCCCGCGGTGACCAGGTCGCCGTCGTCGACCACCCGGGCGGGCACCACGACCGCGCCGAAGGCGGCCAGTTGGGCCAGGCCGGCGCGGTGGGTGACCGCGGGCCGGTTGGTGAGCAGGCCCGCCGCGCCTACCAGCAGTGATCCGCCGCAGACGGTGCCGAGCACGGTGCCGGGGCGGGCGGTGAAGGTGTGCAGTGCCTGGTGCAGGGCGGGGGTGAGGGCTGCGGTGAGCCGGTCGGTGATCTCGGTGGCGCCGTTGGCCATGGAGCCCGCGGCGCCGGGGATGATCAGTAGGTCGGCGCGGTCGGGGTCGAGTGCGGCCTGGGCGTGCAGGGTGAGGCCGTTGCCGCTGACCACCGTGGTGGCGGTGCCGACGGTGACGAGCTGGGCGGTGATCGCGCCGCCGGTGTGGGCGCCGGCGGCGCCGAGCACCTCGTGCGGGGCGATCGCGTCGAGTGGGTCGACGCCGTCGAACAGGACGATCTGGGCGAGCATGGTGATCCTTTCCCCTCGGGGTCGGTGATCACTGTGGCGGGTGGGCCGCTGGGGCACGAGTGGCTGGAAAGCCAATAACCGCCGACTTCTCGCCAAGCCGGTGACCTGCGGCGATGGGTATGGTGTGGCCATGCGGGTGGTGGCCATTGTGGCGTTGAACGACGTGGTGCCCTCGGATCTGGCCATTCCGTGTGAGGTGTTCGAGCGGACCCGGCTGCCCGGCGGCCGGCCCGCCTACCAGGTGCGGGTGTGCTCGGCCGGGGGTGTGGTGGATGCCGGGATGTTCGAGGTGCGCACCCGCTGGGACCTGAGCGCGCTGGCCGGGGCGGACACGGTGATAGTTCCCGGCGTCCGCGATGTCAGCCTTCCGGTGGACCCGGTGGTGCTGGCCGCGTTGCGGGCGGCCGCGGCGGCCGGGGCGCGCATCGCCTCGATCTGCTCGGGGGCGTTCGTGCTGGCCGAGGCCGGTGTGCTGGACGGGATGCGGGCCACCACGCACTGGCTGGGTGCGGCCGCGCTGGCCCGGCGGTATCCCACGATCGAGGTGGACCCCGATGTGCTGTTCGTGGACAACGGGCAGATCCTGACCTCGGCGGGCGCGGCCGCGGGGATGGACCTGTGCCTGCACATGGTGCGGCGTGACCACGGCGCGGCAGTGGCCGCCGACGTGGCCAGGCTCTCGGTGATGCCGCTGGAGCGCGCCGGTGGGCAGGCGCAGTTCATCGTGCACTCCGATCCGGCCCCGGACGGCGGTTCGCTGCAGCCGCTGCTGGTGTGGCTGGCGGAGAACCTGGAGCGCCGGTTGACGCTGGTTGATCTGGCCAGGCAGGCGCGGTTGAGCACCCGGACGCTGAGCCGCCGTTTCCGCGAGCAGACCGGCACCACGCCGTTGCAGTGGATCATGCGGGAGCGGTTGCGGCGGGCCCAGCACCTGCTGGAGACGACCGGTCATTCGGTGGACCGGATCTCCGCGCAGGTGGGGTTCGGTTCGCCGACGGCCTTCCGGGACCGGTTCCGGCAGCTGGTGGGGGTGTCTCCGGCTAGCTATCGGCGGTCGTTCCGCTCGCCGGGGTGAGGATGCGGCGTTCCTCCGGGGTCAGCGGCGCTTCGGGCAGGTACTGGCCGCGGGGGCCGCGCAGGATCTGCCAGAGCACGCGCGGGGTGAACAGCCGCAGCGGGGAGTCCAGCAGCGCGAAGACCCGCAGGCTGGCGCGCAGCAGGCCGGGGCGGCCGGGTGTGGCGGCGATCATGCGGTCGGCGTAGCGGTTGTTGAGCTTGGCCAGGCGGCCGGGGTGGCGGCCGGTGGTGGTGGTGTGCGGCAGGCGCAGGTCCTGGGCGGTGGCCATCCGCCAGGCCGGTTCGGTGACCTTGGCGATGGCGCGCTGGGAGCGGCGGGCCGAGCCGGGTAGCAGCGGGTGGTGGCGCTGCCAGCGGCGGCGCAGCGCGTGCGCGGCGAGCACGGCGGTGGCCATGCCGTGGCCGTAGATGGGGTTGAAGGTGGCGTAGGCGTCGCCGAGCACGAGCAGTCCGTCCGGCCAGAAGCGGGCGCGTTCGTAGAAGTTGCGGTGGTTGGCGGTGTTGGCGAAGCCGTAGGGCGGGGTCAGCGGGGTGGCCGCGGCGATCAGGTCGGCCAGGATCGGGTCGGCCAGGCTGCGCAGGAACGGCGGGTAGCCGTCCTCGTCGGTGGGTGGCGGGTCGTGTTTCGGGCCGACCAGGGTGAGGATCCAGCGGTCGTCCTCGATGGGGGAGAGCATGCCCGCGACGGCGGGGCGGCCGGAGGCAGGGTCGGGCTCGATGAGCAGCAGGGGGAAGGTGGCCGGGGTGCCGGGCGGGGCTTGGTAGACCCGGGTGGCGTAGCGGATGCCGGAGTCGATGTGCTCGCGGTGCACGGAGGGCAGTTTCAGCTCGGTGAGCCAGTCGTGGGTGTGCGAGGAGCGGCCGGTGGCGTCGATGACCAGGTCGGCGGTGAGGCGGCGGGTGTCGGTGGCGCCGCGGTCGCGCAGCCGGACGCCGCTGATCCGGCGGCGGTCGCCGAGCAGGCCGACCACGGTGGCCGGTGGTGCGACGGTGATGCGGGGGTGGGCCAGCACGCGGCGGCGGATCGCCCAGTCGGTGAGGGCGCGGCTGGCGCTGATGATGCCGACCTCGGGTGACCTGCGGTCGCGCCAGCCGGTGGGGCGGCGGACGAGGATGTCGGCGGGGTGGTGCAGCTGGCGGGCGCCGAGGCCGGTGAGCTCGTCGGTGATGCCGGGCAGCAGGTCTTCCAGTGCCGTGTAGCCGCCTTCGACGAAGACGTGGGTGTGGCGGGCTTGTGGGGTGCCCTTGCGGTGTTCGGGACCTTCGGGCAGGTCGTCGCGGTCGATGATGGTGACCGTGTCGACGTGCTCGGCGAGCACGTGCGCGGCCAGGATCCCGGCGAGTCCGCCCCCGAGAACAACGGCGTGGTGAGTCGGCACTGGCACATCCTGCCACCTTTGGGGGATCGACTCGTTACCGTCGGTGGTTGTGATCGATGTGATGTTCGTGCCGTATGCCGCGCACGGCCATGTGAACCCGCTGTTGCCGGTGCTGCGGGAGCTGCACGCGCGTGGCTGCCGGGTGCGGGTGCTGGTGGGGCCGGCGTTCGCCGAGGTGGTGGCGGCCACCGGTGCGGAGGTGGTGGCGGTGCCGGTGGGGTTCGAGACCTGGGTGCCGGAGCGGTTCCGGTGGGCGGAGCTGCGGCGGCTGGGTCGCTCGGCGCGGACCCGGTTGCGGGCGGACTCGGCGGGGAAAGCGTTGCTGCGTCAGGAGATCGAGCGTCGGCGGCCGGATGTGGTGGTGTGGGACGCGATGAGTGGGTGGGCCGGTCGGCTGGCCAGGGCGGCCGGGGTGCCGGCGATGGTGTGGAGCACGACCTACGCGGTCAACGACGCGGTGCTGGCCGGCACCGCCCGGCACCGCTACGGCGATCTGGCCGCCACGCTGGCCCGGCGCGCCCGGTTGGCCCGGCTGGCGCCCGCGGCGAGGGGGGCGGATCCGGTGCTGGTCACCACCCTGCCGGAGCTGCAACCGGCGCGCGCGAGCTTCCCGTCCCGCTTCCACTTCGTGGGTCCACTGCTGGGTGAAGCTGACCGGGGCGGGGAACCTTTGCCGTGGGCGGAGATCGAGGCGCGGCCGGTGCTGCTGGTCTCGCCGGGCACGGTGTTCGCGCGCGGTCCGGGGTTCTTCCAGGCGGCCGCGGAGGCTTTCGCGGACACCGACTGGCTGGTGTTGCTGGCCACCGGCGCGACCGATCCGGCTGAGCTGGGTTGGTTGCCGGACAACGTGATCGCGCGCCGGCGGCTGCCGCAGCGCGCGGTGCTGGCGCACACCTCGGTGTTCGTGACCCACGCCGGGATGAACTCGGTGCTGGAGTCGCTGGCGGCCGGGGTGCCGATGGTGGTGGCGCCGCGGCTGGGTGATCAGCGGGGCACGGCGCGGCGGCTGACCGGGCTGGGGCTGGCGGTGCCGGTGGCGCAGCCGGTGCGGGCGGCGGCGCTGTACCGGGCGGTGCGCCGGGTGGCGGGGGATGAGCGGATGCGGGCGCGGGCGGCGGAGCTGGGGGCGCGGATCGCGGTGGCCGGTGCGGCCGGGCGGGTGGCGGGGTTGATCGCTGACCGGGTGTGCTGAGCCGGTGGTGGTCAGGCCTGGTTCACAGGTTGTCGGGGTCGGGGACGCGGAAGCTGTGGGCGGGGAAGCCCGCGGTGGACAGGATGTGCAGGGGTGCGTAGGTGTCGCCAATCCAGACCGGGCGGATGGCCAGGCCGGTGATCTCGCCGGTGATCTCGGACAGGGCGCGGGCGCCGCTGCATCGGGCGGAGAGTGGGCGGCGGTGGTGGCGGGGGTTTTGCACCAGGTCGAAGCAGGACAGGGTGCTGGGTTCGCCGGGCGCGCCGGAGACCAGGAGCAGGCGGCGGTTGGGGGTGAACACGCCGCCGCGGACGTGGGTCAGTGGCAGGGGGCTGGGGCCGAGGTCGATGTCCCAGTACGGCAGGTGCGCCAGGGTGGTCGGGTCGTAGGCGCGCAGGGTGCGCGGGTGGCAGGCGGCGCTGGTGTAGAGCAGGCCGAGCTGGCTGCCGCACCAGGTGAACAGGTCGGCGTCGGGCAGTTCCTTGGCCGGCAGCCAGCTCTGGTCGGTGCCGTCGGGGCGTAGTCGCCAGATCCCGGCTGGGCCGGTGACGGGCACGTCGAGGTGGCCGCGGTGGGAGACCGGGGCGCCGAAGCCGGTGGCGGTGGCGGGCACCGGGGCGGCAGGGTGCAGCAGGCCGAGTTGTTCGCCGTCGTGGGCGTGCGCGCCGAGGGCGGGGTGGCCGCCGGAGGTGGTGGGCAGGTACCAGCAGACGTGTTCGCAGGAGGTGGTGGCCTCGGTGCGGACCTCGGTCCAGGCGGCCACGTCCGGGGGTGCCAGGCCTGGGCTCTGGTGCTGGGTTCTGGTGTGGGCCATGGACGGGTCCTTCCGCGCCGGCGCGATGTGGTGGGATCGCCCGCGACCCCCAAAACGCGGGCGAGCCCACCTCATCAAGCTTCTGTCATCGGTGTGCGCCCGTGCGTCGTGGAAACTACGGACATCGGGCGCGTGTTCGGCGGTGCTACAGCTCGATCGGCTCGGGCACCGCCAGTCCGTATGCGCCGCCGTGCGCGGTGAGCACGTGCAGTGGGGTGAACTTCCCGTCGTGCCACCAGGACCGCAGCACCAGTCCGGTGGTGCGGCCGGGCAGCTCCGGCAGCGGGCGGGCGCCGGTGCACACCCCGATCAGGCGGGGTTCGCCCGGCACGTGGAGCAGGTCGAAGCAGAACACAGTGTTCGGGTCGTCGGCGATGAGCAGCACCCGGGAGCTCGGGGTGAACAGGCCGCCGCGCACGCCGGTCAGCGGCAGTGGCGCCGGGCCGAGCGGGATGTCGCGGCCGGGGTCCGGGGTGTGCGTGGCCGGGTCGTGCGCGCGCAGCCACCGCGGGGCGGCGGGATCCACGGTGTAGTGGACTCCGTCGTGTTCGCCGAGCACGCCCGGTAGCGGTGGTTGGTCGGGCAGGCCGGGGCAGCCGATCGGCGCCCAGTCGCCCACGTGCGGGACCGGGCGCAGGGCGGCGAGGTTGTGGCCGATGAATGTGCTGGTCATGGCGAGTCCCCTCCCGGAAAGGTGGCGCCAGGGAAGAGTGGCCGCATCCGGTGGGGAGTCGCGTCGGTGTAACTACGTACATCCGGCGATCGGGTGAACTTCTACCAGAGATCGCCGTCGCGCCAGTCGCAGGTCAGCAGGCCGGTGCGGTCCAGCTCGCCGTGCACGGGCAGGACGTGCACGGCGTCGGTCTCCTCCGGGGTGGGCACGATGCCCTCGGGGGTCAGGGCCGCGGTGGTGCCGAGCCAGGGTAGCCAGCCCCGGCCGCGGTAGAGGGGCTGGGCGTCCTGGGCCGCGCCGAGGGCGCCGAGCTGGTAGCCGTGGCGGATGACCCGTTCCAGTGGGGCCATCAGGGTGCCGCCGTGGCCGCGGCGCTGGTGGGCGGGGTGCACGGCGACGCCTTCAACGTAGCCGGTGCGCAGCGCGCGGCCCTGGTGCAGCAGCTGTCGCTGGACCACGGCGGCGTGCCCGATCAGCGTGTGGCCGGCGTAGAGCAGGGCGTGCAGGCCGCCGAGGCAGTGTTCCCAGTCCGCATCGGGGAAGTCGCCGTCGAAGGCCAGGTCCAGCAGGGCGCGCAGGTCGCGGCGGGTGGTGGCGTCGAGGTCGGCGGTGTGCAGCAGGCGGAGATCAGTCATGGGTGATGTCCTGGGCGATGCGGCGCAGGCCTGCGGAGAGGTCGGCGGCGGTGGGCGCGGCGTCGGGGTCGATCAGCCATTGCGCCAGCACGCCGCTGAGCAGGGCCTGGTGGATGGCGCCGACCTGGCGGGCGTCGCCGCTGGCCGCGCCGATGTTCTGCAGGAGTTCGGCCAGGCCGAGACGGGCGTGTTCCATGCCCTGGGCCAGGGAGGCGCGCACCTCGGGCAGCTGGTCGATCAGGGGGAAGATCTCGAAGGTGGCCACCCACATCCGGCGGTGGGTGCGGAAGCTGGCCTGCACCCGTTCCCAGTAGCTCTCGAAGCGTTGCAGGGGAGTGGCCTCGGGGTCCAGCTCGGCGGAGAGCGCGGCCTCGACCTCGTCGCCCCACTCCTGGATGGCGGCGTAGAGGGCCTGGTTCATCAGTTCCTGGGTGGAGCCGAAGTGGTAGCCGATGGCGGCCAGGCTCACCCCGGAGGCGCCGGCGATGTCGCGGGCGGTGGTGCGCGCGTAGCCCTTGTCGTAGAGGCACTGCTTCGCCCCCGCCAGCAGGGCCTCGCGGTTGTTTCCCATGGTCACCATCCTAACCCGCGTCTGAGACAGCTGTCTTGCACAACTGTTCTAGACACACGTTTGAGACGCTTGTACAGTCCTCGGCATGACCAAGACCGTGCTCATCTCCGGCGCCAGCGTCGCCGGCCCCGCCCTCGCCTACTGGCTGCGCCGCCACGGCTTCCGGCCCACCGTGGTCGAACGCGCCCCGGCCCCGCGCGAAGGCGGCTACAAGATCGACGTCCGCGGTGCGGCGATGACCGTGTGCGAGCGGATGGGCATCCGGGCGTCGATCGAGGCGGTGGACACCAAGGTCCGCGGCGTCACCTTCGTCACCGAGGGCAACAAGCCGATCGCGAGCATGGACGCCGACTTCATGTACGGCCGCGGCACCGGCGACGCCGAGCTCTGGCGCGGCGACCTCAGCCGCATCCTGGTCCAGGCCTGCGACGAGGAGGTCGAGTGGATCTACGGCGACTCGGTCACCGCGCTGACCCAGACCCCCGAGGGCGTCGAGGCCGTCTTCGAGCGCGCCGCGCCGCGCACCTTCGACCTGGTGGTCGGCGCCGACGGCCTGCACTCCACCACCCGCGCGCTGGCCTTCGGCCCCGAGCCGGACTACCTGCGGCACCTGGGCCGCTACATCTCCATCTTCACCACCCGCCACCACATGGACCTCGACCGCTGGGAGCTGTTCCACAACGGCGTCGGCGGCACCGCCAGCATCTACCGCACCAGCCCGCGCGAGGCGGCCAAGGGCCTGCTGATGTTCGGCGCCGGCGAGCTGAACCTGGGCCGCGATGTCCAGGCCCAGCACCAGGCGTTGCGCGCGGCCTTCGCCGGGATCGGCTGGCAGGTGCCCAACCTGCTCGCCGACCTGGCCACCGCGCCGGACTTCTACTTCGACGCCGTGGCCCAGATCGAGATGCCCAGCTGGAGCACCGGAAGGATCGCGCTGCTCGGCGACGCGGGCTACTGCGCCTCACCGGCCTCCGGGCAGGGCACCAGCCTCGCACTCGTCGGCGCCTACGTGCTGGCCGGTGAACTCGCCCGCAACGCCGGCCACACCGCCGCCTTCGCCGCCTACGAGCGGATCATGCGGCCCTACGTGACGGCCAACCAGCAGCTCGGCGTGACCGGCGCCAAGGGCATGATCACCGACACCGCCTGGCAGCGCAGGCTGCGCGGACTGTCCTTGCGGATGATGAAGTTCACCCCGCAGGGCGCGCGCAACCGGATCGCGGCCAAGATGCACGAGCAGATCCAGCGCGCCGCGCACGCGATCGAGCTGCCCGACTACCCGATCAGCACCAGGGTGTGAGTCAGCCCCACTCCGGCTCGGTCGCCCCGGCCGCGATCGCGGTCACGATCTTGAAGCACTTCATCGCCTCGGTCATGTCGGGGGCGTCGAAACCCACCCGCAGCACGTCGACCTGCTCCACGGTGGGGATCACCGCGGCGGCCATGGCCAGGTGCGCGGCGTCGAACTCCACCTCGATCCGGTGCGGGCCCGGCGCCGGGTCACCCCGCCCGGCCCGGTTCATCGACCGCTGCGCCGCGCTGATGATCAATTCCCACGATCGGGTGGGTGGCAGGCAGATCGCGGCGTAGCGGCTCACGCACTCCTTGACCGCCACCCGCTCGGCCTCCGGCACGTAGGCCGCGGCATCCTCGCAGCACCGGTCGTCCCCGGTGATCATGAGCACCGGGACGCCGTGCTCGGCCGCCAGCGCGGCGTTGAGGCGGCCCTCGCTGGCCAGCACCCCGTCCAGCCACACCCCGGTGATCGAGTTTTCCAGGTAGGTGTGCGCCAGCACGCCCTGCTGGCCGGCGGCGGCGTGGTAGCCGAGGAAGACCACGCCGTCCACGCCGGAGTCGATGCCCTGCATCATCGACAGCGGCTTGTGCCGCCCGGTGAGCATCCTGGCCCGCACATCCAGTTCTTCGATCAACAGGTTTCGCTGCGAGGAATGGGCCTCGTTGACCAGGATGTCGGTGGCACCACCGGCCACCAGGCCGGAGACGCAGGCGTTGACATCGCCGGTGAACACCGGCCGGAACCGCTCCCAGCCGGGCGTGCCGGGCTTGACGTCAGCGCCCCAGGTCACCCCGGTGACACCTTCCATATCGGCCGAGATCAGAATGCGCACGGTTGATCACGTTACGACCTGGACAGTTCTTCGCGGTACTCGTTGACTTGTTATGTGGCGAGATGGTTATTTCTTGGCACCAGCTGGAAGGGGAAGTCGATGACCTCGGCACGCAGGGTGCGCGGACTGCTCGGCGCGTTGCTCGCCTGCGCGGTGGTGGCCGCGCCGGCCATGCTCGCGGCGGCGCCGCAGGCCACCGCGCAGCAGCAAGCGGGCACCACCTTGCGGGTGGGCCTGTTGCAGGGCATCGACTCGCTCAACCCGTTCCTGGCCAGTCTCCAGTCCTCCACGGAGATCGGCAGGCTGATGTATGACTTCCTCACCTCCTACAAGGCCGAGGACAACAGCCCCGGTGAAGGCCTGGCCAAGGAGTGGTCCGCCTCGCCGGACCAGCTGACCTGGACCTTCACCCTGCGGGACAACGCGAAGTGGTCCGACGACACGCCGATCACGGCCAAGGACGTCGCCTTCACCTACAACCTGATGATGAAGGACCCGGTGGCGGCCACCGCCAACGGCAGCTTCGTGACCAACTTCGAGACCGTCACCGCCTCGCCGGACGGCAAGCAGGTCGTGATCAAGACCAAGACGCCGCAGGCCACCATGCTGGCCCTGGACGTGCCGGTGGTGCCCGAGCACGTCTGGTCCAAGGTCGGCACGGGCCTGAAGGACTACACCAACGAGCAGCAGCCGGTGGTCTCCAGCGGGCCGTTCACCCTGCTGGAACACAAGGCCGAGCAGTACGTCAAGCTCAAGGCCAACAAGAGCTACTGGCGCGGCGCGCCCAAGATCGACGAGCTGCACTTCGTCTACTTCAAGAACAGCGACGCCGCCGTGCAGGCGCTGCGCAAGGGCGAGATCGACCTGGTCAACCGGCTCACCGCCGCGCAGTACCAGGCCCTGCAGAACGAGAACGGCGTCAAGCTGAACAAGGCCAACGGCCGCCGCTTCTCCGAGCTCGTGCTCAACCCCGGCGCGGCCACCAAGGAAGGCGCGCCCATCGGCGACGGGCACCCCGCGCTCAAGGACGTCAAGGTGCGCCAGGCCATCGCCAAGGCCATCGACCCCAAGCAGCTGGTCGAGCGGGTGCTGCAGGGCTTCGGCCAGGTCGGCGGCGGCTTCATCCCGCCGGTCTACCCCGACTTCCACCTCACCCCCGAGGCCGCGGGCAGCGCCTTCGACCCCGCCGCGGCCAACGCCGCCCTGGACGCCGCCGGATACCGCAAGGGCGCCAACAACATCCGGGCCGGCGCCGACGGCAAGTCGCTGACCTTCCGGCTCTTCGCCCGCAACGACCGGCCCAACGACATCACCAGCGCCGAGTACGTCAAGCGCTGGCTGGCCGACATCGGCGTCGGGGTGGAGCTGCAGACCATCTCGGCCAACCAGATGAACGAGCGCACCACCGGCGGGCAGTACGACATCGCCTTCTCCGGCTGGGGCACCAACCCCGACCCCGACTTCATCCTCAGCCTGCACACCTGCGACCAGCGTCCCGGCGCCGACGGCAAGGGCGGCACCACCGACTCCTTCCTCTGCGACCCGGAGTACGACCGGCTGTACAAGGCGCAGCTGGGCGAGTTCGACCGGGCCAAGCGCGGCGAGCTGGTCAAGCAGATGCAGAAGGTCGCGGTGGACCGGGCCGCCAGCGTGGTCCTGTACTACGAGAACGCGATGGAGGCCTACCGCAGCGACAAGTTCGCCGCCTTCACCACCCAGCCCAGCGAGGGTGGCGTGATCCGCGAGCAGAACGGCATGTGGGGCTACTACAGCGCCACCCCCGTCGGCGTGGCAGGCGACACCGGCTCCGGCGGCAACACCGGGCTGATCATCGGCATCGTGATCGCCGTGGTCGTGGTCGGCGGCATCGCCGTGGTGCTCCTCGCCCGTCGCCGCAAGGCCTCCGCCGACGATCGGGAGTGAGTTCGTGACCGACCTGCTCGCCCCGGCCGAGCAGCTGGAACCAGCGGGCAAGACCGGTAGGAAGTCCACCGGCACCCTGCGCTACGTGCTCGGCAAGCTCGGCGGCGCGCTGATCAGCGTGCTGTTCGTGATCGTGCTCGGGTTCCTGCTGTTCCGGGTCATCCCCGGCGACCCCGTGCAGACCATGACCCGCGGCCGCCCGGTCGGGGCCGAGCAGCTGGCCCAGCTGCGCATCGAGTTCGGCCTGGACCGTCCACTGTGGATGCAGTTCCTGGACTACTTCGGCGGACTGTTCCAGGGCGAGCTGGGCGTGTCCTACACCTACCGGCGGCCGGTGGGCGAGCTGATCCTGGACCGGCTCGGGCCCACCCTGCTGCTGGTGGGCACCGGCACGCTGATCGCGGTGCTGATCGGGCTGTGGCTGGGCGTGCGCAGCGCGTGGAAGCACGGCAGCCGCTTCGACAAGCTGGCCACCGGCAGCGCGCTGACCCTGTGGTCGGCGCACACCGCCTGGCTCGGCCTGATCCTGATGATGGCCTCCGGCAAGCTGTTCCCCTCCGGCGGCATGGAAGACCCTTCGGTGCCGAACGAGTTCTTCCCCAAGCTGCTGGACATCGCCCACCACCTGGCCCTGCCCTGCCTGACCTTCGTCGCGGTGGTCTTCGCCCAGTACCAGCTGGTGATGCGCTCGGCGCTGCTGGAGGAGACCGGCGCGGACTACCTCACCACCGCCCGCGCCAAGGGCCTCACCGACGACGAGGTCCGCCGCCGCCACGCCGTGCCCAACGCGATGCTGCCCACCATCACCCTGATCTTCCTGCGCCTGGGCCTGGTGGTGCAGGGCGCGGTGACCGTGGAGACCGTGTTCACCTGGCCCGGTCTCGGGCTGTTGCTCTACGAAGGGCTCAGCGTGCCCGATCTGCCGCTGCTGCAAGGAGTCTTCACCGTGCTGGCCGGCAGCGTGGTGGCGATGAACGTCGTGGCCGACCTGCTCTACCGGGTCTTCGACCCCAGGGTGCGTGCGGCATGAGCGCCCCCGTCTCGCCCCGTTCCCTGGCCTGGGCCCGCCGTCGCGAGGCCGCCGGCCGCGCCTGGCGGCAGTTCCGGCTCGACCGCGGCGGCCTGGCCGGGCTGTGCGGGCTGATCCTGATCACGCTGCTGGCGCTGCTGGCCCCGCTGGTCACCGACGCCACCCAGCTCGATGTCACCAAGACCACCGGACGGCCGTTGCAGGGCCCCAGCGCGGACTACCTGCTCGGCACCGACGAGACCGGCCGCTCGGTGCTGCTGCTGGTCTGGTGGGGCGCGCGCGTCTCGCTGACCGTCGGCCTGGCCGCGGCGGTGCTGACCATGGTCATCGGCACCCTGGTCGGGTTGCTGGCCGGGCACTTCGGCGGCTGGGTGGCCGCGGTGCTGATGCGCTTCACCGACTTCTTCCTGGTGCTGCCCTCCCTGGTGCTGGCCATCGCGCTGAGCAGCGTGCTCGACCGCAGCCTGCTCACCATCGTGGTGGCCATCGGCCTGACCTCCTGGCCCAGCGCCGCCCGCCTGGTCCGCGCCCAGACCCTCGCGGTGGAGGCCAGGCCCTACATCGAACGCGCCCGCGCCCTCGGCGGCGGCCACCGCCACCTGATCCTGCGGCACGTGCTGCCCTCCACCGCGCCACTGGTCTTCGCCGACACCACGCTGCAGGTGGCCAGCGCGATCGTGGCGGAGTCCACGCTGTCCTTCCTCGGCCTGGGCGACCCCACCGTGGTCACCTGGGGATCGATGCTGCGCGCCGCCCTCAACAGCGGCGCGGTCTCCGCCGGGGCCTGGTGGTACGTGCTGCCACCCGGCATCGGCATCATGCTCGTCGTGCTCGCCTTCACCCTGTGCGGACGGGCCTTGGAAGCCGTGCTCAACCCACGGCTGCGCAACCCGGGGGGACGCTAGAGATGACCCTGCTGGAACTGCGCGACCTCACCATCACCTACGCCTCCGCACGCGGCCCGGTGCCCGCGGTGCGCGGGGTGAACCTGTCCCTGGACGCCGGGCAGACCCTCGGCATGGCGGGGGAGTCCGGCTGTGGCAAGTCCACCGTGGCCATGTCCATCCTGCGGCTGCTGCCGCGCAGCGCGACCATCAGCGGGCAGATCCTGCTCGACGGCGAGGACGTCACCGGCATGTCCTGGGGCCGGCTGCGCGCGGTGCGCTGGGCCGCGGCCTCGGTGATCTTCCAGGGCGCCATGCACGCGCTCAACCCGGTGCGCCGCATCGGCGAGCAGATCGCCGAACCCATCCTGGTGCACAAGGGCGCGGGCGCGGCCTCCAGCCGGCAGTCCGATGTGGACAGAGCCGTCGCCGAGCTGCTGGAACGCGTCGGACTGCCCGCCCGGCACGCCCGCGCCTACCCGCACGAGCTCTCCGGCGGGCAGAAGCAGCGCGTGATGATCGCCCTCGCGCTGGCCTGCTCACCGCGACTGGTCATCGCCGACGAACCGACCACCGCGCTGGATGTCATGGTGCAGGCCCAGGTGCTGGACCTGCTGGCCGAACTGGTCGCCGAACGCGGCATCGGCCTGATGATGATCAGCCACGACCTGTCCGTGCTGGCCCAGACCTGCCAGCGGCTGGCGATCATGTACGCCGGGCGGATCGTCGAGCTCGGCCCCGCCCAGCAGGTCACCACCGCGCCGGTGCACCCCTACAGCGCCGCACTGTCCGCGGCCTTCCCGACCGTGGGCGACCCGGCCTCCCGGATGGCCCCGCGCGGCCTGCCCGGCGACCCGCCCGACCCGGCCGACCTGCCCGGCGGCTGCCCGTTCCACCCCAGATGTGGTGTCTCCCAACCGGAATGCGCCACCACCGATCTCCAGCTGCGGCCCGCCGGTGACGACCACGCCGCGGCCTGCGTGCACGCCCACGTCCCGGAGGCCGCCCGATGAGCCCGCTGCTGCGCGCCGAGGACCTCGCCGTGCACTTCCGCTCCCGCGCAGGCGCCACCGCCCGCGCCGTGGACGGGGTCAACCTGACCGTCAACGCCGGGGAGATCACCGCACTGGTCGGGGAGTCCGGCTGCGGCAAGACCACCCTGGCCCGCACCCTGCTCGGCCTGGAACGCCCCACCCGCGGCCAGGTCAGCTTCGAAGGAACGCCGCTGCCGCGCTCCACCAAGGGGTTGCGCGCCTACCGCCGCCAGGTGCAGCTCATCCTGCAGGACCCCACCGGCGCGCTCAACCCGCGCCACACCGTCTACGAGGCCGTCGCCGAGGGCCTGCGCATCCACCGCACCCCCGGCAACGAGGCCGAGCAGGTCGCCGACGCCCTGTCCCGGGCCGGGCTCCGCCCGCCGGAACGCTTCTTCCGGGTCTTCCCGCACGAGCTCTCCGGCGGCCAGCGCCAGCGTGTGGTCATCGCCGGCGCGCTGGCCCTGCACCCCAGGCTGCTCATCGCCGACGAACCGGTGGCCTCCCTGGACGCCTCGGTCCGCGGCGAGATCCTGGCCCTGCTGCTCAAGCTCCGCGCCGACCTCGACCTGGCCGCCCTGGTCGTCACCCACGACCTCGGCCTGGCCTGGAACATCGCCGACCGGGTCGCCGTGATGTATCTGGGCCGCATCGTGGAAGCGGGCCCGGTCGAACAGGTCCTCACCAGCCCCCGGCACCCCTACACCCAGGCGCTGCTGTCCGTGCTCGGGGAGAACCGCACCGTGCTGACCGGCGAGGCCCCCGACCCCACGCGCATCCCGGGCGGCTGCCGCTTCCACCCCCGCTGCCCCGCCCTGGCCGGTGGAGCCGCGGCGCCGGTGGCCCAGGCCTGCCGCCGGATCGACCTGCCCGTGCTCACCGCCGACACCGGAACCGAGGTCGCCTGCCACCTGGCCACCGCCCCCGTGCACCGCTGACGAGCCGGGAAGGGCATGCTGAACCCGTGCCAGCCGAACCCGCCATCCCCGTCGAACTGGTCCAGCACGCGCTGCGCGCCATGCGCGCGGGCACCTACCGGCTGGAGTCCACCCCCGATGGGGTGACCGTGAGCCTGGTGATGGCGGTCAGCCCCGCGGGCCGCCGCAACGCCGCCGAACGCCTGCTCCGGTCCCTGGCCGAGTACAACCTCACCCTGGCCACCCCGGACCCGCTGACCGCGCTCACCGACAGCCCCACCGGCCTGCGGGTCGTCCACGCCCATGGCTGAGCGCCTGGGCGGCAGACCCGCGCCCGCCACCGACACCACCGTGCACAACCGGGACTGGGACGTCGAGCAGGACCTCTCCGGCCAGAGCTTCACCCGCGTCGCCTTCCTCGACGTGGACCTCTCGGAGATGTCCAGCCGCCAGGCCACCTTCACCGACTGCACCTTCCGGCAGTGCCGGTTCAACGCCAGCGAACACACCGGCAGCGCCTTCCTCAACTGCACCTTCACCCGCTGCCGCTTCTTCGACACCCGCTTCCTCGACTGCAAGCTCACCGGCAGCATGTTCGACGGCTGCACCTACGAGCTGTTCACCGTCACCGGCGGCGACTGGTCCTACGTGGGCCTGCCCGGCGCCAACCTCAGCCGCGCCACCTTCACCGGCACCCGCCTGCGCGAGGCCGACCTCACCGCCGCCCGCCTGCGCAAGGCCACCCTGCACCGCGTCGACCTCACCGATGCGCTGCTGCACCGGGTCGACCTGACCCAGGCCGACCTCCGCGGCACCGACCTGACCGCGCTCGATCCCCGCAACGCCGAGCTCCAGGGCGCGCGGATCGACCCGGACCAGGCCCTGGTGCTGGTCACCGCGCTCGGCCTGCGCGTCGGCTGACCCGCCCGCCGGAAATCCCGCGACCGGTCACACCCGCAGCGGCTAGCTTGCCCGCCATGAAGGACCGGCCACCCACCCTGACCGATGAGGTCCTGCGCGAAGCCCTGCACGCCTGGCACATCACCCCCACCACCCTCACGCACGCCCCCGTCGGCTTCGGCGACCACCACTGGACCGCCACCGACAACCACACCCGCCGCTGGTTCATCACCGTCGCCGACCTGACCGGCAAACCACACTGCGGCCCCACCCCCGAGCGCGCCTGGCACGGCCTCCACCAGGCCATGGCCACCGCCGCCGCCCTGCCCCTGGACTTCGTGGCCGCCCCGCTCCGCACCCCCGACGGCCACACCCTGCGCCGCCTCGAACCCCACTACGCCATCAGCGTCTTCCCTTACCTGGACGGCACCACCGGCGACTTCGGCGACCCCGTCACCCCCGACGACCGCGCCGAACTCCTCGACCTGCTGGCCAGCCTCCACCACACCCCGCCCCCGCCAACCACTCCGCACCACCGCCCCGACCTCCCCTCCCGGTCCCACCTCAACTCCGCCCTCAAGACCCTCCGCGACCCCTGGGCCGGCGGCCCCTTCGCCGAACCCGCCCGCGACCTGCTCACCCGGCACGCCGCCACCCTCCAGCGCCGGCTCCAAGAGTTCGACCACCGGGCCGCCGCCCTGCGCGGCCGACCGGTCCTCACCCACGGCGAACCCCACCCCGGCAACCTGCTCCGCGCCCAGCACCGCCGCTACCTGCTCGACTGGGACACCGTCGCCCTGGCCGTGCCCGAACGCGACCTGTGGCTGCTCGCCCGGGACGCAGAGGACCTGGCTCGCTACACCGAAATCAGCGGCCGCCCGGTCGACCACTCGGCCCTGGAGCTGTACCGGCTGCGCTGGGCGCTGGAGGACGTCGCCGCCTTCCTCACCTGGTTCCGCGCCCCGCACACCCGCACCGCCGACACCGAACAGGCCTGGACCGGCCTCACCGGCACCCTGGCCGAGCTGGGCGATGGCTAGGGTGGGTGATCATGAGCGAGCAGAAGGAACGCATGCTGCGCGGCGAGCTGTACCGGGACAACGACCCGGTGCTCCTCGCCGAACGCCGGCACTGCCAGCGCCTGGTCGATGAGTTCAACGCGACCCGCTCCGGTGAAGACGAACAACGGCAGCGGATCCTCGCCGAGCTGCTGGGCGGCATCGGCACGGGATCGTGGATCATGCCGCGGTTGCAGTGCGACTACGGCTACCTCATTCGCCTGGGGGACAACAGTTTCATCAACTACGACGCGATCCTGATGGACTGCGCGCCGATCACCATCGGCAACGACGTCTCCATCGGGCCACGGGCCCAGCTGCTCACCTCGCTGCACCCGATCGAGGACCACGAGCTCCGGCGCCAGCGCTGGGAGACCGCCGCGCCGATCACCATCGGCGACAACGCCTGGCTCGGCGGCGGCGTCATCGTCTGCCCCGGCGTCACCATCGGCGCGAACACCGTGGTCGGCGCGGGCAGCGTGGTGACCAGGGACCTGCCCGAGCGGGTTCTGGCCGTGGGCAACCCCTGCCGGGTGATCAGAAACCTGTGAGGCGCTGACCTGGGGCATTACCTCTGGGGTAATCGACAGCGTGACCCCGGTCGGGAGATCGTCATGCCGGCAAGCACGAACGACGATCTTCCGACCGAGGAGTCACGATGACCACTCAGACCACCGCCACCGCTGCCAACCCGCACGGCCTGCTCCGCCTGGCGCTGCGCCTGGACGCGGTGGCCTCCGGCGGGATGGGCCTGCTCCTGCTGCTGGGCAGCTCCTTCCTCACCGAGCTGCTGGGCCTGCCCGCCGGACTGCTGCTCGGCGCGGGCGCGGTGCTGGTCGTCTTCGCCGCCGGTGTGGCCACCGTGGGTATGCGGCGGCGACTCAGCCGGGTCGGCGCCTGGGAGATCGTGGTGATCAACGCGCTGTGGGTGATCGCCAGCCTCGCGGTCGCCGCGACGGTGTCCATGACTGGCCTGGGCCTGGCGTTCGTGCTGGTCCAGGCAGCCACGGTGGCCGTGTTCGCCGAGCTCCAGGTGGTCGGGCTGCGCCGCGCCGCCCGCTAGCCCGGTGACTTGCCGAAGGCTCCGGTGCTGGATACAGTGGCGCTCCATTCAAACTTGAGTAACGGGGGACGTCATGCGGATTCTGGTCACCGGAGCCAGCGGGACCATCGGCGGCGAGGTGCTCCGGCAGCTGCTCGCCGCCGGGCACCCGGTGCGGGCGCTCACCCGCGACCCGGCCCGGGCCGGCCTGCCCGAAGCCGCCGAGGTGGTCGCCGGGAACCTGGCCGAGCCGGACAGCCTCACCGGGCTGTTCACCGGCGTGGACCGGATGTTCCTGGCCCCCGCCTTCGCGCTGACGAGCACGGCGGCGCAGGTCGTGGCCGCCGCGACCAACGCCGGGGTGCGGCGGATCGTGACGCTGTCCTCGGGCGCGGTGGTCGACGACGAACCCGGGGTCGACGACGCCGGCTACCACCACGCCGCCGAGGTGACCGTGGAACGGGCGGTGGAGGCCGCCGGGGTCGAGTGGACGCACGTGCGGGCCGGGGAGTTCATGGCCAACACCCTGGACTGGGCGCACGCCATCCGCACCACCGGCGTGGTGAGCTCGCCCTTCGGCAAGATCGCCAGCGGTATGGTGCACGAGGCCGACATCGCCGCGGTCGCGGTCGCCGCGCTGACCCAGGACGGGCACCACGGAGCCAAGTACGTGCTCACCGGATCAGAGCTGGTCACCCCGCCGGAACAGGTCGCCGCGATCGCCGCGGCGATCGGCCGGGAGCTGCGGTTCGAGGCGATCAGCCCGGCCCAGGCGCGGGCGAACTGGCAGGCTCAGGGCCACGACCCGGCGTTCATCGACTGGATGCTGGGACCCGAGGACGCCCCGTTCGCCGAGTCGGATTTTGCCGGGGCCGCGGAGTTGACCGATGACGTCGAGCGGGTGCTGGGACGCCCCGCTCACCCCTACGCGCGATGGGCCGCCGATCATGCAGATGACTTCCGGTAAGCCGAGGACCTACGCCGGTGACCGGGCCACCCGGCCGGTCGGCGAACTGCTCCGCGGGTGGCGGGACCGCAGGCGGCTCAGCCAGCTGGAGCTGGCGGTGCAGGCCGACATCTCCACCCGGCACCTCAGCTTCGTCGAGACCGGGCGGTCCAAGCCCAGCCGGGACATGCTGCTGCACCTGGCCGAGCAGCTGGACCTGCCGCTGCGGGAACGCAACCACCTGCTCTTCGCCGCCGGCTACGCCCCGGTCTACGCCGAATCGCAGCTGGACGCCCCGCACATGGCCGCGGTGCGGACCGCGGTGCGGCAGATCCTCACCGCCCACGAGCCCTACCCGGCGGTCGTCATCGACCGGGCCTGGACCATGGTGGAGGCCAACGCCAGCATCGGCGTGCTCACCGAGGGCGTGCGGCCCGACCTGCTCACGCCACCGGTGAACGTGCTGCGGGCCAGCCTGCACCCCGACGGGCTCGCGCCCCGGATCGCGAACCTGGGGGAGTGGCGGGCGCACCTGCTGGGCAGGTTGCGGCGGCAGGTGGCGATGACCGCCGATCCGGTGCTGACCGAGCTGTACGCCGAGCTGTCCGGCTATCCGTGCGCCGAGCCGGAACCGGAGGTCGAGCTGCCAGGGCCGGGCGAGGTCGTGGTGCCGCTGCGGGTGCGCCACCAGGGCCGGGAGCTGACCTTCTTCAGCATGGTCGCCACCTTCGGCACCCCGGCCGACATCACCGTCTCCGAACTGGCGATCGAGTCCTTCTTCCCCGCCGACGCGGCGACCGCGGCCGCGCTGCGCGGGTAGTCAGGAGGTCGGGCGCAGTGAGCTGAGCAGCAGCTCGGTGAAGTCCGCGCCGATCTCCGCCGCGCTCTTCGGGCCGCTCGGGCGGTACCACACCGCCATGTGGTGGATGGCGCCGAAGAAGGAGTGCGTCACCAGGTCCGCCGAGATGTCCGGGCGGAACTCGCCGGTGCGCTGGCCTTCCTCGACCAGGCCGCGGAAGCGCTCGTGGTAGCGGCGGCGCTCGGCGCGGACCGTGGCCAGGGTGGTCGGCGGCAGGTGGTGCATCTCCCGGAAGAAGACCGTCACCTCGCGCAGGCTGCCCGCACTGCTGGTCACCACGTCCTCGGCGGCCGCGCGCAAGCGCTGGGCAGGGGAGCCGGCGCTGGTGGCAATCTCTTCCAGGCGGTAGGTCTGGCGGAACAGCAGGCGCCGGTAGACCTCGTGCAGCAGCTCGGCCTTGGACTTGAAGTAGTGGTACAGGCCGCCCTTGGTCACGCCGGCGGCATCGGAGATCTCCTGCACCGAGGTGGCCGGGTAACCCTTCTCGGCGAACAGGCGGGTGGCGGCCTCGACCAGCCGCTCCGGCACAAACCGGTCGGTAGGTTCGGGTGCGGATCGTGCGGACACAGTGCTGATAATGCCAGCAAAGCAGCCGATTGGCTGCACCCGATGAGCGGCATTGCCGACATTCCAACTGGTCGGTAACCTCCGTGAGGTGGCACTGACGGACACCCGAGAGGTCGACGCCCTGGTGGTGGACTACGGCGGGGTGCTGACCACCTCGATCCGCTCGTCCTTCCGCGACTGGTGCGCGGCCGACGGCATCACCCAGGACAGCCTGCGCGGGCTGCTCGGCGACTGGCTCGGCGCGCGGGCCGAGGCCGGCAACCCGATCCACCTGCTGGAGACCGGCGAACTGGACACCGGCGAGTTCGAGCGGCACCTGGCCGCCCGGCTGGAGACGGTGGACGGGCGGGCCATCGAGCCGGACGGGCTGATCCGGCGCATGTTCGCCCGGGTGCGGCCGGATGAGGCGATGCTCGGCCTGCTGCGGGCTGCCCGCCAGGCCGGGCTGCGGACCGCGCTGCTGTCCAACAGCTGGGGCGGCGGCTACCCGATGGCGCGGTTGCGGGAGCTGTGCGAGGTGATCGTGATCAGCGGCGAGGTCGGGCTGCGCAAGCCGGACGCGGCGATCTACCAGCACACCGTGCGGCTGCTGGGACTGCCCGCGGATCGGTGCGTCTTCGTCGACGACGCCGAGCCCAACGTGCTCGGCGCGCGAGCGGTGGGCATGCACGCGGTGTGGCACACCGACGCGGAGAGCACCATCGCGGCGGTGGCCGCGCTGGCGCCCGGACTGGCGGGAGGAGCGGTATGAGCGGCGCGGAGGAGTTGCCAGGGCTTGACCTTGGGCGGTTCCGGGACTACCTCGATGAGCAGCGGCCCGGGTTGCGGGCCGGAGAGCTGCGGGCCGAGCTGATCGCGGGCGGACGCTCGAACCTGACCTACGCCGTCACCGACGGGGTGCACGAGTGGGTGCTGCGGCGGCCGCCGCTGGGACATGTGCTGGCCACCGCGCACGACATGGGCCGGGAGCACCGGGTGATCACCGCGTTGCGGGACACCGCGGTGCCGGTGCCGACCACCGTGCTGCTCTGCGCCGACCCCGAGGTGCTGGGCGCGCCGTTCTACCTCATGGAACGCACGCCGGGGCAGGTGCTGCGGACCCGGGGCGACGCGGCGTGGTTGCGGCCGGAGCAGGCGCGCGCGTTGTCGCTGGAGCTGGTGGAGGTGCTGGCCGACCTGCACGCCGTGGCCCCGGAATCGGTGGGGCTTGGCGACTTCGGGCGGCCGGAAGGGTTCCTGACCCGGCAGGTCAACCGGTGGAAGAAGCAGCTGGACGCCTCGCGCAGCCGAGAACTGGACGGCATCGACGAGCTGCACGCCCAGCTGGGGGCACGGATCCCGGACTCCGGGCCGCCCGCCATCCTGCACGGGGACTACCGGCTGGGCAACGTGCTGGTGGGCAAGGATCCGGTGCGCATCACCGGGGTGCTGGACTGGGAGATGTCCACCCTGGGCGATCCGCTGACCGACCTGGGCCTGCTGGCGGTCTACAACCACGACCTCGGCGCCGCGGGGGAGGAGATCTCCGGCAGCAACTCCGTGCCGGGACTGGCCGCCACCGAGGAGCTGATCGCGCACTACGCCCAGCGCAGCGGCCGGGGCGTCGGGCGGCTGAACTGGTACGTGGCGCTGAGCTTCTTCAAGCTCGCGGTGATCGTGGAGGGCATCCACTTCCGGTTCGTGGCCGGCCAGACCGTCGGCGCGGGCTTCGACAAGATCGGCAAACTCACGCCCCTGCTGGTGAGCAGCGGGTTGACCGCACTGGCAGAGGAGAGCTAGATGGACTTCGCCCTCGACGAGCGCACCCTGGAGCTGCGGGAGAAGCTGCTGGCGTTCATGGACTCCCACATCTACCCGGCCGAACGCGAACTGCTCGGCGCCGAGCCGGCGCCCGGCGCGGAGTGGGACCGGCCCTCGGTGATGGAGGACCTCAAGGAAGAGGCGCGCAAACGGGGTCTGTGGAACCTCTTCCTGCCCGGCGCGCACGGGGCGGGGCTGACCAACCTGCAGTACGCGCCGCTGGCCGAGGTCACCGGGCGCAGCCCCGCGCTGGCCCCCGAAGCGCTCAACTGCGCCGCGCCGGACACCGGCAACATGGAGCTGCTGGCCGAGTTCGGCTCCGAGGCGCAGCAGCGGCGGTGGCTGGAACCGTTGCTGGGCGGGCAGATCCGCTCCGCGTTCTGCATGACCGAACCGGACGTGGCCTCCTCCGACGCGAGCAACATCGCCACCCGGATCGAACGCGACGGCGACCACTACGTCGTCAACGGCCGCAAGTGGTACGCCTCCGGGGCGATGAGCCCGGACTGCGCGGTGCTCATCGTCATGGGCAAGACCGATCCGGCCGCGGACCGGCACCGCCAGCAGAGCATGATCATCGTGCCCGCGGACACGCCGGGGGTGGACATCAAGCGCGGCATGCACGTCTTCGGCTACACCGACGGCGCGCACGGCGGGCACGCCGAGGTCGTCTTCACCGACGTCCGGGTGCCGGTGGAGAACCTGGTCGCCGGTGAGGGCGACGGGTTCGCCATCGCGCAGGCCCGGCTCGGGCCCGGCCGGATCCACCACTGCATGCGCCTGGTCGGCATGGCCGAGCGGGCCCTGGAACTGATGTGCCGCCGGGCCTGGGACCGGGTGGCCTTCGGCAAGCCACTGGCCGAGCAGGGCGTGGTGCGGGAGTGGATCGCCGAGTCCCGGGTGCGCATCGAGCAGACCCGCCTGCTGGTGCTCAAGACCGCGTGGCTGATGGACAACGTCGGCAACAAGGGCGCGCACACCGAGATCCAGGCGATCAAGATCGCCACCCCGCGGATGACCGAATGGGTGGTGGACAAGGCGATCCAGGCACACGGCGCCGGGGGAGTCAGCCAGGACACGCCGCTGGCGCACCTGTGGGCGCAGGGCCGGACGCTGCGGCTGGCCGACGGGCCGGACGAGGTGCACCTGGCCTCGCTGGCACGGCGGGAACTGAAGAAGTACCAGGGCTAGCCGAGCCGGGAGCGGTGCGTCCACAGTGGACACACCGCTCCCGGTCACGTGGTCAGCCGCGCCGGAACGAGAACGGGCAGTGCGTGCCGCCCAGGCCCAGCGTGGTCGGCCGCTCGAAGCTCAGGCCGTGCCGGTCCGGATCGATCGCGCCGATCCAGCTCTCATCCCACGCGCACATCACCGGCGTCAGCTCGGCGGCCTCGTGCGCGACGAGCACGTCGTGGTAGAAGCACCGCCGCACTTCCAGCAGGTAGGCGCGGTCGTCGTCGGCCGCGCGGTGGAAGGTGAAACCCGCGCCGAAGGCGTGTTCCTCCCGGGCCTTGCTGATCGCGACCATGGTGGCGAAGGCGTCCTCGGCGTAGTCCAGGGCGTACCTCGTGCCCTGGGCGACCTGCTCGGCGAACGGCTCGGTCAGCGCCCGCCGCAACAGCGTGTGGCGGTCGGCATCGGCAGGCAGCGCCCGGAACGCGGCCACCAGCACGGTGACCAGGGCCAGGTTGTGCCGGGCCGCCTCGTCGACGATCCGGTGGGCCTGCTCGGCGGCCAGCTCCGCGCCTGTCGTCCTGGCTGCGGCGGTGTCGAAGCCGGGGACCAGCTCGGCGAGCCTGGTGAGGAAACCGTCGATCAGCGGGGGAATCTCGCTCGCCGGATCCGGCACGTAGGCGGCGTCGAGCGGTTCGAACTGGTTGGTGGACATACTGGTCCTCTCTCAAGGTCCCAGCGCGCTCCACCAACCGACCTGGCGCTGACTAATGGTTGACGGCGACCACTATGGCACAGCGGTCAGGTCGTCAGGGTGAAATCGGTGAAGGTGGCGGTGAAACCCGTGCCGTCCGGAGAGGCGCACATCGGGCCGATCCAGGCCGGGCGCTTCGGCGGCAGGTAGGCCAGCCGCAGCATGGTCTCCGGGGCCGCGCCGTCGACGCCGTAGCGGATGGTCACCGCGTCGCCGGCGCGCTGCACCGACAGCCGCACCGCACGCAGCCCGGCGGGCGCGGGCAGCACCGACCAGTCGGAGAACTCCCTGGTCGCCACAGCGCTGAGCCACAGCCTGCCGTCCAGCTCGATACCGGTCTTGATCCAGTTCCGCTCGTCCAGGCGGATCATCAGCCCGGCCTGGTCGTAGCGGTCGTGATAGTCGGCGCGGAAGGTCACCGAAGCGGTGAAGTCACCCGGCATCCGGCGGCCCAGAAAGTGCCCGGTGTCGCGGATGAAACCGTAGTGGGTGACCCGCCAGAAGTCGGTGTCCGGTGCGGCGCGCACGGTCAGCCGGCCGTCCGAGACGCTCCACTTGGGCGGCTCGTTGAGCCAGGCCCAGTCACTGCTGCCGAAGTCCGCCGCACTCATCCCGCGATCCTAGGTCCGCGAAAACTCGGTTGGCTCCGGCCGGACGGCGGGAGCATGATCGGCGGCGATGGCTACCGAGTCGGTTCTGGTGAACTACGTCTACGCGCACAACGTCGGCCACGCGATCGAGGCGCTGCACTACGCGCACGGCTACCACCTGGCCGGGCCGGATCGCCGGATCGCGGTGGCGCTGAACAAGAACACGCCGGTGGAGCTGGCCGCGCTCTGCGACTGCGTGGACGAGGTGTACCCGGTCGAGGTGGACCTCTTCGACGGCGGTTTCGACGCCGCGGCCGCGCTGGCCGGGATCCCCCGGGACTGGGACTGGGTGGTCGGCGACGTCCGCTTCACCCAGGACTTGCAGCGGCAGCTGTTTCCCGGGCTGGCCCACTACTACGACGCTGCTGCCACGCATTTCCGCCCGGCCAAGGGCATCGGCTTCGCCGGGCTGACCAAGGTCGGACCCGCCTACCAGCCGCACCAGCAGCTGCGCCTGACCCTGCCGCCCGCCGAGGCCGCGCGGGGCAAGTCGCTGGTGGGGGACGCGCCGGTGACCATCGCGGTGCTGCCCGGCGGCAGCGCGCCGCGCGAGCTCTACCCCGCCACCGAGTCCTGGGAGCTGATCCTCGGCGCGCTCGCGGAAAAGTTCCCCGGCACGCGGTTCTGCTTCCTGGGCAAGCTCGACAGCAGCGACGGCCGCACCGGCACCAGCTTCGGCCCCGGCGAGCTCGACCGGCTGCGCACCGCCTTCCCCAGCGTCGCCGCGGTCGACGTGCCGGTGGTCGAACAGCTCGCCGCGCTGGCCGCCTGCGACCTGCTGGTGGCCCCGCACTCCGGGTTCGCCTTGACCGCCTCCACCCTCGGCGTGCCGTGGCTGGCCCTGTCGGGCAACCGCTGGCCCGAGTACTACTTCAACGGCGTCCCGTTCTACTCGGTGCTGCCCGACCCGGCCAGGTTCCCCTGCTACACCCTGTTCGAGGCCGATCCGGAGCTGGTGACCGAGCCCGGCGGGCCGCGCGCGCCCAGCATGAGCCACGCCCGGTTCGTCGCCGACCTGCCGGAAATCCTGACCGGAGCCGGGCTGCTGCTCGGCGACTGGCCCTATCCAGATGCGCTCAGTGACCACTTCCGACGTCTGAGCTGCCGTTTTCCCGACTGGAGCACGTGGTTCTTCTCCCTGGATGGCGCGCACCAGCCGTTCCTAAGCTGATCGTGGACCCATGTTCACCTGATGCGGGCGGATGCCGCGGTTGACCCGCTCAGCGCTCGAACACGTCACTGAGTCTTGGCATGCTGTATCTCTGCGTGACCACTTCGCCACGGCTTCAGGAGACGACCATGCTCAGTGCGTTGCAGCGCGAGAACATCGGCGCGCTGTTCGACGTGTTCGACCACAGCGGCCTCGGCCGCATCGAGTGGGCGGACATGGAGCGCATCGCGCTGACCGTGATCGCTCGCCTCGGGATGACCACCGAGGACCCCAAGTGCGTGCTCTACCTGCAGGCTTACCGGCGGTGGTGGGCGCAGCTGCAGCACGACGCCGGGCACGGGGACATCGGCTGGGTGGACCGGCCCTCGTTCATCTCCGCCTTCGAGAAGGGCATGATGGCCGAGCCGGGCTACCTGGACCGGGTGCTCTCGGTCGGCCTGACCGCCTTCGACGCGGCGGACACGGACGGTGACGAAGTGCTGGACGAGGAGGAGCTCGTCACGCTCTACGTGGCCAGCGGTCTGCCCAAGGAAGGCGCGATCGCGTTGTTCCAGCAGATCGACACCGACGGCGACGGCAAGATCAGCCGCCAGGAGTGGCTGGCCGCCAGCCGGGAGACCTACGTCGGCGACGATCCGGCAGGCGTCGGCGCGAGCACCCTCGCGCAGAACTGGCTGGCCCAGACCTGAATCCGCCATGACCAGCACGCTTCCCGTCGCCCCCGGCCGCCTGCCCGGCCTCGGCCACCTGCCCTACCTGGCCCGCGACCAGATCGGCTTCTACTCCTCGGTGCGCGAGCTCGGACCGGTGGTGCGCATCTACTTCGGCCCGATGGAAGCCTTGCTGCTGACCGATCCCGCGCTCATCCACCAGGTGCTGGTCACCGATGCGGACAAGTTCACCAAGGGCCGGATCTTCCGCAACACCCGGCCGTTCTTCGGCAACGGGGTGGCCACCTCCGACGGCGAGTTCCACCTGCGGCAGCGGCGCCTGATGAGTCCGGCCTTCCACCAGCGGCGGCTGGCCGGCTACGGCGAGGTGATGCGCGCCGAGGTGGAGCGGATGACCGCGCGCTGGGCGCCGGGCCAGCGCATCGCCTGGGAGAAGGCGATGTACGCGGTCACCCCGCACATCATCGCCAAAACCCTGTTCCACAGCGACCTCGGCGAGGAGGCCGCCACGGAGATCCACCGCTCCCTGCCGCTGATGCTGCGCGGCGCGGTGACCCGCTCACTCAACCCCCTGCCCTGGCTGCCCGCTGTGCTGTCCCGCCGCTACGACCAAGCGGGCCGGCGGCTCGACGCGATCATCGACCGCATCCTGGCCAGCTACGCCCACGACGAGACCGACCGAGGCGACCTGCTGTCCATGCTGCTCACCGCCCGCCACGAGGACACCGGCGAGGGCATGAGCCGCCAACAGGTCCGCGACGAGATCATGACGCTGCTGGTGGCAGGCACCGAAACCGCCGCGGTCACCCTGTCCTGGCTGTTCCACGAACTGTCCCGCCACCCCGCCGTGGAAGCCCGCCTGCACACCGAACTGGACACCACCCTGGCCGGCCGCCCGGTGACCTTCGCCGACTTACCCAACCTGCCCTACCTGCGCCAAGTGATCGACGAAATCCTCCGCCTGCACAACCCCGTCCCCATGTCCATGCGTGCCTCCCAAACGACCATCCGCCTAGGCCCAGCCACAGCCCACCCCGGCACCGAGGTCGTCTACAGCCCCCTGGCCCTGCACCGCGACCCGCGCCACCACCCCCGCCCCCTGCACTTCGACCCAGACCGCTGGACAACCCCACCCGCCCCCGGCACCTACCTGCCCTTCGGCGGAGGCAGACACCGCTGCGTCGGCGAACGCTTCGCGATCGCGGAAATGATGATCGCCACAGCGACAATCGCCAGCCAATGGCGCCTGCGCGCACTGCCCGGCTACCGGGTCCGCTCAGTCGCCTACGCCACCCACCACCCGGTTTCACTGCCGATGATCATCGAAAAGCGGTGAGCCAGGCGTGGCGAGGGCGGGGCGGATCACCCGATGGGGTGGGCAGCTAAAACGCGAAGGCAACCAAAACGGGGGTTTGAGCGTTCCGCTAGAGAGCGGTGGCGGGGCGGAGGGCCGGAGGCACGGATCGGACACAGCCAGGCCCACGCGCCGGCGAGTGACTTCCGCCCGGTGTGCGCGACGAGTGGCATCCGCCCGGTGCCCGGTGCGAGTGGCGGTGGCGAGTGGCTTCCGGCCGATGTGCGCGACGAGCGGGCTCCCGGTGCTGGCGAGCGACTCCGGCTGCAGGCGAGCCGAGGCACCAAGCCTGCCCGGCAAGCCCGAAGCCGCCGCGGGGAGCCGCAGCGCGGGGCTTGACGCGCAGGCATGGCTGTCGGCATGGGCGGCAGCACGCGTAGTGCCCGGGCCTCGCGCGCCCGAGGTGCGCGGTACGGCAGGCGCTGGGCGCGCGCAGAGCACCGCGTGCGCAGAGCACCGCACCGCGTGCGGAGCGCCCGCGCCTTGAGCGGGGTGCCCGCGCCGCGCGGTGCGGCGAGTGTCGCGTGCGGCGTGCCCGTGAGGTGTGCCCGTGAGGCCGCGGGGTGCCGCGCCTCGGGGCACACCGCTCGCCGGGCGACCGGCGCATGACGCGCGGAGCGTCCCTCGCGTGCGGCGCCGCGGCTAACGTGGAGCCATGCGCACCATCGGCCTGCTTGGCGGCATGAGCTGGGAGTCCTCGGCGATCTACTACCGGCTGATCAACGAGGAGGTCCGGGCGCGGCTCGGTGGCCTGCACTCGGCCAGCTGCGTGTTGTACTCGGTGGACTTCGCCGAGATCGAGGAGTTGCAGCGCGCCCAGGACTGGCATGCCGCGGGGGTGCGGTTGGCGCAGGCGGCGAAGGCGCTGCACCAGGCTGGGGCGGAGTTCTTGGTGTTGTGCACCAACACGATGCACAAGGTGGCCGACCAGGTCGCCGGCGCGGTGGACATCCCGTTGCTGCACCTGGGCGACACCACCGCGGCGGCCGTGCTCGCCCGCGGGGTGCGGCGGGTGGGGTTGCTGGGGACCGCGTTCACGATGGAGCAGGAGTTCTACCGGGATCGGTTGGCGGGGCATGGGCTTGAGGTGATCGTGCCGGGGGCGGCGGACCGGGAGCTGGTGCACCGGGTGATCTACGACGAGTTGTGCCAGGGGGTTGTGCGGGAGGAGTCGCGGGCGGGCTACCGGGAGGTCATGGCTCGGCTGGCGTCGGCTGGGGCGGAGGGGATCATCCTGGGGTGCACCGAGATCGAGATGCTGGTGGGGGACGGGGACTCGGAGCTGCCGCAGTTCCCGACCACGCGGCTGCACGCGGTGGCGGCGGTCGCGGAGGCGTTGCGCTGAGCTTGTCATCAAACCTTTCGCCTGGGCCCCGACCTCAGGCATGACGGAACGAGCGATCCGGGCAGGTAGCACCGTCTGGCCGCAGCCACGGTGACACATCGACAGCGAGGACCAACCAGCCATCAGCGGCGCGGGCAGCGACAAACCCGCGAGCGCAGTCCGTAGCCGGGCGAGATCGATCCGGCCGCAGTGCACCGCGTCGTAGAGATCGCCATGTCCGCGCCGGTGCTCGGGCGGCAGCGACAACCCGGCCAGCGACCGGACCGGGCCGTCGGTGCACAGCACCGCCTCGGCGGCTCGAACAACGCATCCGCCCGCGGTGAGGCAGTGACACAACTCCTGACGAAACGCCGCCAGTTCCCCGAGCGCGCCTTCGCGCCCGCCATCATGCACACCAACCCCCGCGGCCCTTGAGTCGAACTTCCTTCTGTCGCAAGAGGAAGCATCGACCAAGAGCTGCGCGACCGGGCGTTCTGGAGTGCGGAGCTCTTGTTGTCGATGCCACGAAGCTGTTCACGCGGTGTGGCGCCGCATCCCCGCGCGCGATGCCGGCGGGGCGTCGGCGATGCTGTGCGCGTGGAGTACGTGTCCAGAGTGCCGCGACCGCCGCTGGACGGGCTGATCGACGACCTCTACTACCTGGAGGGCGCGTCGCCGTACGCCCGGCTGACGCTGCCGCCGGCGCCGTCGGCGTTGCTGATCGTCAACCTCGGGGCGCCGTTCCGCATCCGCGCCGGCACCGACATCGAGACGGCCGAGTACGCCGACGGATGCGTGGTCACCATGCGCACCCGCGCATTGGAGTTCGGCTACCCACTCCGGACCCGGTCCGTCGGCGTGCACTTCAAGCCGTGGGGGCTGGCGCCGTTCCTGCCGATGCCCGCGGCCGAGCTGTGTGACCGGCCAGTGACGGTGGAGCAGGTTTGGGGCCGGCCCGCCATTGCGGAGCTGCGGGACCGGCTGGCCACGGCGGACGGACCGCACGAGATGCTGACGCTGCTCGAGGAGGAGCTGATGCGACGGCTGTGCGAGACCGCCGGCCTGGGGCTGGTCCGCCATACGAGCAGCGTCATCGCGGCGGCCAGCGGGGCGGTGGCGATCGGCGACCTGAGTGTGGCAGCCGGTGTCAGCAGCACTCATCTGGCACAGCGGTTCAAGGAGCTCATCGGCGTCACGCCGAAGCGGCTGGCCCGCACCTACCGCTTCACCGCCACCGTGTTCGCGATCAACCCCGCCGGACCGGTCGACTGGGGCGAGCTCGCCGGTGGCGCGGGCTACTTCGACCAGGCCCACTTCGGCCACGAGTTCCGGGCGTTCACCGGGCTCACGCCGACCCGGTACGTCGAAGTCCGTCGGCGGTTCCTGCGCGAACATCCCGGCCACGTGCTGGACAGCTGGCCGCTGCCGGCCGATTGATTTCTTACAAGAGCGACAGCTCACCACGCGCTAACTTGGGGCACCCCAACGCAGAGGAGAGCCCCGTGGGCAAGGTGGTCATGTACAGCTCGGTGTCGGTGGACGGCTTCATCGCGGACGAGAATGACCAGCCCGGGCCACTGTTCGACTGGTTGTCCAGCGGTGACGTCCCGTTGGACGACAGCGGCGGGTTGAAGGTGTCGCAGACCTCCTACGACTACACCCGGCCGTACTGGGACCAGATCGGGGTGACCATCGCCGGCCGCCACGTCTTCGACCTGACGGACGGCTGGGACGGGAAGCCGCCGAGCGGGATCGACCACGTGGTCGTCGTGACACACCGGCCGGAGCCCGAGGGCTGGGACCCCGAAGCGCCGTTTCACTTCGTCGACGGCATCGAGGCAGCCGTGGCCAAGGCGCAGGAGCTCGCGGGGGACCGCATGGTCGAGGTCGCCGCCGGCGACGTCGGTGGCCAGGTGCTTGCCGCGGGCCTGGTCGACGAGGTGCGCATGGACGTCGTGCCCGTGGTGTTCGGGTCCGGCAAGCGCTACTTCGGGTCGGTCGACGCGCAACACCTGTTGGCAGACCCTGACGTGGTGATTCAGGGCAACCGGGTGCTTCACCTGCGCTATCGGGTGCGCCGTTGACCGATCTGAGCGGGTCGGCCGCACCGATGAAGGGCGGCGCCAAGGCGTCGGATGATGTCGGCTTCGCCGGGGTTGTCGCCGGCCGGGGCGTGAGAGTCCGTCGAAGGCCTGCCCCAGTTGGTCGACGCCGTGCACACGGAGGCCGGTCTTGCGGAGGTACTCACGTTCGCTGGCGCCGCCGGCCCTGACCCCGGCGAGAACCACCTGTGCTGGAGCCAGAGGTCGCTGGTCGCCGTAACGCTGACGTGCGGCGGCGATCGGTGCGATGTCCACCCCGCAGTCACCGCCCACGGTGATCGTGAAGTCATCGATCTCCGCCAGCGCTTCGCCGGTCAGCCTCAGGTTCTCGGCCAGTGCCCCGCGTGCGCGGATCCCGTCCGTGATTTCGTCGCCGCCGCCAGCGATCGGCACCGACACCACGGTGTCCGCCCGCAGGAGCTCAGCGGTTCGATGCGCCCCCGGGGCCAGCAGCGGCGCCCAGTCCGAGGCCGATCACGGACCGGGTTGTCCACGGTGCCGGGCGACCGCGCTGACCCCGGGCGGGCGTGGGCGGAGCGGCTTGCCTAGGTTGAGGGGTATGAGCAGCCTGACGAGCCTGGGTGTCCTTGCGCAGTGGCCGGTGGATCATGCCGCGGCGGCTGTGGTTCGCGCGGATGGGGCCGTGCTCGGTGTGGCCGGGGAGCAGGAGCGGGCGTTTCGGCTGGCTTCGGTGACCAAGCCGCTGACCGCCTATGCCGTGCTGGTCGCGGTGGAGGAGGGGGCGCTGGAGTGGGATCAGCCTGCGGGGCCGGACGGGGCGACCGTGCGGCACCTGGCGGCGCACACCTCGGGGCTGGCTTTTGACTCCGCGGCGGTGCAGGCGGCGCCGGGAAGCCGGCGGATCTACTCCAACACCGGGTTCGAGGTGCTGGCCGAGACGCTGGAGAAGAGTTCCGGGATCGGGTTCGCGGACTACCTGCACGAAGCCGTTTTCGCGCCGTTGGGGATGACCGGGTCGGCGTTGACCGGGTCGGCTGGGTCGGGGGCTGTGTCGACCTGCGCGGATCTGGTGCGGTTTGCGGCGGAGTTGCAGCGGCCGACCTTGGTGTCCGCGGCGACCGTGGCCGAGGCGACTTCGGTGGCTTTTCCCGGGCTCAACGGGGTGGTGCCGGGGTATGGCATGCAGAAGCCCTGTGACTGGGGGCTGGGGTTCGAGATCCGGGGGGAGAAGTCGCCGCACTGGACCGGCACGCGGAACTCGGCGCGGACCTACGGGCACTTCGGGCAGTCCGGGACCTTCCTGTGGGTTGATCCCGAGGCCGGGGTCGCGTGCGCGGCGCTGGCGGATCGGGACTTCGGGCCGTGGGCGGTGCAGGCGTGGACGCCGTTCAACGACGGGGTGCTAGCGGAGCTGGGACGGTGAGGGGGGCGGAGGCGCGGGTGGTCGCGCCTCCGCCCCGGCGCCGCGCCTGATCACAGGCCGCCGGTGTAGAGCAGTCGGTTGGGCGTGTCCGCCGGCATGCCGGAGATCCGGTCCGGGGTGCCCGTCTGCCAGAGCCAGTTCATGATCATTTTCTGGGGCTGGTCGCCGTGGGCCTGTGTGAACAGCGCCGCCACACCCGCCACGTGCGGGGTGGCCATGCTGGTGCCGCTGATCGTGTTGACCCGGCTGCCCGGCCAGGCCGAGGTGATGTCGGTGCCGGGCGCCAGCAGCTGCACGCAACTGCCGCGGTTGCTGTAGGTGGCGAAGCCGTCGGTGCGGGTGGTCGCGCCGATGGTGATCGGGCGGGCGGCGCGGGCCGGGCTGTACTTGCACGCGTCGTCGGTGGCGTTGCCGCCGGCCACCGCGACGAACACGCCCCGGTCGGACAACCGGTTCGCCGCCTCGTCGACCTGGGCGATGCCGGGGGTGCCGCCGAGGGACAGGTTGGCCACGGCCGGGCGGACCGCGTTCGCGCCGATCCAGTCCAGGCCGGCGATGATGCCGGACCAGGAGCCCCGGCCGTCGCAGCCGAGCACGCGCACCGCCACCAGCCTGGTCGCCTTGGCCACGCCGAACTGGGTGCCGCCGACGGTGCCCGCGACGTGCGTGCCGTGGCCGTTGCAGTCCTCGCCGTTGCGGCCGTCGCCGATCGCGTCGAACCCTGGCCTGGCCCGCCCGCCGAACTCGGGATGGCTGAACTGGATGCCGGTGTCGACGATGTAGGCGGTGACGCCCGCGCCGGTGTGGCTGGGGGTGTAGGAGCCGTCCAGCGGGAGGGCGCGCTGGTTGATGCGGTCCAGGCCCCAGGAGCCGACGGCGCGGGGCGAGCCGCCGGTGGAGCCGGGGAGCTCGAGCTTGACCTCCGCGTCGGGGACCACCGACTCGATCTCCGGGAGCAACTTCAGGGCGCTGACGACCAGGGGGTTGAGCTTGGCGGCGAAGCCGACGAACAGGGAGCCGAAGCTGAACTTGACGTCGATGTTGAACCGGTTGACCAGCTTCAGCACGGTGTCCGCGGTGCCGCCCTTGGTCAGGGAGACGATGAACTGGCCGTCGACGGCTGGTGTGGCGGGTAACGCGGTCGCGGTGCCGGTGGTGGCGGCGATCAGCAGCGCGGCGGCGGCGAGTATCCGGGCCGTGCGTTTCATGACTTCCCCGATCGATCGGCGGTAGGGCTTTCACCCACCACTGAGCGTGGTCTCGCCGGGGCGAACTGGGCATTCCCCGACGGAGCGGGGTAGGACGCGGAGTAACGCAACACCGGTGTTCATCGCGGAGCGTGCGGAGAAGACCACCGCACCGGATGACGGCCGAGGGAGGCGTGGTCACCCGGTGCGGGGAACTCGCGGCGGTGGTCGCACGGAAAGGCAGGTTTAGCCGAGAGGGTTCACGCGGCCGGGGAGACCGCGGGAACCGACGTCGCTGACCTTGGGTCACCACCCGGTTGAGCCGGTCGGCGGCAGCCCCGCTCACGTGGCGCAACCACCCGGTTCGTCTCTAGGTCAGCGCGGGCTCCTCCAGCACCAGGGTGCCCGCGTCGGCGTCCAGCAGCGCGGCGACCCCCAGCGGCACGGTGAGCTGGTTGGCGCAGTGCCCGAACCCGACCTCCCAGGCGATCGGCACCCCGAGCCCGCCCAACCGGTCGGCCAGCACCGTCCGCACCTGCTCGATCGGGCCGCAGGAGGTCCAGGAGCCCAGCGCGATGCCGGTGACCCCGTCGAACCAGCCCGCGCGCAGCAGGTGGGTGAGCAAGCCGTCGAGGCGGTACGGGTCCTCGGTGACATCCTCCAGCACCGCCAGCGACCCCGCCGGCGGCCGCCACCGGCCCAGGCCCACCTCGGCGGCGAGCAGGCTCAGCGTGCCGCCGACGGTGACCCCTCGCGCCTGGCCGCCGGTGATTGGTTCGGCGCCGCGGCCGAGCTTGGTCACCGAGGCCGGGTCCAGCAGCGAGTAGCGCAGGTGCTCGCGGGCCGGCAGGTCGTCGGTGAACATCGCGCTGCCGGTCATCGGCGCGAACAGCGTGACCTGACCCAGCTCGCCCGCGATCCGGGTGTGCAGCGCGGTGACGTCACTGGATCCGGCGAACACCTTGGGCGGCAAGCCTTTCAGCTCCGCCCACGGCACCAGGTCCACCATCCGCTGACAACCGTAGCCGCCGCGGGCGCACAGCACCGCGTCGAACTCCGGCCGCGTCCACGCCCACACGAAGTCCGCCGCCCGGTCGGCGTCCTGACCGGCCAGATACCGCATCTCCGGGTGCTTGTCCCGGACGTGCGCGCCCTCGGAGACGGTCAGCCCCCAGGACCGCAGCTGCTCGATCCCGATGTCCAGCTGGGCGGGGGACACCGGCCCGGCGGGGGCGATCACCGCGACGTGGCCGTGCCGGGGCACCCTGGGCGGGCGGCGCAGCCCGCTCATGAGCGCAGCTCCAGCGCGGGCACCCCGGCCGGGCTGAAGCCCAGGGTCTGGCCGAAGAAGGACAACTCCGCCTCCAGTGCGGCCTGGATGTTCTCCGCCCGCCGGAACCCGTGCTGCTCACCCTCGAACGAGCGGTAGGCGTGCGGGATGCCCTTGCCGGACAACGCTTCCAGGAACTTCTCGCACTGCTCCGGCGGGCACACCTGGTCCTCAAGGCCTTGCAGCAGCAGGATCGGCCCGGCCAGCTGGTCGACCCGGTTGGCCGGGGACCGTTCGCGGTAGCGGGACTCGGCCGCGGGCAGCGCGCCGACCAGGCCGTCGAGGTAGCGGGACTCGAAGTCGTGGGTGCCGCCCGCGGCGAAGGAGAGCAGGTCCAGCACCGGGAAGTAGGCGGCGCCGCCGCGGTAGGTGGCCACCGAGGTCAGCGAGGCCGCGGTGGTCCAGCCGCCCGCGCTGCCGCCCCTGATGCCCAGCCGCAGCGCGTCCGCGGTGCCCTCGGCGGCCAGCGCCTCGGCCACGGTGGCGCAGTCCTGCACGTCGACCACGCCCCAGGCCTCGCGCAGCCGGTCCCGGAAGGTGCGGCCGTAGCCGCTGGAGCCGCCGTAGTTGACCGCGACCACGCCGATGCCCCGGCTGGTGAAGTAGGCGAAGTCGGCGCTCAGGACGGGGGAGACCTCGCCGGTGGGGCCGCCGTGCACGTGCACCAGGAACGGCGGCCGCTCGCCCTCGGGGGCGGTGAAGTCCGGGTTGTGCGGCAGGTAGACGTAGGCGGGGATGCCGACCCCGTCCTGGCCGGTGAACACCCGCTCGACCACCGGCGGCAGGTAGGCCGGGTCGGGCAGCCCGGCGGGCTGGGCGGTGAGCGTGCTCAGCTGCCCGGTGCGCAGGTCGACCTGGGCCACCGCGGGCGCGGCGGCCGGCCCGGCGGCGACCCCGGTGACCAGGTCGCCGTCGTGGGCGAAGGTGGTGCGCCACACCGGCAGCGGCAGGTCCAGTGGGGTCAGCTCGCCGGTGTCCTCGGCCAGCAGGGACAGGCCGAGCCTGCCGCGCAGCAGGTGCCGTCCGCCGCCGAGCGGGACGAACCAGGTCGCGCCGAGTGTCCACAGTGGACCGCCGTAGTCGGCCTCGGCCCGGTGCAGGGCTCGCTGAGTGCCGTCCAGGTTCACCCGGTGGAGGTTCCACCAGCCGTCCGGGTCGGTCATCGCGTACAGCGAGTCGTCGTCGGCCCACTCGAACTGGCAGACCGACTCGGCCGCCCCGCCCGCCACCACCCGGTGCGGCCCGGCGGTGCCGCCGACGAGCTCGGCCACGCACAGCTCGGTGCCGTCCCAGGGCATCGCGGGGTGCTCCCAGCCGATCCAGGCCAGGTGGCGGCCGTCCGGGCTGGCCTTGGGCGCGCTCATGAACCGGTGGCTGGCCGCCAGCACCCGGATCGCGGCCGGATCAGCGGCCGCGGCCCCGGAGACCGGGACGGCCACCAGCTCGCGGACCAGGTCGGTGCGGCGGTCGCCGGTGATCCGCTCGCGCACGCACCAGATCTCGGTGCCGTCCGCGCTGGGGTGCAGGTCGCCGTAGCGCAGGCCGTGCTCGCGGTCCGGGGCCGGGGTCAGCGGCACCGGCTCGCCACCGGAGGCCTCGAGCAGGTGGATCCGCTGGTCGGCCCAGTGCGTGAAGGCCACCCGGTCACCGTCCGGGGTGGCCAGCACGGTGTAGGGCGCGCCGCCGTACTCGTGCAGCCGGTTGCGCGCGCTCCACGGCGCGGCCAGCACCTCCCGCGCCGCCTCGCCAGCCTTGCCGCGCAGCAGCGTGACCCGGCCGCCCTCGGTGGGCCTGCCCTCGGTCCAGTAGGTGAAGCCACCGTGCGCGCGCACCCAGTGCGGCGGCGCGGTGACGGCGCTCGCGTCGGCGGCGCTGATCGGCGATGTCCAGTTGCCATACCCCAGTACGGTGACCACGAAGCCGAGGGTAACCGGCCACCGCCGACGGGCCGACAGAAGATCACCACAAAGATCGCCGGCAGGTGAATTCACGTCCTCGATCCCGGATGTCGGGGATGCCTCTGCCGTCCGCGCGGGCGTGGCCTAGGGTCAGTGGTGCCATGGCACGTGTCATTCACCTCTTCCGCCAGCCCGAACGGTTCGTAGCCGGAACCGTCGGGCAACCAGGCGACCGCTCGTTCTACCTCCAGGCCAGCGAAAACGGCCGTACCGTCAGCGTGCTGCTGGAGAAGCAGCAGGTGTCGGTGCTGGCCGAACGGCTGGGCGCGCTGCTCGAGGAGGTGCACCGGCGCTTCGGCGCCGAGGTGCCGCCCGACGCGCCTGAGGACGCCGTCGACACCGAACCCCTCGAGGTGCCCCTCGAGGAGGAGTTCCGGGTCGGCACCATGGGGCTCGGCTGGGACGCCGACTCCAGCGCCGTCGTCGTCGAGCTGCTCGCCGCCACCGAGGAGGAGATCGACGAGTCGGTCGTCCTCGACGACACCGAGGAGGGGCCCGACGCCGTCCGCGTCTTCCTCACCCCGGTGCAGGCCAGGGCGTTCGCCCAGCGCGCCGAACGGGTGGTCAGCGCTGGTCGCAAACCCTGTCCGCTGTGCAACGAGCCGCTGGACGCCGAGGGCCACGTGTGCCCGCGGCAGAACGGCTACCGTCGCGGCGAGCCGAGCTGAGCACGCCGGTGCGCCCTGGGGACGACGGCGCGATCGAACTGCTCACCCACGGCACGCTCGACGTGCGGGGACGGCTGGTCGACGCCTCCAACGCGACGCTGTTCTGCGGCATCGAGCACGAGGGTGTGCAGGCCGAGTGCGTGTACAAGCCGGTGCGCGGCGAGCGCCCGCTGTGGGACTTCCCGGACGGCACCCTGGCCGGGCGGGAGGTGGCCACCTACCTGGTGTCGGAGGCGGCCGGTTTTGGACTGGTGCCGCCCACGGTGCTGCGGCCAGGCCCTTTCGGCGAGGGCATGGTGCAGCTGTGGGTGGACACCGAGCCCGAGGCCGACCTGGTCGACCTGCTGCCGCCCGATGACGTGCCGCAGGGCTGGAAAGAAGTGCTCAGGGCGCACGACCGCTTCGGCGACCCTGCGGCGCTGGCGCACGCCGACCACCCGCGGATGCGGCTGCTCGCGGCCCTGGACGTGGTGGTCAACAACGCCGACCGCAAGGGCGGGCACGTGCTGCACGCCCTCGGCGGCGCGGTGTACGGGGTGGACCACGGGATCTGCCTCAACGCCGAGGACAAGCTGCGCACCGTGCTGTGGGGCTGGCTCGGCGAGCCGCTGGGCGAGGAGGCGGCCGAGGGGCTGCGGCGGCTGCGCGCGGGGCTGGACGGACAGTTCGGCGAGGCGCTGCACGAGCACCTGACCATCACCGAGGTCCGGATGCTCACCGAACGCACCGACAAGCTGCTGGGCGCGGGAGTGTTCCCGGCCCCGACCGGGGACTGGCCGCCGATCCCCTGGCCCGCGTTCTAGTTCGCCTGCCGAACGCTGTCGGCGGCCCGGGTTAGGTTGGCCCCGTGTTGGTGACCGAACTGCTGGCCGGGACCCCCGGCGACGTGCTGACCAGGGTGCTCGGGCTCCCCGGCGAGCAGCGGCGCGGCTTCGTGCCGGAGCTGGCCGCGATCATGCGAGACGGCTTGGAGCCGGCCGAGCGGGCCGCGGTCGCGTTGCTGGCCACAGTGCCCCCGCGCGATCCGCTGCTGCGCGAGCTCCGGCCACCCGAACCCGAGCTGACCAAGCGGATCGTGCTGGCGCGGCCACCACGGGAACGGGTCGCGCTGGCCGGCCGGCTGGTGGAGTGGCAGAGCGGGTGGGACGCGGTCCGGGAGCTGGTGCGCGCGGGCGAGCTGGCACCGGTGCGCACGCCGGAGTACTTCGCGGGCTGGTTCCGGTGGTCGCGGCGAGACCTGACCACACCACTGGCCGAGCGGCTGCGAGCCGAACCGGGGGCCCTGGACGAGGTGTGGGAGCTGCTGCCGGTCGAGGGGACCGGGGACGCGAGCTTCGCCGCCTTCGACAAGTACGTGCCGGTGGACTGCCAGTTCTCGACCGCCCTGGTCGAACTGAGCCGCACCGGCGAGCTGGACCGGGCGCGGTTACTGCGCACCACGCTGGAGGTGCTGGCCAGGGACTTCGCCGCGTTCCGGGCCCGGTGGCACGCGGCGCTGCACGAGGCGCTGACGCCGAGTCCGGCGGAGCGGGCCGCATGGCAGCACGGGTACGCGCGGCTGTGCGGCAGCGGGGTGCCCAGCACGGTGGGTTTCGCGGTGAAGGCCCTGGCCGCGGTGCAGCAGGCCGGGCTGCTCGACGCCGAGGTGGCGCTGCGGCACCTGCCCGCCGCGGCCGCCGGCCGCGGGGCCGGCACGGCCAAGCTCGCGGTGCGGCTGGCGGCCCAGGCCGGGCAGGCCGCAGCGGGGCTGGCCGGGGAGGTGTTCGCGGCGGCGGCCACGCACGAGTCGGCCGAGGTGCGCGAACTCGCGGCCGCGCGGCTGGGCACGCGGGTGGAGACGCCTGCCCGGGTGGAGCCGGTGGCCTACCCGGAGCCGGTGCTGCCGCCCTTCGCCGAGCGGCGGCTGCTGCTGGCCGCTGGAGGTGCCGGACTCGCCCGCGGCGGTGGCCGAGGCGTTCTCCGCGCTGCTGGCCGACCACTACCAGGGTGATCTGCTGCTGGCCGCGCTCGACGGGGCGCGCCGCGTCGCCGGAGACGAGCTGCGGGACGCACTCAAGCCCCTGGTCAAGCGGGCGATCAAGGCGGACACCGAACACGCGCAGCTGATGCCCAAGCTGCTCAGCGTGCTGGTGCGCGGGCTGGCCGGGCGGGAGGTCGAACCGCCGGAGCTGGTCAACGGGTGGTCGAGGCCGCTGCGGCACCGGATGCGAGCGCTGCTGGCCGGGAACGCGACGCCGGTGTCGGCGGCCACGCACCTGGGCGGCTGGCTGGATCCAGTGGTGTTCGTGCGGCGGTTGCTCCGGCACCCCGGGGCGGCCCTGGACGACGTGGTGGACGGGTTGCTGCGGCTGGCCCCGGACACCAGGGCCGAGGCCCTCGAGCTCGCGGCGGAGCTGACCGGGCCGTACGCGGTGGCGGTGCGCTTCGCCCTCGGCGGACCGGAGACACCGGCGGAGGACTGGCTGGGACTGGCGGCGGCGAAGGCCCGGCACCCGGAGGCCGCCGACCCGGTCGCGGTGCTGCGTGGCGAGCCGGACGAGCCGTTCGGCTGGTCGGCGCGGCTGGTGACCGGGAGCTTCGACCTGATCAGGCTGGAGTTCACCAGGACACCGGCGGAGACCGAGCCGGACACGCCGTGGCTGGGCACGCTGAACACGCCGACCGTGGACACCGGGTGGGAGGGGTTCACCAGCCCGCACGAGGTCGTCGGCGCACCGTACGACCGGGCGGTGCACGAGGCCGAGGTGGCCAGGGACCTGTTCGAGAACGACATTGAGGTCGGCTACCCCAGCGAGGTGTACGGGCTGAGTCCGTTCCTGGACCGCCCGGCCGTGCCGTCCTACCCGGGCCTGCTGATGATCGCGGCCGCGTTGAACACCCAGCGCGCCTCGGGCGCTCAGCTCGGGGTGGACGCCGCGCTGTCCCTGCTGGACGCCCGGCTGCTCGGCCCCAAGGCGCTCGGCGAGGCACTGGGCGTCTTCGGCGGCGAGCTGACGCTGACCCGGCTGACCAAGCGGTTGTCCGTGCTGGCAGGGGAGCACCCGGCCGCCGTTCTGTCCACAGTGGACGCTTTGCTGCCGTTGCTGGACCGGTCGGCGCGCGGGCTGTCGGCGTTGCTGGAGCTGGCCGTGGACCTGGCCGAGCGCGGCGCGGGACAGGTCAGTCCGGCGACCAGGGACTGGCTGGCCGGGCTGACCGGGTCCTCGAAGGCGGCGAAGGCGGCCTTACGACTGCTCCGCTGACAGCCGGGCCGCCAGCACGTGCGAGCACGGTCCCCTGCGGTCCTGGTGCTCGGCCCACCAGGCGCAGGTGCAGCCGTCCGGGGACAGCCGGACCCGCTGCACCGAGGAGCCGTGCGCGATCTCGTAGCCGCCCCCGGGCAGCGCGCGGACCGCGCCCGCCGCGACCAGGGTCCTGGCCTTGGTCAGGCGGCCGTTGGCCGGGGCGCGGCCGCTGGGCAGCGGGCGGTCGAACCACACGCCGTCCACCACGTCGTGGCCGCGGCGGCCGGTGACCAGGTCCGGGTCCGCGGCCCCGCCGACCAGGGTGGTCAGCCAGCCGCCTTCGCCGGAGAAGCCTCGGGAGGGCGCGGGGGACAGGGTGACGGTCAGCCGGGCCCGGTCCAGGTGCAGCACCCAGCTGGCGGTCTCCGCGCCGGGCGCGGCGTAGACGGACAGGCCGCGGGTGAAGCGCACCAGCGGGTCGGCCACCCGCAGCCGGTGCAGCCCGGCCGCCGGGATCGCCTCGGCGGTGCGCCGGGCGGTCAGGCGCAGGCCCCGGCCGGAGGGGACCACCCAGGAGGCGGTGTCCTGGGCGGGCAGCTGCCGCAGGAAGGAGCGGGCCGCGGCCTGGTCGAGCTCGGCCCGCCGGGTCGCGCCCGCGGTGACCGCGGCGATCTCGGCGAACCCGGCCACCCACCGCTCTGGCAGCGGCACCCTGTCCTCGGCGCCATCGCCGTCGAGGGTGCGCAACCGGATGCCGTCCCCACGCACCCGCAGGTGCAGCGGTTCCTCGCCGGCCACCCCGGCCAGCACCGCGCGGGTGTCGGCGGAGAGGTCCACGTTGGTGCAGCCGCGGCCGACCGTGCCGACCGGCCGGAGGTCGAGGCGGGCGTGCACCCCGCAGCACGGGGAGAAGGACTCGGCGCGCAGGGTGGCGCCGTCGGCGGTGAACACCGGGTCGGACTCGGCGAGCAGCCTGCTCAGCATCGACGGGTGCACCCAGAACCGGGTGCGGGCGATCTTGCCCAGCACCAGCAGCGCCTGCGCGGCCTGCGCACCCGGCTCCAGCAGGCCGTCCACGATCGTCGCGGTGTCAACGGCCTGGTCAGGCGGGGTGAGCAGGACTTCGGTCAGCACGCCGACACCCTAGCCGCGACCCCTGTCAGGGCAGGCGCTCGCCGGTTTCCAGCAGGGTCTTCAGGCCGGAGAGGATCGCGGGCCAGCCGTGCGAGACCGACTCGCGCACCTGGCCGCGCGGGTCGAACCGGTCGTGGGTGAGGGTGAGCTTCACCGTCTCGCCGTCGCGTTCCAGGGTGAAGGTGACCCGGGAGGCGTCCTCGGCGTGCAGGTCCGGGTAGTCCGCGCCGACCTTGAAGGTGTAGCTGAGCAGGTACGGCGGGTCGGCCGCCAGCACGGTCTCGCCGGAGGTGCCCAGGGTGCCGTCCTCGTTGCGCCAGTGGATGAGCGAGCCGGGCTGCCAGTCCGAGACCAGGTGCACGCCGTAGTACTGCTCGGTGAACTCGCCGTTGGTCAGCGCGGTCCACAGCTGTTCCGGGGTGGTCCGGATGTAGGTGACGTAGATGAAGTCGAGGTCACTCACGGTCGTCCTCCAGGGCCTGTTTGAGGGTGGCCAGGGCGTTGAGCTGCCGCTGGTCGTACTTGGCGAGCCAGCGGGCGCTGATGTCGTTGAGCGGGGCCGGGTTGAGGTAGTGCAGCTTTTCCCGGCCGGAGCGGGTGGTGGCGACCAGGTTGGCCGCTTCGAGGATGGCCAGGTGCTTGGTCACCGCCTGGCGGGTGAGGTCGGTGCCCGCGCAGAGCTCGTGCAGGCGCTGGCCGTTGTGGGCGTGCAGGGCGTCCAGCAGGCGGCGGCGGGTGGGGTCGGCCAGGGCCTTGAACACCGCGTCGTAGTCCATGAGGCACCCTCCAATGGCAACTGTTTGGCTGCCTTTCGAGGAGAAAATAGGCAACCGAGGGGTTGCCTGTCAAGGCCATATCTTGACAACTAACAGTCGCCACCAAATACTCGGTGCCGACTGATTGGAGGCGAGCGATTGAGTTCGAGTAGCAGACGGGTGGTGTCCAACCCGCTCGGGCTGGCGGTGCTGGGGTTGCTGATGGAGTCGCCGACGCATCCCCATGCCATGGCCGCCACCCTGCGGGAACGGGGCATGGACCGGGCGTTCAAGGTGACCACCGGCTCCCTGTACGACGTGGTCCGAGCACTGGAACGGGCCGGGTGGATAGCGGCGCGGGAGACGGTCAGGGTCGGTGCCCGACCGGAACGGACGATCTATCAGCACACGCCGCTGGGGTGGCAGGAGTTCGTGCGCTGGGTGGAGGAGCTGATCCGCGTCCCGGCCGAGGAGTACCCGAAGTTCTTGTCAGCGGTCAGCTATCTCGGCGCGCTCGGGCCGGAGGGCGCGGTGGCGGCGTTGCGGGAGCGGGCCGAGCGGATCCGCGCGTCGCTGGCGGAGATCCGGCAGGGGCACCGCGAGGTGCTGGAGGCCGGTGAGGTGCCGCGCCTGTTCGTGGTGGAGGCCGAGTACGCGGTGCGGATGCTGGAGGCCGAGCTGGGCTGGCTCGAGGAGATCACCGGCGATATCACGACCGGTCGGCTGGCCTGGCCGGAACCGGTGACCGGCTGGGTCCGCGTCCAGAACGAGACCCGATGACGACCGGGAGTGGAGGTTCGATGAAGGTCATGGTGGCCGGGGCGGGACCGGCCGGGTTGATGCTGGCGGCGGAGCTCGCGCTGGGCGGGGCCGAGGTGGCGGTGGTGGACCGGCTGCCGGAGCGGTCGCCGTTCTGCCGCGGCTTCACCCTCAACGCCCGCAGCCTGGAGTTGCTGGACCGGCGCGGCATCGCCGACCGCTTCCTGGCCGAGGGCCCGACGGTGCCCTACGGCATGTTCGCCGATCCGAGCCACCCCCTGGACCTGGGCGCGATGGACACCGACCACCCCTACGTGCTCGGGATCGCGCAGACCCGGGTCGAAGAACTCCTCGAGCAGTGGCTGGCCGAGCTGGGTGTGGCGGTGTCCTGGGGGCACGAGGTGATCGGCCTCGGTCAGGACGATGACGGGGTGGACGTGACCCTCCGGGTCGGCGGTCAGCACCAGCACCGGCGGGTCGACTACCTCGCCGGCTGCGACGGCAGCCGCAGTGTCGTGCGGAAACTCGCCGGGATCGGCTTCCCGGGCACCGCGGCCACCACCTTCGGCCTGCTCGCGGATGTGGAGCTGGCCGACCCCGCCGACCTGCCGTTCGGGATGACCGACGGCGAGCACGGCACGGTGTTCGTGATCCCGCGACCCGGCTACCTGCGGATCGTGCTCGACGAGCCGACCCCACCCGCCGACCGCGACGAACCGGTGCGGCCGGCCTACTTCCAGCAGATCCTGAACGAGACGCTCGGCCGCCCGGTGGAACTCCGCAACCCGCGCTGGCTCACCCGGTTCTCCGACGCGGCCAGGCAGGCGGATCGCTACGTCGCCGGCCGGGTCGTGCTGGCCGGCGACGCCGCACACATCCACCCGCCGGCAGGAGCAGTGGGGGTGAACGTGGCGTTGGCCGACGCGGTCAACCTCGGCTGGAAGCTGGCCGCCACCGCGCTCGGCCACGCACCGGACGGGCTGCTGGACAGCTACCACCACGAGCGGCACGAGGCCGGGGCACGCGTGCTGCGAACCACCCGCGCCCAGATGATCCTCGGACGACGTCGACCGGACCTCGATCCGGTCCGAGACCTGTTCAACGAACTCACCGACCTGCCACCGGTCAGCACCTACCTGGCCGAACTCACCACCGGCGTAAGCACCCGGTACGACCCCAAGATCCCCGGCGACCATCCCTGGCTGGGCAAACTCGCCCCGAACTTGAAACTGACCATCGGCGACAAGCACACCAGCGTCGCCGAACTGCTCCGGCCCGCACGCCCGGTACTTCTCCACCTCGGCGACCGTGCCTGGCCAGTCGACACCGACACCAGCACGGACGGCAACGTGGACACCTACCGCGCCCACTGTCCCGAACACCCCGAACTCGACGGTCTGCTGCTCCGCCCCGACGGACACACCGCCTGGATCTCCACCACCACCGACCCACAACCCGCCGGCACCTTCACCACCGCCTGGTCCACCTGGTTCAGTGCCCCGGCACTCTCCCCACCCGGACTGGGCAAGCAAGCCGGTTCCACCGCCACCGTCACGTAGGGACACACCTGGGCGCTGCACACATCCGGCGGTGGGCTTGGTCAGGTGTGGATGAGCCGTACCTCGGGCAGGCCGCGGACCGTGGCCACCAGTTCCGCCTCGCGCTGGAGCTCCTGCTGCTGGGACTTGGTCAGCGGTTCGAATGCGGTGACCGTCAGCTCCAGCCGCTTGGCCGTGCTCTTGGGGCGCCAGGTCCCGGCCAGCTCGCCGTTGACCAGCAGTGCTCCCGGGTTGCCGATGATCTTCCAGATCTCCTTGCGGCGGGCCGCTTCCGGCACCAGTCGCTCCCGGTCCCTGGCCTGGAGGTAGGGGTCCAGTGGCGGGAGCAGCCGCACGACCTGGGTCTTCGGCGGGGTGCGGAGCTGGGGGAGGGCGTCGGCGGGGAGCCAGGTCTGGGCGCCGTCGAGGGTGACCTCGGCCAGGTCGGTGGGCCAGACCGGGGCGAGGGCGGACTGGGAGGTGCCGAGGTAGGCGGCGGCCTCGGCCCGGGTGGCGGGGCCGTGCAGGCGCAGGTAGTCCAGGATCAGCGGGGTGGCGCCCGCCGATGTTTCCGGGATGGGTGGGCGGTCTTCCAGGGGGCGCAGCAGCAGGGTGGGGCCGGTGAGGTCGTGGCGCAGGCCGGCGAACAGGCCGATGGTCTGGAACAGGCTGCCGTAGATGTGGTGGGACTGGCAGGTGCGGCAGTCGTAGGAGTACGCCGGGGGAAGCAGGCGGGTGACCGCGGCGCTGACCTCGCCCCTGGGCATCGGGGCCGGCACGGCTTCGCGGAGGGCGGTCGAGGCGGCGCGGAAGGCATCCAGGGATGAGATTCCGGCTGCCTTGAGGGGTTTGCGTTCCGAGCCCAGGCGGGCGAAGGCGTCCTTGTCGTCCCTCGGCCACAGGTGGCGGGCCAGGGCGGTCAGGTCGCGGCGGCGGTGCAGGTGCGGGGCGCCGCGCACCGACCACAGCAGGGCCAGGTCCTCGGTCAGCTCCGGCGGCGCCGGCAGGCGGGCGGCCAGGGCCAGCTGAGCCGAGCCCCTGGTGTCCTGCACGCCGAGGGCGAGCACGTCCAGGTCGCGGGCGTGCCGGTGCGCGCGGTGCAGGCCCTGCGCGGCCATCCGGTACGCCAGGGCCTGGGCTCGAGTCACCGTGGTGGCCATGGCGACAGCATGCCGTGCCGGTCCGACATTCCGCGGCCGTGCGGTCCACTCTGGTCGTTCACGGTTCACCCGGTCGTGGTCGTCATCCGCCGGAAAGGACCTCGTCTCATCCACGAAACGTGGTGTGGGCTGAGTCGTGTTTTCGACCCGATCGTGATTGCGCGGCAACGGCTCCGAGGCGGATGTGGGTGAGAGGATGCGGTTCGAGTTCGAGACCTGCCCCCAGTGTGCGGGGTCCGGAGTGGACGTGGACAACGACTACGGCCCGTGTGGGAGATGTGGTGGAACCGGAGACATCCCGAAGCAGTGACCCCGACTTAGTGCCGCGCTGTCACTGGTGTTCGGACACCGGGTTCATCACCTGGAGCCAGCCAGTGCCGCAGGCGGACGGAAGCTTCCGGTTCGCCGAGCTGTCCCACCCGTGCACCCAGGGGTGCTCGGGCTGGTGGAAGCAGCCGGCGGCCCAGCGCGGCCGGGTGGTGGAGGGCCAGGTCTCGGTGGCGCTGCCGCCCGGTCAGCGGCGCAGGGCCAAGAGCTCCGAGACCGTCACGAAGCGGTAGCCGCGTTCCTTCAGCCCGGCGACCAGCCCCGGCACGGCGGTCAGGGAGGGCTGGCGCACCGGGTACATGACGTGCAGCAGGACGATCGACCCAGGGCGGGTCTTCTCCAGCACCGCCCTGGTGATCGCGGCCGGATCGGCGGCATCGGTGCCGTCGGACTCCGGCTCCACGTCCCACATGATCGTCTGACGCCGGTGCTCGGCCAGGTAGCGGGGCAGGCTGAGCAGCTTCTTCCCGTTCGGCGGCCGGAAGTGGATCTCCCCGGTGTGCCCGGCCGCCCTGATCAGCGCGTCGGTGCGCTCGACCTCGGTGCGCACGAAGTCCCCGCCCACCAGCACCATCCGCTGGTGGGAGTAGGTGTGGTTGCCCAGCTCGTGCCCGGCCCGCACGATCGCCTTCCCGTGTTCGGGGTGGGCGGCCAGCTCCCGGCCGGTGACGAAGAAGGTGGCCTTCACCTGGGCCTCGGCCAGCGCCTTGAGCACCTCGGGGGTGCCTTCGGTGGGGCCGTCGTCGAAGGTCAGCGCGACCACCTTGTCCCCGGTGTCCACCCGGTCGGTGAGCCCGCCGTAGAACTGGAAGGTCCGCGAGTCGCTCACCTGCCAGGTCCCCCACAGCGAGGTGAGCAGCACCAGCACCGGCACCAGGGTCCAGACCAGCCACCGGCGAGGCCGAAATCTCCGCATGTTCCCAAGACGCATCAGCGGCTCTCCGGTTGATCATCGATGTCCGGCGGCGGGCAGCCAGCGGACAGGCGTACCGTCGCGCGGGTGAACACCAGTGTGCCAACGGCTCCCGCCGACCTGCCGCGCACCGTGGGCGCCCTGCGCGCCGCCGGGCACCAGCCGCGCAGCGTGGCCGAGGAGATCCGGACCAACCTGCTGGCCGCCCTCGGTGACGGGCGCCCGGTGTGGCGCGGCATCGTCGGCTTCGACGAGACCGTGCTGCCGCAGCTGGAACGCGCGTTGCTGGCCGGGCACCACCTGGTGCTGCTCGGCGAACGCGGCCAGGGCAAGACCAGGCTCGCCCGGACCCTGGCCGGCCTGCTGGACGAGTGGACGCCGGTGATCGAGGGGTCCGAGCTCGCCGAACACCCCCTGGACCCGATCACGCCGGCTTCCCGCCGTCGCGCCGCCGAACTGGGCGAGGACCTGCCGGTGGCCTGGCTGCACCGCTCGCAGCGCTACGCCGAGAAGCTCGCCACCCCCGACACCTCCGTGGGTGACCTGGTCGGCGACGTCGACCCGGTCAAGGTCGCCGAGGGCCGCAGCCTCGGCGACCCGGAGACCATCCACTTCGGGCTCATCCCGCGCGCCCACCGCGGCATCGTGGCCATCAACGAGCTGCCCGACCTGGCCGAGCGGATCCAGGTCGCGCTGCTCAACGTGATGGAGGAACGCGACATCCAGGTCCGCGGCTACACCCTGCGGCTGCCGCTGGACCTGCTGCTGGTGGCCACCGCCAACCCGGAGGACTACACCAACCGCGGCCGGATCATCACCCCGCTCAAGGACCGCTTCGGCGCGGAGATCCGCACCCACTACCTCAGCGACCTCGACGACGAGATCAACCTCATCCGCCAGGAAGCCGAACTGGTGGCCGAGGTCGGCGACCCACTGCTGGAGGTGCTGGCCCGGTTTGTCGGGCACCTGCGCGAGTCCAGCGCGGTGGACCAGCGCTCCGGCGTCTCCGCCCGGTTCGCGGTGGCCGCCGCCGAGACCGTGGCCGCCGCGGCCCTGCAACGCGCCGCGCGCACCGGGGAGTGGCCCGCGGTGGCGCGGCCGGTGGACCTGGACGCGGTGACCCCGGTGCTGCGCGGCAAGCTGGAGTTCCACGCCGGCCTGGAGGAAGAGGCCGGGGAGCTGCTCACCCACCTGCTGCGGCGTTCGCTGGCCGAGACCGCCCGCACCTCGCTGGCCGGGATCGACCTGCGCTCGCTGGTGGAGGCCGTGGCCGAGGGGCACCCGGTGCGCACCGGGCCGAGGGTGCGGGCCGCCGAGGTGCTGGGCGCGCTGCCGGAGCTGCCGGTGCTGCACGAGGTCGCCGCCCGCTTCGGCGTGACACCGGCCGACCCGCCCGGCCGGATCGCCGCGGTGGTCGAGCTGGCACTGGAGTCGCTGTACCTGTCGCGGAACCTGGCCAAGGACGTCGAGTCGGGGGACGCGGTCTACGGGGGCTGATAGAACAGGGCGATGTCCCTGCGCTCAGTTCTCGGCTCGCTCCTGCTCGCGGTCGCCGCGATCGGCACGCTCACGCCCCCGGCCACCGCGGCCGGGGGCGGGCTGCCGCCGGGGTTCGTGGTGCTCTCCGACGTCGACCCCACCATCCGGCACGACATCCGCTACTTCGGGCGGCACAACTTCGTCGGCGACCGCATCGACGGCTACCGGCGGCCGCTGTGCGTGCTCACCCGCCAGGCCGCGACCGCGCTGCGCACCGCCCAGCGCGCGCTGCTGCGGCAGGGCTACACGCTCAAGGTCTACGACTGCTACCGGCCGCAGCGCGCGGTGGACCACTTCGTGCGCTGGGCCAAGGACCTCGCCGACGAGCGGATGAAGGCCGAGTTCTACCCCAACGTGGCCAAGGACCGGCTCTTCGCCGACGGCTACATCGCGGAGAAGTCCGGGCACAGCCGCGGCAGCACCGTGGACCTCACCCTGGTCAAGCTGCCGGTCCGCGCGCAGCGCCCGTACCGGCCGGGTGAGCCGCTCACGCCGTGCTTCGCGCCGGTGGGCACCCGGTTCCCGGACAACACCGTGGACATGGGCACCGGCTACGACTGCTTCGACCCGTTGTCCCACACCGACAACCCGGCCATCACCGGCCCGGCCCGCGTCCACCGCGACCTGCTGCGCGGCACCCTGGCCTCGGCCGGTTTCCGCAACCTGGCCGAGGAGTGGTGGCACTTCACCCTGAACGACGAGCCGTTCCCCGGCACCTACTTCGACTTCCCGGTGGCCCGCCGCGCACGGCCCTGAACCGGCGTTGTTCAGTTATGGCCGAATCCGGTGCCAAGATCGTCGTGGCCCTGGTTACGTGGCCGGCATGCGCGAGTCGATGAAGAAGTTCGTCGTGACCGGGGCGAGCCTGGCGCTGGCCGGGGGCGCGGCACTGGCCGTCAGCACGCCCGCGGTCGCCGCCGAGCCCGCCGCGGTGCCCAGCTGCGTGCAGAGCCTGGTCCAGGACGGCGCCACCACGCTGACCGTGGTGGTGCGCAACAACTGTGACTTCCCGGTGCGGGTGCAGGTCAACTACGAGCCCGGTCCGGCAGGCGCCTGCACCACGGTCCCGCCCCGCTGGAGCCACACCGAGTCCAGGGCCAAGCCGGTGAGCTTCGCCAGGCTCACCGCCTGCTGACCAAGCCGCCGACGGCAGGCCACCATCCCTCCGGTGGCCTGCCGTTTTGCGGTGCCGGGCCGAGATCGGCAGGCGTAGGGTGGCGGACATGAGCGATCCGGTTCGGCGCTACCGGTACGGGCGCTTCTCCGGCGGGCCCGACCCGCTGGCGCCACCGCCTGACCTGCGGGCCGCGCTGGAGGAGATCGGCCGGGACGTGATGGAGGGCCGCTCACCCGATGCCGCGCTGCGCGAGCTGCTCCGCCGCGGCCTGCCCGGCCAGCACGGGCTCGACGACCTCACCCAGCGGCTGTGGCGCAAGCGCAGCGAGCTGCAGCGGCGGCACCGCCTGGACGGCACCCTGGAGCAGGTCAAGGAGCTGCTCCAGCGGGCGCTGACCAAGGAACGCCAGGCCCTGGCCCGCGACCTCGACGACAACGCCCGCTTCCAGGAGTTCCAGCTCGACGCGCTGCCGGCCAGCCCGGCCGGGGCGGTCCGCGAGCTCACCGAGTACGACTGGCGCTCCGGCGAGGCCCGCGAGGCCTACCAGGAGATCCAGCGGATGCTCGGCCAGGAGGCCCTGGAACAGCGCTTCCGCGGCATGAGCGAGGCGCTCAAGGCGACCACGCCCGAGGACGTGGCCCGGGTGCGGGAGATGCTGGAGGACCTCTCCGCGCTGCTCGGCCAGCGCGCCCAGGGCGACCCGGACATCGAGGCCAAGTTCGCCGAGTTCATGGCCAGGCACGGCGAGTTCTTCCCGGAGCACCCGCGCACCGTGGACGAGCTGGTCGACCTGCTGGCCGCGCGGGCCGCGGCGGCGCAGCGACTGCTCAACTCGTTGTCCCAGCAGCAGCGCCAGGAGCTCGCCCAGCTGTCCCAGCAGGCCTTCGGCGACCCCCGGCTCGCCCAGGCCCTGCAACAGCTGGACAACCAGCTGCGGCAGCTGCGGCCCGGCCAGGACTGGACCGGGCGCGGCCGGTTCCGCGGCGACACCCCGCTCGGCATGGCCGAGGGCGCGGCCGCGTTACAGGACCTGGCCGAGCTGGACCAGCTCGCCGAACAGCTCGCCCAGTCCTACCCCGGCGCGCGGCTGGAGGACATCGACCTGGACACGCTGGCCCGCCAGCTCGGCCGGGAGTCCACTGTGGACATGCGGCGGCTGGCCGAGCTGGAACGCCAGCTGCGCGAACGCGGCCTGCTCGAACGCGCCCCCGACGGGGAGCTGCGGCTGACACCCAAGGCCATGCGGCAGCTCGGTGACACCGCGCTGCGCGACGTGCTCGACCAGGTCCGCACCCGGCGCGGCGACCGGGACAACCAGGCCGCCGGCGCGGCGGGCGAACTCAGCGGAGCCACCAGGCCGTGGCAGTTCGGCGACACCGAACCGTGGGACGTCGGGCGGACCGTGCGCAACGCCGTGCTGCGCGCCGCGGGGCAGCGGGAGCGGGCGGTGCGCCTGGACGTGGCCGATGTCGAGGTGGCCGAGACCGAGCACCGGTCCAGGGCCGCGGTCGCGCTGTGCGTGGACACCTCCTGGTCGATGGTGCAGGACGGGCGCTGGCTGCCGATGAAGCGCACCGCGCTGGCCCTGCACCACCTGATCAGCACCCGGTTCCGCGCGGATGCCTTGCAGGTCATCACCTTCGGCCGGGAAGCGGCCACGATGGACATCGGCGAGCTGACCGCGCTGGAGGGCGCGTGGGAGCAGGGCACCAACCTGCACCACGCGCTGCTGCTGGCCGGACGGCACCTGCGCCGCCACCCCGACGCCCAGCCGGTGGTGCTGGTGGTCACCGACGGCGAGCCCACCGCGCACCTGGAGCCCGACGGCGAGGCGGTCTTCGACTACCCGCCCCGGCCGGAGACCCTGGCCCGGACCCTCGCCGAGCTGGACGCGCTGGCCAGGCTGGGCAGCAACCTGACCGTGTTCCGGCTCGGCGAGGATCCCCGGCTCACCCGGTTCGTGGACCTGATGGCCCGGCGCAGCAACGGCCGCGTGGTCGCGCCGGACCTGGACGGGCTTGGCGCGGCGGTGGTCTCGGACTACCTGCGCAACCGGCGCTCGCGGTAGCGCCACCGGTTCGGCAGCTCACAGGGGATCCACCTCCGTGAGGGTGTCGGTGAGCAGCAGCCAGCGGGTGATGCCGAGGGTGCGCAGGAACGGCAGGTCGTGGCTGGCGACCACGAGCGCGCCCGCGTAGGCCGACAGGGCCTGGGTCAGCTGGGCCACGCTGGCCAGGTCCAGGTTGTTCGTCGGCTCGTCCAGCAGGAACAGCTGCGGGGCGGGCTCGGCGAGCAGCAGCGTGGCCAGCGAGGCCCGGAACCGCTCCCCGCCGGAGAGCGTGCCCGCGGCCTGCTCGGCCTTGCGGCCGCGCAGCAGGAACCGGGCCAGCTGCGCCCTGATCCGCTGGTGACCGGCCTCCGGCGCGGCCTTGGCCACGTTGCCGATGGCGGACAACCCGTCGTCGAGCACGTCCAGCCGTTGCGGCAGCCACCGCATCGGCACCTTCAGCGACACCGAACCGGAGACCGGCGCCAGCGCGCCGGTGATGGTGCGCAGCAGCGTGGTCTTGCCGGAGCCGTTGGCCCCGACCAGCGCGATCCGTTCCGGGCCGCGCACATCGAGGTCCACCACCGGTCCGCAGCGAAGCTCCACTGTGGACAGTCGGAGCACCTCCCGGCCCGGCGGCACCTCGGTGTGCGGCAGCTCCACCCGGATCTGCCCGTCCGCGCGCACCGCCTCCTCGGCCTCCTGCACCCGGTCCTTGGCCTCGGCCAGCTTGTCCAGGTGCATGGTGCGGTGCTTGCCCGCGGAGACCTCCGCGGCCCGTTTCCGGTTGCCCATCACCACCTTGGGCTCCCGCTTCTGGTCCCACATCTTCTGCCCGTAGCGCAGCCGCCGGTCCAGCTTGACCCGCGCGTCGATGAGCTCCCGCTGCTGCCGCCGCAGGTCCTGCTCGGCCGCGCGCACCAGCCGCAGCGCGGTCTCCTGCTCGGCGGCCACCGCGGCCTGGTAGTCGGTGAAGTTGCCGCCGTAGTAGCGCACCTCGCCGTCACGCAGGTCCGCGATCCGGTCCATCAGGTCCAGCAGCTCCCGGTCGTGCGAGACCACCACCAGGATCCCCGGCCACTCCGCTACGGCGCGGTGCACCAGGCGGCGGGCACGAAGGTCCAGGTTGTTCGTGGGCTCGTCGAGCAGCAGGACCGGCGGCCGTCGCACCAGCAGCGCGGCAAGCGCGAGCAGGACGGACTCGCCGCCGGAGACTCCGCCGACGGTGCGGTCGAGGCCGAGGTGGCCAAGACCGAGGCGGTCGAGGGTGGCCCGGGTGCGTTCCTCGACGTCCCAGTCCTCGCCGAGGACACCGAAGTCGACTTCGGCGCCCCGGCCGGACTCGATCGCCGCGAGGGCCGCGCGTTGCGCCGAGATACCGAGTACGTCATCAATCCTCCTGGAAGCGTCCAATGTGATGGTCTGCGGCAGGTAGCCGATCTCGCCGGTGACGCTGACCGACCCGGACACCGGGGACAGCTCACCGGCGAGCAGGCGCAGCAGCGTCGACTTGCCGGAGCCGTTGACCCCGATCAGCCCGGTGCGGCCGGCGCCGATGAGCAGGTTCAGCTCCTCGAACACCGGCTCGCCGTCGGGCCAGCGGAAACCGAGTGCGGAACAGGTGACGGATGCGGACATGGCGCACCTCCTGAGGTGTCGTCGCGAGAAGAGAGGGCGACACGCGAGCGCACAGCGACGACACGGAACTCAGGAGAGGGGCGCGTCCAACGGGGGAGTCGCGGCCGGGTCCGAGCACGGGCGGAGGCGGGCGTGCCTCAACGTCGCGGTGACTCGCAACCTCAGCCGATCAACCTGTGCTCCCCTGGACGGCAATGGGACGACAGCTACGTTAGGCACCCGGCGACCGCGCCGCAACGCATTTTCGCTCCGTCCACATGAGACGATGCTCGACGTGCGGGACCACGGTCTGCCGACCCCGGTCGGCTTCGTTCTCGGTGGCGGCGGCAGCCTGGGCGCCATCCAGGTCGGCATGCTCCGCGCGCTGGCCGAACACGGCATCCGCCCCGACCTGGTGATCGGCACCTCGGTCGGCTCGGTCAACGGCTCGCTGCTGGCCCTCGACCCCGAGCACGCCGCGGGCAGGCTGACCCGGATGTGGGCGCTGATGACCCGCTCCAGGGTCTTCCCGGGCGGCCCGGTCCGGCAGCTGCGCACCCTGCGCGCCGGGCGCAACCACCTGTTCCGCAACACCGGCCTGGCCGAGGTGCTCACTGAGGGCCTGGACGGCGCGAGCCGGTTCAGCGACCTGGTGCTGCCCTTCGGCGCGGTCGCGGTGGACGCGGTCACCGCCTCCCCGGTGCTGCTGGCCGAGGGCGAGCTGATTCCAGCGATCCTGGCCAGCGCGGCCATCCCCGGCATCTACCCGCCGGTGCGCATCGGCGAGCGGGTGCTCTACGACGGCGGCGTGCTGGCCAACGTGCCGGTGCAGCAGGCGCTGAGCATGGGCGCGAAGTCACTGGTCGTGCTCGACTGCGCCTTCCCGGGCCACCTGCCCGGGGTGCCCGCCTCGCTGCCGGAGACGCTGCTGTTCTGGGCCACCCTGGCCACCCGCAACCAGGCGGTGCTGGAGGCCACCCGCTGGGCGGAGACCGCGCCGATCGTCTACCTGCCGGGCGCGCCGGCCCGGCCGGTGACGCCGCTGGACTTCCGGTTCACCACCGAGCTGATCGCCACCTCCTACGCTGAGTCCACCGAGTTCCTCGCCACGCTGCGGGTGGACGGACCTGGCCTGTACGGCCATCCCGCCGGGCCGACGCCCAGCACACCCTGACCACTCTGGTTGTCTTGCGGGCATGGGGAGAAACGCGCTGCTGGTCGCGCTCGGGGTGGACTCCTTCGGCACCGGGGTGTTCCTGCCGGTCACCGTGCTGTACCTGACCTTCGTGATCGGCCTGGACCTGCCGACCGCCGGGCTGGTCGGCGCGGCGGCCACCGCGGTCGGCCTGCTGGTGCCGCCGCTGGCCGGGCACCTGGTGGACCGGTGGGGGCCGCGCACGGTGCTGGTCACCGCCCAGCTGGTGCAGGCGGCCGGGGCCGGGATGTACCTGGTGGCCACCAGCGTGCCGGAGGCGTTCCTGGCGGCGGCGCTGCTGGCCATGGGGCAGCGCGGGTTCTACTGCTCGGTGTTCGTGCTCATCGCCGACCTGTCCGCCGAGACCAGCAAGGACCGGCCGTTCGCACTGGCCGGGGTGATCATGTCGGTGTGCTTCGGCGCCGGCGCCGGGGTGGCCGGGCTGCTCACCGGGGCGGCGGGGGACTGGCCGTACCGGCTGGTCGCGGCGGGCAACGCGGTCAGCTTCCTGGTGTGCGCGGCCATCCTGCTCCGCTACGTGCGCCCCGCCCCGCACACCCCGAGCGAACGCGGCGACGGCGCCTTCCGGCAGTTGCTGGGCGACCGCCCATACCTGGGCCTGATCCTGGTCAACTTCGCCTTCGCGCTGGCGGTGGACCTGTTCGTGCTCGGCGTCCCGGTCTACCTGCGCCTGGTGCTGGGCGCCCCGGCCTGGATGATCGGCGCGGTCATCGTCACCAGCACGGTCTTCCGGCTGTGCTTCCAGGTCGCCACGGTCGACCGGCTACGCAACGTCCCGCGCACCACGGCGCTGGCAGGGGCGGGCCTGCTGTGGATCACCTGGGCGCTGGCCACCGCGGCCGCGCTGTGGGTGCCTGCCCCGTGGAACCTGGCCTACCTGCTGGTGATCACCCTGGTGCACTGCGTGGCCAACCTGGTGCACGCCCCCACCTCCACCGCCCTGGCCGAGGCCAGCGCCCCACCCGGCGCGCGCGGCCGGTACGTGGCCAGCTTCCAGTACTCCTTCGGCGTCTCGAACGTGGTCGCGCCCGCGGTGATCTCCCTGACCGCGTTCCACCCGGTCCTGCCGTGGCTGGTGCTCGCCGCGGTGCTGACCGCGGCCACCGCGGCGCTGCCGGTGCTGGGCCGCACCCTGCCCGCGGTTGCCGTGCACCGCTGACGCGACAACTGCTCACGAAAGAGGCGTGGCGCGCCAGCGACACGGCGGGCTCTTGACCAGGCGGTGGGGTTGATTTTTTCGCGTCGTGCGTTCGTGACCCAGACACTCCGAAGCTTGCTTCGCGTGTGTCTGTGCTCCGGCGGCTGCGCGCCAACGGCCCGGACACCCCAGGCGC
>NZ_JBSFUA010000028.1:0-109990 GCF_053591555.1 Crossiella sp. NPDC003009 | reverse complement strand
GAGCCCGATGACCCGCGCGTGGAAGAACTCGCCACCCAGCGATACCACCACCACAAGGCCCTGGGGCAGGCCATCGCGGCTGCCGGGCTGGACACAGCCGAGGAGAAGCTCTTCGAGAGCCACGGCGACCTGGACGAGGAGCACCACACGCGGATGAGCGCCTTCGACGCGATCACCAAGATGCCGTATGACTTCTCTCCCGCTCGGCTGCGCTGCATCGAGCGCACGGGACAACTCCTCGGCCAGGATCTCGCAGACAGCTGACGCCGCGCAGGGCACCGACGCGGCCCTGGCCGCTGACAGCAAGCGCACACAGTCCTGGCCGCACCCTAGATAGGTCTGCGGAATCCAGCCTCAGCTGGGTCGCCATGCCGGGCGACGCTGGGTGGCTCAGGTCCCTGGACTATCCCGCAACGCCGGTTCCCAGCCGCACGGCCGAGGTGCCCAGCCCGCGCGGCCCGCTCAGCGCGGCCCAGGGTTGCGGGGGTCACCTGTCGTAGAGCGCGCGCTGGGCCTTGGGCAGGTTGTTGACGAAGAGGTCGCCGTACTTCTGCGCGCCGGCGCCCTGCCAGTACGGGCCGCCGTTGTACCGGGCGGCGATCTCCCGGTAGTTGTCCGGGGTCAGGTGCTCCCCAAAACCGGCTTCCCGCCGCAGGTCGGCCAGGTGGGAGGCGGCGATGAAGATGTTCTGCCTGGTGTCCTTGAGCGAGGAGACGATCTGGTCCTCCTGTGCGGTGGTCAGGGTCGCCAGGTCGTAGCCGAGGGTCTCCGCGGCTCGGCGGATCTGGATGGACATCGGGTCGAAGGAGGTCGCGTTCGATCCGCGATCGCTGTTCTGGTCGATGGGCGGTCGCCCGTGGTTGGGTGCGCCGCCCCGGCTCATTGCCTCGTCGTTGCGGCGGCCGCTCAGCGCGATGTCGTCGACCCAGCCGGGTTTGCCCGCCACTTCCTGCCAGGCGATGCCGGCCACCAGGTCCGGCGGCAGGCCGTACTTGCTGGCGGCGGCGAGGATGACGCTGCGGTTGTCCCGGATCCAGGCCTCCCGGTAGGAGTCCTCCGTGGTGCCGATCAGGGGGATGGTGACGTTGCCACCGGGCAGCTGGCCGGCCAGGTTCCGGATGTCCTGGAGTTCAGGGGAGATCGGTGCGGTCCCGTCCATTCGCTGGGCGGCCAGCAGCGCGGCGTTGCGGTCCAGCATGCCGTTCATGTTGTTGGCGATCATCCCGGCGAACAACAGCTGCATGCCTGCCGCGGCGCCGCCGGGGAAGGCGGACATCAAGCCGTAGTACGGCGCGTAGGTCTCGATCAGGTCGACCATGGACTGCTTGCTGGTCCTGACCACCTCGCCGAAGTGCTCGGCGTGACCGGCCATCCGGGCCATGTCGGAGCCGAGGCCCTCGATCTTCTGGGTGCCGGTCAGCTTCGCGGCGTACTTCTGGCCACCGTCATCCCGCCAGGCCGCCAGCGATCGGGCGCCCGCGGCCCGGATGTCGGTGACGGTGGTGTCCAGCGCCGTCTGCGCGCCCTGCCATCCCTTCGCCAGTTCGCCGACGGTGTCCTCGTTGGTGTCCGGCCACTCGGTGAACGGCTTGACCCGCCGCCACAGGCCGAACTCGTCCTGTGGTTCCAGGATCACCATGGCTGCTCCCCCTTCACCTGATGTCGAACCGGCGGGCGGCGCGCTGGTCCGCGCCGGTGTAGTCCTCGGCGGAGAGGTCGCCGATGTCGGCGCAGCGCTGGCAGATACCCGGCACCGCGTCGGCGGAGCGCTTGAGCGGCGCTTCCGCCGGCCGGTAGTTGCCGAGGAAGGCCTGTGCCAGCCTGCCCGAGCCGATGCCTGCCTCGCCGGCGGAGATGGCGTTGCGGTGCCGGCTCCAGGTGGCCTCGAAGGCCTGGCCGGTGGCGGTCAGCATGGCCATCGCCGTGCGATCGGAAACCGTGAAATCCGCGCCCTCACCCATGTCGGCCAGTATCGGGTCGCCGCCTGGGGTCGCGGTGCGGGCGGCAGCTTCCGGTCAGCCGCGCGTTGTGCACCGGGTCGGCGGTCCTGGCCTCAGCGCTCCTTCGGGTTGTCCGGGTCCACCGCTTCCTCGTCCGCGCGGGTGCCGTGTGCGGCCATCTCCGACGGCGCGGGCGGTCCGTCCGGCTGCTGGTGCCTGCCGCCCACGTGCGCCTCGGCCCGCAGCCGCTCGACCATGTGCGGGTAGTGCAGCTCGAACGCCGGGCGTTCAGAACGGATGCGGGGCAGCTCGGTGAAGTTGTGCCGTGGCGGCGGGCAGGAGGTCGCCCACTCCAGGGAGTTGCCGTGGCCCCAGGGGTCGTCCACGGTGACCACCTCGCCGTAGCGGTAGCTGCGCATGGTGTTCCACAGGAAGGGCAGGACCGAGGCGCCCAGCAGGAACGCGCCGATGGTGGAGATCGTGTGCATCCCGGTGAACTCGTCCGAGGGCAGGTAGTCGGCGTAGCGGCGGGGCATGCCTGCCGAGCCGAGCCAGTGCTGGATCAGGAAGGTCAGGTGGAAGCCGACGAAGGTGGTCCAGAAGTGCAGTTTGCCCAGGCGTTCGTCGAGCAGCCTGCCGGTCATCTTGGGGAACCAGAAGTAGATCCCGGCGAAGGTGGCGAAGACGATGGTGCCGAAGAGCACGTAGTGGAAGTGCGCGACCACAAAATAGGTGTCGTGCACGTGGAAGTCGATGGCCGGGGCGGCCAGCAGGATGCCGGTGAGGCCGCCCAGCAGGAAGGTCACCATGAAGCCGACGGAGAACAGCATCGGGGTCTCGAAGCTGAGCTGCCCGCGCCACATGGTGCCGATCCAGTTGAAGAACTTGATGCCGGTGGGAATGGCGATGAGGAAGGTGGTGATGGCGAAGAACGGCAGCAGCACCGCGCCGGTGGCGTACATGTGGTGCGCCCAGACCACCACCGAGAGCCCGGTGATGCCGACGGTGGCCCACACCAGCGCCTTGTAGCCGAAGAGCGGTTTGCGGGAGAAGACCGGGATGACCTCGCTGACGATGCCGAAGAACGGCAGCGCCACGATGTAGACCTCGGGGTGGCCGAAGAACCAGAACAGGTGCTGCCAGAGGATGGAGCCGCCGTTGGCGGGGTCGAAGACGTGGGAGCCGAGCAGCCGGTCGGACAGCAGCCCGAACAGGGCCGCGGTGAAGATCGGGAAGGCCATCAGCACCAGGATGCTGGTGAACAGGATGTTCCAGGTGAAGATCGGCATCCGCCACATGGTCATGCCGGGCGCGCGCAGGCACAGCACGGTGGTGATCATGTTGACCGCGCCCAGGATGGTGCCCAGGCCACTGATGATCAGGCCCACCGCCCACAGGTTGCCGCCGACGCCGGGCGAGTACGTGGCCAGCGACAGCGGGGTGTAGGCGAACCAGCCGAAGTCGGCCGCCCCGCCGGGGGTGAGGAACCCGCCGATGGTGATCAGCCCGCCGGTGAGGAACAGCCAGAAGGACAGGGCGTTCAGCCTCGGGAAGGCCACGTCCGGCGAGCCGATCTGCAGCGGCAGGATGTAGTTGGCGAAGCCGAACACGGTCGGGGTGGCGTAGAGCAGCATCATCACCGTGCCGTGCATGGTGAACAGCTGGTTGTACTGCTCGCTGGAGAGCAACTGCATGCCGGGCAGCCCCAGCTCGGCGCGCATGAGCAGCGCCATCACCCCGCCGATGAGGAAGAACCCGAACGAGGCGACCAGGTAGAGGATGCCGATCTGCTTGTGGTCGGTGGTGCGCAACAGGCTCAACAGCGCCGAACCCAGGGGCCGGCGGTGCACGGGCCGGACCGGCACGGGAGCCGGCGCGGCGGGCGGGTGTTCGGTCGCCGTCATGGCACAGCCCTTCCACAGACGGGGTTTCTGGACGAGACCTACCCACCCGCCGTCTCTTGAACCACGGAGTTCGCTCGCCGCCGCCGGCTACTGTTGCGGCAGCTGCAGCGGCCGGCCCGCGGTGAGTCCGCCGTCGACCGGCACGGACGCGCCGGTCAGGTAACCGAGTTCGTCACTGGCCATCGCCAGCACGGCCTGCGCGATCATCTCGGGTGTGGCGACCTTCTTCAGGCCGTCCACGTTCAGCTGGCCCAAGATCGTCAGCATCCGTTGCCAGGTCTCGTCGTCGTAGCCGGGGGGGGGACGGATCATCGGGGTGTCGGTGATGCCCGGCAGGATCGCGTTGACCCGGATCCCCTGCGCGCCGTACTCCAGCGCCGCCGACTTCACCAGTGCCTGCATCGCCTGCTTGGTGGCCCGGTAGGTCGACAGGTTGGGGCGGCCGACGATCACACCCGCGGACGAGTTGACGATGATGTGCCCGCTCTTCTGGTTGAGCATGTGCGGGAGCTGGAACTTCATCGCGAGGAAGACCCCCCGCGCGTTGGTGCTGAACACATCGTCCCACTGTTCGACCGTGACCTGGTGCAGCGGCGAGCTGATCTGCACACCCGCGTTGTTGAACGCGATGTCCAGCCGTCCGTACTTCCGCACGGCGGTGTCCACGAACTGCCGCACCGACTCGGGCACCCGCACGTCCGCCGCTGTGTAGGTGGCCTCTCCCCCGGCCGCGCGGATGCTGCGCTCCACCTGCCGGCCCAGGTTCGCGCGACGGCCGCAGAAGGCGACCTTTGTCAGCTCCCGACGCACCCGACCGGGCGGCCGCAGCGCCCAGGTCCGGGCCTCGGTGCTCAACGCCGGGCTCGCCGAGCTGGCGGAGGTCGGCTTCCACGGGCTGAGCCTGGAGGGCATCGCCAGGCGGGCCGGGGTCAACAAGACGACGCTGTACCGCGCCAACGTGCCCATCCCCGACACGGGTTCGCTGCGCGAGGACCTGCTGACCCTGGTGACCGCCGCGATCCGCAACCTGACCACCGCGGAGGTCCAGGCGATGGTCCGGGTCGGCATCACGCTGGGCCCGTTCGAGCCCTCCCTGGCCGAGATGGCCCGGGCGTTCTGGACCGAGCGGCTGGCCGTGGACGGTGTGATCGTCGAACGGGCCGTCCAGCGCGGCGACATCGCCCCGGTCGACCCGGGGTTCGTGATCGAGGCCGTGCTCGGCCCGCCGTACTTCCGGTTCCTGGTCACCGGCCAGCCCGTGACCGACGACTTCCTCGCCGCGACGGTGGATCTTGTCGTGGACGGACTACCGGCCGCGGTCTGACTGGCGCAACGGCAGCGCGGTGGACTCGCCGCGGCCGACGGCCACCACCCGGTGACCGCCGCCGCGGGCGGCCACGGTCTGCAGGAACTGCGGCAGCGGGGTCTTGAACACCCCGTAGTCGTCGTAGTGGATCGGCACGGTCAGCCCGGGGCGCAGCAGGTCCAGCAGGTCCGCGCCCATCGGCGCGTCCATGGTGACCAGCAGCCCGGCGATCCGGGTGCCGCCCAGATGGGCCACCAGCACGTCCAGCGGGCCGAGCCGGGCCGGCACCTCGGCGAGCCAGGGCCGCAGCAGCGTGTCCCCGGTGATGTACAGGCGCAGCAACAGGTCCGGGCCGCGGTGCAGTTCCAGCACGCTGCCCATCACCGGCGGCAGCAGCCGGGCCAGCAGGCCCGGGCCGTGCACCCCCGGCGCGGCGGTGATGACCAGCCGGAACCCATCGCGGTCGAGGACCTGCTGCTGCCACGGGGTCATCCCGACCGCCTGCCCGAAGCCCCACCGGTCCAGGCGGCGGGCCGCGTGCGTGGTGGTGAACACCGGCAGGTCCCTGGACAGCTCGCGCCGGGCGATCCGGTCGAAGTGGTCGCCGTGCAGGTGGGACAACACGATCGCGTCCAGCTCGGGTAGCTGCGCGGGCTGCATCGCCGGTTCGGTGCGGCGCCGGGTGAACAGGCCGTAGCCGAGGTAGGCGAACTGGCCGCGGTGCAGGAAGTTCGGGTCGGTGAGCAGGGTGAAGGGGCCGAGCCGCAGCACCGTGGTCGCGGTGCCCACGAAGGTCAACTCGGCGCGGGGCGGGGTGGTGGGCACGGTCCGGGTTCCTCTCGCTACGGCCGGTGTCGCACCCGGATACCCACGATCGAGTCGGCGACACGGGCCGGTGGGGAGCACATCGGTGCCGGACCGGGCTCACTGGTCGACCGAGTCCTGGAACACCCACGTCATCCCGGTGAGCGCCAGTGCCCGCTTCAGCGCCGGGCTCGGCGTGCTGAGCCGCACCCGGGACTCGGCCTCCGCGGCCTTGGCCCTGGCGCGCAGCAGGGCGCTGATGCCGCTGGAGTCGCAGAAGGTCACCCCGGCCAGGTTGAGCACCAGGTGCCGGCAGCCGCCGTCGATCAGCCGCCTGACCCGCTCCAGCAGGCGGGCCGAGCCGTCGGGGTCGAGCACGCCGGAGAGGGTGAGCACGGTCGGTCCCTCGGTGGCGGATCCAGTCATGGTGATCGACAACATCGGCCTCGCCTCCGCGACCGTGGTACGGGACTGGAGGATTGCCCGGCCGGCCGGGAACTACCGTCCGCGCGGTACTGAACCGTGCCAGCCGGTCCGGGACCGGTCCCCGCCCGGACACGTGACCCTTACCGCGATGAACCGATCAGCGGTGGCGCGTGACGGGAGCGAGGTTCGATGAGACGGGTTGTGCTGGGGTTACCGGCCGCGGCGCTGGTGGCGGGGCTGGCCAGTCCGGTGGCGGCGGCCGAGGGGGCTCCGTTGCCGGTCGCGGGGGTGGTGGCCATCGCCGATGACGGCAACGTCGCGGCCAACACCCTGGACAAGGACCTGAACACCCGGTGGTCGGCCGAGGGGGACGGGGTGTGGATCCGCTACGACCTGGGCTCGGCGCGGACCGTGGGCTCGGTGTCGCTGGCCTGGCACAAGGGCGACACCAGGAAGGACACCTTCGAGGTCCAGCTCTCCGACGACGGGTCGGCCTGGACCACGGTGCTCCCCCGCCGCACCACCAGTGGCAGCACGCTCCAGCTGCAGAACCACGACTTCCCCGACAAGTCTGCGCGGTACGTCCGCGTGGTCGGCCACGGCAACACCGTCAACGACTGGACCAGCATCACCGAGGCCACCGTCAACGGGCCCGACGGCGGCAGCGGGGGCGAATGCGACCACCCGGCCGACGTGCTGGCGCTGCGGAACTGGAACCTCGGGCTGCCGATCGGCGAACCCGGGAAGCCGCTCACCATCGAGCAGCCCGCGCTGGCCACGTACTCGATCGACCCGTGGTTCCGCGCCACCCCGGACTGCCAGGCGGTGCAGTTCCGGGCCGCGGTCAACGGGGTCACCACCAGCGGCTCGAACTACCCGCGCGCGGAGCTGCGCGAGCTGACCGCCTCGGGCGCCAAGGCCAGCTGGTCCTCGACCTCGGGCACGCACACGATGGTGATCGACCAGGCCATCACCGCGCTGCCCAAGGACACTCCCGGCATCATCGCCGGGCAGGTCCACGACGCCGGCGACGACGTCTCGGCCTTCCGGCTGGAGGGCAGCAAGCTCTACCTCACCGACGGCGGCGCCAACCACACGCTCATCACCGGCGACTACCAGCTGGGCACCAGGTTCCAGGCCAAGTTCGTGGTCAGCGGCGGCCAGATCAAGGCCTACTACAACGGTGAGCTGAAGGCCACGCTGGCCAAGGCGTTCACCGGCGGCTACTTCAAGGCCGGCGCGTACACCCAAGCCAACTGCGAGAACTCCGCGCCCTGCGCGGACGGCAACTTCGGCGAGGTGAAGATCTACGGCCTGACCGTCTCCCACGACGGGACCGGCGATCCCGAACCCGGCCGGACCGTGCCGGTGGCCAACTCGGCCCAGTTGCAGAGCGCTTTCGGCGCGGCGCGGGCCGGGGACCGGATCGTGCTCGCGGACGGCCAGTACAGCATCGGCAAGCTGTCCGGCAAGAACGGCACCGCGACCCAGCCGATCACCGTGGTGGCGGCCAACCGCGGCAAGGCGGTGATCAACGCCGGTCAGCTGGAGGTGGCGAACTCCTCGTACGTGACGGTGGAAGGCCTGCGCTGGACCAACAGTGCCACGTTGAAGCTCACCAGCTCCAACAACGTGCGGCTGACCCGCAACCACTTCCGGCTGACCGAGAGCTCCTCGCTGAAGTGGGTGCTCATCCAGGGGGCGGACAGCCACCACAACCGGATCGACCACAACCTGTTCGAGGAGAAGCACCAGCAGGGCAACTTCATCACCATCGACGGTTCGGAAACCCAGCAGTCGCAACACGATCGGATCGACCACAACCACTTCCGCAACATCGGCCCCCGCGCCGACAACGAGATGGAGGCGATCCGGGTCGGCTGGAGCAAGATCTCCCAGTCGAGCGGCTTCACCGTGGTCGAGTCGAACCTGTTCGAGAACTGCGACGGCGACCCGGAGATCATCTCGGTCAAGAGCAACGACAACATCGTGCGCCACAACACCTTCCGCACCTCGCAGGGCACACTGTCGCACCGGCACGGCAACCGCGGCGCCTTCTACGGCAACTTCTTCTTCGGCGACGGGAAGGCGGGCACCGGCGGTATCCGGATCTACGGTCAGGACCACAAGATCTACAACAACTACTTCGAGGGCCTGACCGGCACCGGCTACGACGCCGCGCTGCAACTCGACGGCGGTGACGTGGACACCTCGGGCGCGCTGAACGCGCACTGGCGGGTCTACCGGGCCACGGTGGCGCACAACACCTTCGTCGGCAACGCCGCCAACATCGAGGTCGGCGCCAACTACAAGCTCGCCCCGGTGGACTCGGTGATCACCGGCAACGTGGTGACCGGCGGCAAGGGCAAGCTGATCAACGAGGTCAAGGCGCCGGTGAACCTGACCTACACCGGCAACATCGCCTGGCCGACCGGCTCGGCGACCGTCGGCGTCAGCAAGCCCGCCGGCGCGGTCCGCTCGGTCGATCCGCTGCTGGTCCGGGAGGGACCGGTGTTCCGGATCGGCGACGGGAGCCCGGCGATCGACTCCGGCGCCGGTGGTCACCCGTTCCTGACCGAGGACATGGACGGCCAGGCCCGCACCGGGGTCGCGGACGTGGGAGCGGACGAGCGGTCGACGGCCGCCGTCTCCCGGACCCCACTGAACGCGGCCCAGGTCGGCCCCGAGGCCCCGTAACTCGGGGCACCGCGGCCGGTGGCGCTCGGACGAGCCGCCACCGGCCGCGGCAGGTTTCCTACTGGCAGGGCTGGGTTTCCGGGGTGCAGGATCTGACCTCGGGGAAGTGCGCGGACGGCCGTTCCAGCAGCGGTTGCGGGGTGCCGCGCAGGTGCAGGTCGAAGAAGGCTTCGACGTAGGCGCGGGTGATCACCACGGAACGGGTTCCCGGGAGCTTGCTGCCGAGGTCGACGCCGACCTGGTTGGTCAGCATGTCGTAGTCGGTGAACGAGGTGTGCACCGAACCCCGCACCGCGAACCAGCGCTTCCACCCGGTCAGGCGTGGGTAGTCCCGGACCCACGAGGGTTCGGCCGCGGGTGCGCCGAAGAACATGAACGGCCGCGACAGCCCAGTTGCCGGAAGTGGCTTGAAGTTCGTGCCGTCCAGGTTGATGCCGGCCCGCACCCGGGGGTCGGTCAGCATGGTCTCGCCGACGCTCGCGCCGCCGAGGGACATGCCCGCCATCGCGATCCGGGACTGGTCGACCATCGGTGAGCGGGTCAGCTCGTCGAGCACGAAGGAGACGTCGCGGGCCCGGCTCTCCACCGCGCGCCTGGGAAAGTCCTCGATCCCCAGTTCGCAGGTGGCGCAGGTGGTGACCCGCCCGTCGGGGAAGGTGGTGGCGTGGGTCTCGTAGGTGTGGTCGATCGCGGCCACCAGGTAGCCACTGCTCGCCAGTTCCTCGGCCAGGGAGGTGAGCGAGGTGCGCAACCAGCCCATGCCGGGCGAGAGCACGACGAGCGGTCGCTTGCCGCCCAACGGTTTCACGTCGGTGTAGGCGTTGACCCGGGTCCTGCTCAACACATCGGGGGGCACGCTGGTGATGTCCGCGCTTTTCAGCAGCAGCTCCGACTCCTTCGGCGTGATGTACCGCGCCCGCTGCTCGCCACGCGACTTCGCCGGGTACCACAGGGAAACCATGAGCTCTCTTGCCCCGGCCGCGGGGACCCACGGGTCCTGACGCGACTTGTCGGTCAGGTGCAAGGAAGTGGTGCCGACCGGATGGGAACCGGTTGGTGCGGGCAGATAGGGCGTGCTGGTCGACGTGGCCGCCGGGTCGAGCGGTTCGGCCGCGGCGGAGTGCACGGAGGAGGCGGCGGCCGCGACGGCGAGCAGGCCGGCGAGGGCGACCAGGCCGCGCGGGCGTTTGTCATAGGGCATGGCCACATCCTGGGAGCCGCCTCAGTGCCGAACATCAGGTGAAAGCGGGGTTCCCGCCTGGCGCAACCGTACTTTTGACCGATTCGGCGCGCGGATAAGCGTTCCTAGCCTGCACCGCATGCACGGGAATGACACGACCAGCGTGAAGCGGCTGGCCGGCATCATGGCCGACGCCGGGCTCGGCGTCGCACTCGCGGCGGCGCTGGCCATCACGGCGTTCGCGATCGCGGACAGCTGGGGTGGCGGCTACTGGGTGTTCGGCTGCGCCGCCGGGCTGGTGCTGGGCGTGCTCGCCCTGCTGCGCCGGCACCACCTGGCCGGGGCCGCGGTCGCCGGCCTGACCGTCGCGGCGACCGCGATCCTGGTCTCCCGGCTCGCCCACCTGCCAGCCGAACCCGGGCCTGCCGCCACGCTCGGCCTGTCCGTGCTCATCGGTTCCGCGATCAGAACCCTCTCGATCCCCCGGGCGAGCGCCATCGCGGGCGGCGGGCTCGCGCTGGTCGCCGGTTCCGCCCTCGCCCCATCGGAATCGGCGGTGACGACCCTGGGCGTCGCCGGCTGGCTCGCCGCGCTCGCGACCGGGCTGGGTCTGCGGCTGCTCGACACCCACCGGCAGGCCGCCGCCGAGCAGGTGCGCCGGGATGAACGCCTGGAACTGGCCAGGGAACTGCACGACATCGTCGCGCACCACATCACCGGCGTGGTGCTGCACGCCCAAGCCGCCAGGATCGTCCGGCGCAAGCACCCGGAGCGACTGGACGACTCCCTGGCCGGCATCGAAGCCGCGGGCTCCGACGCGCTGGCCGCGATGCGCCGGGTCGTCGGCCTGCTGCGCGACACCAACGACGCGGCCCCCGCGACCCCCGGCCCCGAACAGCTCAGCGAACTCGTCGCTCGCTTCACCGGCTACGGCCCCACCGTGCACCTCCGGCTACCCGAGGACGAACCCGCATGGCCGCCGGAAGTCACCAGCACGGTGTACCGGGTCGTCCAGGAGTCCCTGACCAACATCACCAAGCACGCCCCGCACGCCCGCGCGGTCACCGTCGACGTCACCCAGGACCGGCCGGAGATCACCGTCGAGGTCGTCGACGACGCCCCGCCAGCCCCGGCCCGCTACCCCCGCCGCGGCGGGTACGGCCTGGTCGGGATGCGCGAACGCGTCGAGGCTCTCGGTGGCACACTGTCCGCCGGCCCCTGCCCGGACGCCGGCTGGTCGGTGCGCGCCGTCCTGCCCCTCCCGGTCCAGGAGCGCCGATGACCACCCCCTCGACCATCAGCGTCCTGCTGGCCGACGACCAGGCCATGATCCGCAGCGGCCTGCGGCTGCTCCTGGAGGACGAGCCCGACATCACCGTGGTCGCGGAAGCCGCCGACGGCGTCGAGGCGGTCAGCACGGCCCGGCGGCTACGTCCCGACGTGTGCCTGGTGGACATCCGCATGCCCCGCCTCGACGGCATCGAGGTCACCCGCGCCCTGGCCGGCCCCGGCGTCCCCGACCCGCTGCGGGTGGTCGTGGTCACCACCTTCGACACCGACGAGTACATCTACGGCGCGCTCCGCGGCGGCGCGGTCGGCTTCATCCTGAAAGACGCAGGCGCCAACCTGCTCGCCGAGGCAGTCCGCGCCGCGAACGTCGGCGACGCGCTGGTCTCCCCGTCGGTCACCCTGCGACTGCTCCGCCACCTCGCGGACGTGCACACCACCTCGACGGCCAGCGGGTCGGGCCGCCCGCTGTCCGATCGGGAGACGGAGGTCGTCCGGGCCATCGCCAAAGGCCGCACCAACCAGGAGATCGCCGCCGAACTGTTCATCTCGCTGAGCACGGTCAAGACCCACGTCTCCGGCATCCAGACCAAGCTCGGGGTGCGCAACCGGGTCCAGATCGCCGCCTGGGCTTGGGAGAACCGCGTCGTGACGGGCGCGGGTGGTGGGCACGACGGGGGGAGGACATGGAGCTGAGCTTGCTGGGGCAGGCCGCGGGCATGTTCGCGGTGACCAACATCGACGACATGGTCGTACTGGCGGTGTTCTTCGGTCAGGCCAACGGTGACCGGGCCGCGGCCGTGCGCGTCGTGCTGGGCCAGTACCTCGGCTTCGGCGCGATCCTGGTGGCCTCCGTGCTCGGCGCGCTCGGCGCCGGTCTGCTGCCCGCACCGGTGATCCCCTACCTCGGACTGCTGCCGTTGCTGCTGGGCCTGCGAGCGGCCTGGCAGCTCTGGCGCGAGCATCCCGGCGAGGCCGAGACCGAGCGCAGGACCAAGGCCGGCGTCCTGGCGGTCGCCGCGGTGACCTTCGCCAACGGCGGCGACAACATCGGCGTCTACGTGCCGGTGTTCACCGTCGCCGGCGCCGGCGGCATGCTCGGCTACGTCGTTGTGTTCCTGCTCGGCGTCGCCCTGTGGTGCGCGCTGGGCTGGTACCTGGCCGGCCGCCCGGTGGTGGCCACGGTGCTGGCGCGGTGGGGGCACCTGGTCCTGCCGGTCGTGCTGATCGGAATCGGCCTGGTCATCCTGATCGAAGGCGGTGTGTTCGGCCGCACGCCATGATGGGGCGGTGACCGATCCCACCAGTCGAAGCAGGTCGTGGCGCCGTTGTCGGGCAAGGCGGCGGTGGGCTGTTCGCGCTCTACCTGGCGTGGCGGCGGCAGCGGTCCACCGAGATCGGGCTGCTGCAGAAGGCACGAGACCAGGCCGACGTCGCCCGCGCCTACGCCCTCCAGGAGCGCATCGCCGCGGAGAACCGGGCGCACCAGGAACGGGTCGCCGCCGACGCCGCGGCTCGCCGCATCACCGAGCTGTTCACCAACGCCGTCGAGCACACCAGTTCCCGGGTGGCGTGCCGCCAGAGCTGTCCCGGTTCACCGCGCCGCCGTGACCTTCTTCGCCGGTGTGTGCAGGAGGATGACGACCACCAGCGACAGCACCAGGCAGACGCCGGTGAGCACCATCAGGATCGTGTGGAACGCCCCGTCGTAGCTGCTGACCAGGAAGCCCGTCAGCTCGGCGCCGCCGCCCTGCGCGGCAGCGGTCAGGTTGCCCGTCGCCAGATCACCCGCGACCCGCGCGGGATCGGCGGAGGTGTGCGCGGCCAGCCCGTCGGCCAGCGCACCCCGCAGCAGCCCGGCGAGCAGGGCACCGTACACCGCCACGGCGATCGCCTCACTGCCCAGGCGCACCGTGTTCAGCAGACCCGCCGCCATGCCCGCCTTCTCGGCCGGGATGGCATCCAGCGCCTGCCCGTCGACGAGACCGGCCGACAGGCCCATGCCGGCGCCGATCAGCAGCAGCGGCACCGCGACCACGGCGACGGAGAACGACGGGCCGAAGACCAGCGCGGTCGCGTCGCCGACCACGAGGCAGGCCAGGCTCACGTAGATCACCGTCAGCGGCGAGACGCCCTTGGCCACCAGCTTGCCCGCCGCCAGCGGGCACACCAGCACGCCCAGCGTCAGCAGCACCATCAGCACGCCGGCGGTCGCGGTCGACCTGCCGCCCACGGTGGTGAGATAGCTCGGCAGGTAGGTCAGCATCGTGACGAACCCGAACGAGGCCACCACGGTCACCAGGCACATGCCGACGAACCTGCGGTCCCGCAGCACGGAGAGGTCCAGCATCGGCTGCGCGACCCGCTGCTGCACCGCCACAAAAACACCGAGCAGCACGACGAACCCGAAGAAGAACCCGAGCACCGCCGGGCTGGCGAAGCCCCACTCGCCGCCCTGCACGATGCCGATCATCAACGACAGCATCGCCAGGATGAACAGCGCCGTGCCCGCCGTGTCGACGCGCGCCGCACGCCGTTCGTCGCCGACCGCGCGGAACACCGCGGGCGAGCCGATGAGCGCGAGCGTCAGCGCGAGGACGTGCACGCCGAAGATCCACCGCCAGCCCAGCGTGTCGACGATCGCGCCGGACAGCGAAGGGCCGAGGGCCACACCGACACCCGCGACCGTGCCGAAGAGCCCGAACGCGCGGACCCGCGCCGCCCCGGTGAAGGTGGTGGAGATGATCGCGCCACCAGCGGCGAAGATCGCCGCGCCGCCGATGCCGGCGAGCGCGCGGGCCACGTCGATCACATAGATGTTCGTGCCGAACGCGCTGATCACCGACGCGATCAGGTACAGGCCGGCGCCGGTGGCGAAGGCCTTGCCGCGGCCGATGATGTCGGCGATCGAGCCCCAGGCCAGCGTGCAGCAGGCGAAGGCCAGGTTGAAGGCGTTCACGACCCACTGCAGGCCCGCGGCGCCGGAGTCGAGCTCCGCGCCCATCGCGGGCAGCGCGACGGCCGTGCCGGAGATCGAGCTCGGCACCACGAACACGGCCAGCAACACCACCGCCAGGGTCAGCCCCGCTCCCTTGGCAGCGGGTGGGGCGGCCGCGCGGTCGGCGATGGCCAGGTCGTCGGTAGCACTCATCGAACGATCTCCACTGAGGTTCTAATCGCGTCGTAGGTACGATTGGATACGTACCTAAAGCGTGACACGGCCCGCCGCCCACGGACAAGCCAAAGGTACGATGAAATTGAAACCCGACCGTGCGAGGAGGCACGATGCCGGACGCCGAGGGGCATCCCGATGTCGCGGAGATGGAACTGCGGTCCGTGCTGAGCGCGCTCGCCGACGACCACCGCAGGCTGGTGATCGTCACGCTGCTCGGCGAGCCGGCGGACACCGAACGCACGTGCCTATCATTCGGGCTGCCGGTCAGCAAGTCCACGCTGACCCACCACTTCCGCGTGCTGCGCGAGTCGGGTCTGGTCAGGCAGGTCGACCGCGGCAACAGCCGCAAGGTGCGGTTGCGCCGCAACGACATCGAGGAACGCTTCCCCGGCCTGCTCGCCTTGCTGGCCAAGGAGAAGGCGTAGCCGCACAGGCCCCTTCCCCCCACGGGCAAGGTCGCGTCATCGCGCGGTCGCGTTCTCCACGTGTCGCGCGAGTTGCCTGGCGTCCTTGGTGAGGCCGGTAATGCTGACCTTTCCGCCGCCGGAGAGGTGGATGGCGCAGTTGAGGTCGCCGCCGACCCATCGCGCGAGGGCGGTGTTCTTGCCGTGGTTGACCACTACCCGGTCGACATCCGCCCACGTGATGATCCGGGAGCGGTCGGCTCGTGAATACCGCAAACCGTTGTCGTGCAGCTCGAAGACCTCGCCGCGGCGGCTGAGGAACCAGATCCCGGCCCAGACACCGACCAGCAGCATGCCAAGGCCGAGGCCAACCGCGACGCTCGGCAACAGCAGCGGGTCGCCGGCGGTACGGACCTTCCCACTGCGGTCTTCGACAACCACCCAGAACACCACGGCGAGCACCGTCACCGGCACGCCGGCCAGCAGCAGAATCGCCGCGACCCAGCCACGGCGCCGATTGTTGGTGGGATACGTGCCCCTCGCGGCGCCCAGTTCGCTGTTCCCGGGCTTCTCATCCACTCGCACCACCGTCGCCTTCGTATTCAGGGCTCCCCACAGTGAGCGCCCACCCCCAATAGTCATCCCGGCCGGGAACGCTGCCCGCGGTGGACCTCAGCAGTTCCCGGTCGACCTCACCCCGTAGCGCCGGGAGCAGGTCGCCAGTGGTGGCGGCGATGAGGGCCAGTTCCTGGGTCCCGTTCCGGTTGCGGAACCCGCCGCGCAGGATCCATTCGCGGATCCTCGGGTCTGTGGTGTCCCGCAGCAGCTCCACGCAGATGACCCGGCCCGTGGCCGGTAGCGACTGAGCCAGCGTCCACACCTCCGGCTCCGGGTCGGCAAGCAGGTTCGCCATGGCCGTCACGCAGTGCAGCGTGAACTCCGAGTGCGCGCCCAGCGCCCGCAGCACGGCACCCAGCTTGACCGGCTCCCGGTCGGGTGCGGTGGTGGCGAGCCAGTGGCCGATCGCGTGCAGCGCCTGCCGATCCGGCCGTTCCCCGGCGAGTAGTTCGGTGAGCGCGTCGACGTAGCCGATCACGGGGTCGCCCGCGACATCGGCGTAGAGCGCGCGGAGGTTCGCCGCCGACGGATGCCGGCAAGCCAGCGACAGCGATCCGGCGACCTGACGAGCCCGGTCGGCGTCGCTCGCTTCGCCGTGCAGGCTGGACCAACTGTCCCACGCACCGGGCGCCCAGCCGCGCCCATGCCGCGCTTTGTCCTCGTCGGGCAGCGGGAGCTCCTCCGGTGTCCGCCCAGTGTCGTCGACGTGCCGGCGGAGGTGGTCGAGGATCGCGACTCCGGGCGCCACGACGGGCAGCTCGAACATGAAAACGGTCTCCCACAACGGTTCCAGGGATTGTCGAATGCGCAGTCGAATTTCGACGACACTGTGCACGTTCACAGATATTAGGCGAACTGCTCTTGAAACGAGCGCAAACATGCTGTTCCATCAGAGCGAATCGCAGCCAAGAAGGACTGTGCACGTTCACAGCCTGCCATCAAGCACGCCTCCGGGCAGACCTGGACCAAGCAATCGCGAGGAATCCCCACCAGGGAAGGAATTCGGCCATGACCGACACCACCAGTGGCGTCTCCCGCCGCAGCCTGCTGATCGGTGCGGCCGTCGGCGCCGGGGCGCTCGCGCTCGGCACCGGCCTGGCGCCCTCGGCCTCGGCTGCGACCTTCGTCAAGGGCGCGGACATCAGCTGGATGCCGCAGATGGAGGCCAACGGCTACTACTGGCTCAACAAGTCCGGGCAGCGGCAGGACCTGTTCACCATCCTCAAGAGCTACGGCATCACCGCGATCAGCTTGCGCACCTGGGTGAACCCCTCCAGCAGCCCCGCCAACGGGCATTGCAGCATCCAGGAAACCGTGAAGATGGCGCAGCGTTGCCGAGATGCGGGCATGCAGGTGCTGCTCGGCTTCCACTTCGGCGACACCTGGAACTCCGTCGGCGTGCAGCGCCCACCCAAGGCCTGGGCGAACATGAGCTACCCGCAAATGCGCGACGCCCTGCGCAGGTACGTCGAGGACTCGTTGAAGCTGCTCAAGGCCGGCGGTGTGACGCCGGGCTGGGTGAAGATCGGCAACGAGCAGAACAGCGGCATCTGCTCCCCCGTCGGCAGCGTCAGTAAACCGGCCCAGATGACCGGCCTGCTCAACGGCGCCTACGAAGTGTCCAAACAGGCCTTCCCGGCCACACCGGTGATGGTGCACCTGGCCCAGCCGCAGAAGATGGACAGCATCCAGCGGTTCTTCAACGCCTATCGCGGCAACGGCGGCAGGTGGGACATCACCGCGCTGTCCTCCTACGCCCAGGCCGGCAACGTCTCCCCCATCCTGGGCAGCATGCGGACGATCCAGTCCACCTACGGCAAACCGGTCATGCACGTGGAGTACGGCGGGCCGGTCGGCAGGGCGAACCAGGTCCGCGACTCGCTGCGGCAGTTCATCAGCGGCAGCAAGGGTTTCGGCGGGCTGGGCACTTTCTTCTGGGAGCCGGCGGGCTACTCGCCGTTCACCGGCTACGACATGACCGCCTGGACCAGCAACCGCCGCCCCACCGCCGCCATGGACGGCTTCCTCAACGTCTGACAGGAGAACCCGTGTCCCGCACCCGTTTCGCGCTCCTCACCGCCGCGGTGAACCTGGCCGTGCTGGCCCCCGCTCCCGCCACGGCCGCGCCGATGGCGTTGCCACCACAGTGCTCGGGCACCGCGCCGATCACATGCAGTTTCAGCCTCGCACCAGGCAACTACGACGTCACCGTGGAACTCGGCAGCACCACCAAGGCCGCCAACACCTCCATATCGGTGGAAGCACGCAGGCAGGTCCTCAACGCCGTCTCCACCACCGCGGGCCAGATCGTCCGCACCACCGCGACGGTCAACCTCCGCAACCCCGAGGGCCAGCCCACCGGACAGGGCGGCAACGGCACCCCCGGCCTGCAGATCACCTTCAGCGGCAGCGCTCCCGCGATCGGCACGCTCACCGTCACACCGGCCAGGGCCCCGCTGGAGGTCTACCTCGCCGGCGACTCGACCACCTGCGACCAGCCCACCGCGCCCTACACCGGCTGGGGCCAGCACCTGCCGGCACGGGTCCGCGAAGGCGCCGTGATCGCCAACTACGGCGACTCCGGGGAAAGCTCCGGCAGCTTCCTGTCCAACCGCGCGCTGTTCCCGGCGATGAAGCCGCTGATCAAGAGCAAGGACCTGGTGCTCATCCAGTTCGGGCACAACGACAAGCAGACCACCGCGACCGCCTTCCGCGACAACCTCACCCGCCTGGTCAACGGTGTGCGCGAGCGCGGCGGGATGCCGGTGCTGCTGACGCCTCCGGTGCGCAGGCAGTTCAACGGCAGCAAGCTCACCGGGACCGCGGTGCACATCAACGGCCAGGGCGTGGACCTGCCCGCGGTGATGCGGGCACTCGGCCGCAGCGCAAACGTTCCCGTGATCGACCTGACCGCAAAGAGCAAGGCACTGGTGGAGTCGATGGGCCCGTCGGCCTCCCAGGCGCTGTTCCTCACCAGGGAAACCGGCGACAACACCCACTTCTCCGCGCACGGCGGCGCGGAGATGGCCAACCTCGTCGTGCAGGGCGTTCGCGAGCTGAACCTGCCCCTGGCCGGCTACCTGCGCTGAACCAGGAACTCGACTTCTCGCCTCACCTGCTGGAGGTCAACCATGCTCTCAGACCGGCGGTTCGCCGCACCGCTCGCCGCCGGCGTCGTCGCCTTGACCGTGGCCGGCAACGAAGCGGAGACCGCGGTGGCGGGCAAGCAGCTGGAAGACCTCAACCGAGGCCTGCGGGCACCGACCGACCGCCGGATCCACACCCTGCTGCCCGACGCCCAGTACCGCGTGGCCCTCGCCTGGCAGAACACCGCCTACAACCAACCGCCCCACCCCAGCTTCTTCCTCAGCAACGGCATGAGCACACCGCCGCGGCCGAAGATCCACCTCCGCTGACCCCGTCGCCGCCCGCTCCACACCTCGCCCCCTGCAAGGAGTCACCGTGTCAATGCAACGACGTACTTTCCTGAGGCTCAGCACGGCCGCGGCCGCGACCGTGGGCAGTGCCGCCCTGCTCGGCACCGGCCTGGCCGGCGCCGCCCCCTTCTCGCCGCTGGGAACCGCGCCCCCCACGCCGTTCGCCGTGGGTGTGCGCCAGTACAGCTGGACCCGCGGCAGCCGCCGGATCAACACCTACGTCTACTACCCCGCCGCCGGCGCCGCGGGCGGCAACCCGGTGACCAACGCCCCGGTCGCCAGCGGTGTCTTCCCCGTCTACAACTTCACCCACGGCTTCGGCAGCAGCCCGCAGAACTCCCTGTTCATCATCCGGGCCCTGGCCTCGGCCGGCTTCGTGGTCCCCGCCCCGCACTTCAACCACAACTTCACCGACGTCAACAACGGCAACACCGCCAAGGACGTCTCGCAGGTCCTCACCAACACCCTCGCCCTCAACGCCAGCGGTCCGCTGGCCGGGCACATCAACACCGCCATCGGCGTCGGCGTCTCCGGCCATTCCCTGGGCGGCATGGTCACCCACGGCCTGCTGACCCGCTGGCCCGACAGCCGGATCATCTCCGCCACCCCGCAGTCCTGCACCGACATGGGCAACCCGTCCAGTTCGGTCAACGCCAAGGTCCTGTTCGTCCACGGCGACCGGGACTCGACCACCTCGTACAACTCGGCCCGGCAGGCCTACAACGAGATGACCTGGCCCAAGGCCTTCCTCACCTTCCTCGGCGGCAGCCACACCAGCTTCTGGAGCGACCAGCGCTTCCCCAGGACCGCCGTCGACTGGGCCCGCTGGACCATGTACGGCGACACCGCCGCACGGGACCGCCTCCCCGCCGACGCGGCCGGCCCCCGGACCAAGTGGGAAGCCCGGCTGGGCTGACACCGGGGGCACTCACTCAGCCTGGTTGACACGGGCAGAACGTTAGTGGCTAACATGTTAGCCACTAACGTTGGAGTGATGATGACCGAGAACCCGGTGATCGTGGTGGGCGCCGGCCCCACCGGACTGACCCTGGCCTGCGGGTTGCGGGCCGCCGGCGTGCCGGTGCGGGTGCTGGACGCCGCCGGCGGCCCGGCCGCGACCTCGCGCGCGCTGGGACTGCAACCGCGCGGGGTGGAGGTGCTCGACCGGCTCGGCGCGCTCGCCGACCTCCCCGCGCGGGCGCTCCCGGTGCTCAACGTCGACATCTCGGTCTCCGGCCGGATGCTGGCCCAGCTCCGGGTCGGGCAGCAGACCCGGCTGGGCGGGCAGCCCGGTCTGTTGATGTCCCAGGCCACGATCGAGGAGGCGTTGCGCGAGCGGCTCGGTCAGCTCGGCGGGGTCGTCGAGTGGGGGCAGGAGGTGACCGGCCTCGGCCAGGACTCCGGCGGCGTCACGGTGCGCGTGGGCGCCGAGGTGGTCCGGGCGGGCTGGGTGGTGGGCTGCGACGGCGCGCACAGCCGGGTGCGCAAGGCGGCGGGGATCGACTTCCCCGGGGTGCCGCTGGTCGAACGGTTCCTCATCGCCGACGTCCGGGCCCCGCTGGCGCGACCCAGGGACGCCGCCGCGGTGTGGTTCCGCGGACCGGACATGCTGGCCGCGTTCCCGTTGCCCGGCGCGGACCTGTGGCGGTTGATGACCCCGGCCCCTGCCGACGGCGCGATCTCGCCGGAGGAGCTGCTCCGGCGGCGGCTCGCGCAGGAGACCGGGGTGGCGGTGCGGGCGGTGGACTGGTTGTCCACCTTCCGGATCCAGCGACGGCTGGCCACCACCTACCGGCGCGGCCGGGTGCTGCTGGCCGGAGACGCCGCGCACATCCACAGCCCGCTCGGCGGGCAGGGCATGAACACCGGCATGGGCGATGCGGAGAACCTGGCCTGGAAACTGGCCGCGGTGGTGCTGGGCCGGGCCGCGGACTCGCTGCTGGAGACCTACGAGGCCGAGCGCCGCCCACTGGCCGCCGAGGTACTGCGCAACACCACCGGCGCGACCAACGTCCTGTTCAGCTCCGGCCGCCTGGCCCGGCTGCTGCGGGAACTGCTGGTCGTGCCGGCCATGCGGTTGTCCCTGGTACAGCGGCGCATCGCCGAGGGCGCCTCGCAGCTGACCATCTCCTACCGCGGCGGACCACTGGCCCCCGCCGGAGGCCACCGCGGCCGACCACGCCCCGGCGACCGGGTGCCGGACCTGGGTTGCCGCCGCGCGGACGGCTCCCCGACCCGGTTGCACGCTGAGCTCGGCGGCCGGTGGGCGCTGCTGGCTCCCACCGCCGCACCCGTCGCGGCGGCGCGGGGCCGGCTCGGGGACCTGCTGACCGAACTGACCTGGGACCGGAACGAGCTGGCGCTGGTGCGCCCGGACGGCCATCTGGCCTGGCGCGGCACGGACCCCGGCGGGCTGACCCGCTGGCTGGCCCAGGCGCTGGGTGATCGCGCGGAGACGATCGCCTGATCCCGCTCACCGACGCCCCGCCCGGTCCAGGGCGCCGCGGATCGAACCAGCAGAACTTCCGCACTCTTCAGAAAGTTCCGAACTTCCGCTACGGTGGCTTCCGGTGTGCCGGGAAGTCTGGTCGGCGTTGCCCTGACCCTTGTCCCGGAAGGACTTCAAGCACACCATGACCGTTCTCAGCCGCGTGCTCGGCCTGCGCCCCGCCTGTCCCCACCGCGTGGTCATCCAGCGTGCCCTGGAGATTCCCATGGCCGACGGCGTGGTGCTACTGGCCGACCGCTACTACCCGCCCGATCGTCCCGACGCGCCGCTGGTGCTCATCCGCAGCCCCTATGGCCGGGGCAGCGCCAACGACCTGGCCGCCGGTCTCATCGTCGAACGCGGGTACCAGGTGCTGCTGCAGAGCCTGCGCGGCACCGGCGGCTCCGGTGGGAACTTCGACGGGTTCACCATGCACCAGCCGGACGGTCCGTCCACTGTGGACTGGCTGCGCCGGCAGCCCTGGTTTCCCGGGATGTTCGCCACCTGGGGCGCCAGCTACCTCGGCTACGCCCAGTGGGAGCTCGCGGCGACGCCGGTCCCGGAGTGGAAGGCCGCGATCATCCAGGACGCGCCATCGGAGTTCTACCACGGCTTCATGTATCCCGGCGGCGCCTTCGCCCTGGGCAACGCGCTGGCCTGGGTGCAGCTGACCGAGACCATGTTCAACTCCGGCGGCTCACTGTGGCGTCAGCTCGCCGGGCAGCTGACCGGCGGCCGCGCCCTGGCCCGTGCGGTGGACGCGCTGCCGGTGCGCGAGGCCGATCACGCGATCGCCGGACGCCGAGTGCGGCACTTCCAGCAGTGGATCACCCACGAGACCTTCGACGAGTACTGGGCAGGCATGGACCACCGGGCCAACGTGGCGAACATGCCGCCGCTGGTGCACCTGGCCGGCGGCTGGCACGACTTCTTCCTGCCCGGCATGCTCGCCGACCACGCCGCACTGCGGGCCACTGGCCGCCGGGTCCGGTTGCTGATCGGCCCCTGGGGACACGGCAAGGGCTCACTGACCCGGCACTACCTGCGCGAGGCATTGTCCACTCTGGACACCGCGTTCACCGGAGCCGACCACCTGCCGCCCGCCCCGGTCGCGCTGCACCTCGGCGGCGCGGACCGGTGGGTCACCCACGCCGACTGGCCGCCACCGCACCAGCCCACCAGCTGGTACCTGCACCCGCACGGCGGCCTGCGCACCGAACCCGCGCCGGAGTCCGATCCCTCGACCTACCACTACAACCCGGCCGACCCCACGCCGAGCCTGGGCGGCACGATCGTCGGACTGCGCCCCGGCCCCAAGGACAACCGGCCGCTGGAGGCCCGCGCGGACGTGCTGACCTTCACCAGCCCCGCGCTCACCGAGGACCTCACCATCGCCGGGCCGGTCACCGCGACCCTGCACGTGCGCTCCAGCAACGCCTGCACCGACTTCTGGGTGCGGCTGTGCGACGTCCATCCCCGCGGCCGCTCGACCAACCTCTGCGACGGCCTGCTGCGCCTGCGCCCCGGCGATCCGGCAGCCGACAAGCACGGGGTGCGCACCGTCCACATCAGACTGTGGCCGGTCGGGCACGTCTTCCGGCGGGGCCACCGCATCCGGGTCCAGGTCACCAGCGGCGCCCACCCCCGGCACATCCGCAACCCCGGCACCGGCGAACCGCTGGCCGAGACGACCACGCTGCGCCCGGCCGAGCAGCAGATCCTGCACGATCCCGGCCACCCGTCCACGGTGGTGCTGCCGGTGGCCGGCGGCCTTGGCGCCCAACACTGAGCTTCGCCCCGGGCCGGGCGCTACCTGTCGTTGTCGTGCACGTCGGGGATGCCGTCGGAGTCGGAGTCGACCTCCTCGGCCGCGCAGATCCGCCGGTGCGCCCGGTTGCGGGCCCGCAGCACCATCGTGGCCAGCAGCGCGGCCAGGATCGACCCGGCGAGGATGGCGACCTTGGTGCTCTCCGCGTGCGCGGTGCCGTCGAAGGCTAGCTCGCCGATCAGCAGCGAGACGGTGAACCCGATCCCGCCCAGCAGGGCCAAGCCGATCACGTCCACCCAGGACAGGTCGTCGTCGAGTTCGGCGCGGGTGAACCGGGAGACCAGGAAGGTCGCCAGGGTGATGCCGACGACCTTGCCCAGCACCAGCCCGCCCATGATGCCCAGGGCCACCCGGTCGGACAGCGAGGTGAGCAGGCCGTCCAGGCCGCCGAGGGTGACCCCGGCGGCGAAGAAGGCGAACACCGGCACCACCACCGCGGCCGAGATCGGCCGGAACCGGCGCTCGAAGTGCTCGGCCAGCCCAGGCCCCTCGCCACAGCGGCGGATGACCGGCACGGTGAAGGCCAGCAGCACCCCGGCCACGGTGGCGTGCACCCCGGAAGCGTGCACCAGCGCCCAGGTCACCGCGGCCAGCGGCAGCAACAACCACCACGAGCGCACCCGACGCTGCACCAGGAAACCGAACAGGGCCAACGGGATCAGCGCGAGCAGCAGCGGCCCAGTGGACAACTCACCGGTGTAGCAGACGGCGATGATCACGATCGCGATCAGGTCGTCCACCACCGCCAGGGTGAGCAGGAACGTGCGCAGCGCCGAGGGCAGGTTGTGCCCGATCACCGCCAGCACGGCCAGGGCGAAGGCGATGTCGGTCGCGGTCGGGACCGCCCAGCCGCGCAGGGCCGAGGCGTCACCCAGATTGGTCACGGTGAAGATCAGGGCCGGGGTGAGCACGCCGCCGACCGCGGCCGCGACCGGGACCGCGGCCCGCCGTGGGTCCCGCAGGTCCCCGGCGACGAACTCGCGTTTGAGCTCCAGCCCGGCCACGAAGAAGAAGATCGCCAGCAGGCCGTCGGCGGCCCAGGCGTGCAGGGGCAGGTCCAGGTGCAGGGCGGCCGGGCCGAACTTGATCTCGCGCAGGGCCGCATAGGACTCCGCCCACGGCGAGTTCGCCCAGACCAGGGCGAGTACCGCGCCGACGAGCAACAGCGCCCCGCCCACGGTCTCCTTGCGGAGGATCTCCCGGACCCGTTCGACCTCTGGCCAGGATGCTCGGCTGAACACGCGGACATGGCGGCTGGTGCCGTCGGACATGGAACTCCCCGGCGTGGACGTGCTGGCTCGACGGTGAACACAGCTCGCCGACCAGACTTCCCGGCACACCGCGCGGCACAGCCTCGATGACCAGCACCTTAACCGGACCACTCGGCCACCGCACACCACGACGAGGTGAACTGATCGAACCTGTGCAGAGCCTGGCGGTCGTGCCGGGACGGCGAAAGATCAGCAGGCGCCAGGGGCCTTCCTCGCGAGGTACACCGTGTTGGCCGATTCGCGGTCCTGGAACGGGTTCGGGAAGTTGACGATCTTGGCTGCCACGTCCACGAAGCTCTGGCCGAGCACGGCGGTGAACTCATCGTCCGGCGGATCGTTCGACCACAGCGCGAACACCCCGCCGGGGTGCAGTCGATCAGCGATACGCCGCAGGCCATCGGGCTGGTAGAAGTCGGCGTTGCCGGCATGCAGCAGATGACGCGGCGAGTGGTCGATGTCGACGATGACGGCATGCCACAGCCGTCCGGGAACGCCCAGGTCGATTCCGGCCGGGGATCGCGTCATCGCGAAGAAGTCGCCGTGCACCAGTTCGCACCGCGAGTCGGCCGTGATCTCCGCTCCGGCCGGGATCAGCCCTCGCTGGTGCCACCCGATCACCTCGGGCAGCGCGTCGACGACGAACAGGGAACGCACGTTCGGGTTCTCCAGCACCGCCTTGGCGGTGCAGCCGAGCCCGAGTCCGCCCACCAGCACGTCAAGAGGCTGCTCCGGCAGCTCCGCCAGCGCCAGGTGCGCCAGCTCCACCTCGGCGACGGTGAACAAGCTCGACATCAGGAACTCGTCGTTGAGCTTGATCTCGTAGACCTCACGGTCCACGGCGGGATCCCACCGGCGGCGCAGCATGAGCACACCCAACGAGGTCTCACACCACTCGAGCACCTGAAAACGCGAGCTCAACTGTCTCCTTCGCAACGCGGGGGCCTGAGGCTACCCGGTGCCCGCGATCAGCCGCTCCGGCCCCGCCGCCGCGCCTAGCCGACAACCGCGACCGCGTCGACGACCAGGGTGCCGCTGCGCACCTTGATCTGCACGTCGTGTTCGCCGGCGGGAAGCCCGCGAAGGGTGAAGGCCTGGTAGAACTCGGTCGATGCCCTCGTGCGGGCCGCGCTGTCGACGACGCGTCCGTCGACGGTCACCTCGAGCACCGCCGAACCGTTGTTGGGCCCGGTGATGTCAAGCCCGGTTCCCCTGAAGGTGTAGCTCAGCGTCGCGCCGGGTCCCTGGTTCGTGGACAGCGTCCGCTGGTAGTTGTACATGCTCTTGCCGCTCTCGTGGGCCCACGGTCCGCCGTAGACGAGCTTGGTGGCAGGCGCGGCTGCCAGGTCGTGCATCTCCAGGTTGTCCAGCAGCTCGGCGTAGTACGGCGCGAAGCCGTCGAGCGTGCGCACCCGGAGGTTGTCGAACCTGGTGTGGTAGTAGCCGCTGCCGATCTCGACGCGGCCGGAGAGCTTGGCAGCCGGATCGGTGTGCCGGGCGAGCGTCACCCCGTCGAGTGAAGCGGTCACCTCACTGCCTGCGGCCTTGAGGGCGAGCCTGTGCCATGCGTTGTGGGCCGCGTTGAAACCCGGAACTCGCACCCCGCCCGCACCGCTGACCACATTGCCGCTGGCTGCCACGGTGTTGTTGACGATCAGCTGCCAGCCGCCGTCGAAGGTGAACTTCAGCTTGTAGGGCGCGCCGGCATCGCCTTGCTGCTGCCGGACCCCGAGGACGGCGTAGTTGGCGCCACTCTGGAGACCGTTGTTCTCGAACGAGACGTCGACGCCGGCCTCGTAGTTCAGCCACCGGCCGTCGCCGATCCGGGTGACCGGGTCGCCGCCGTTCCACGCGCCGCCAAGCCCGTTGATCGCCCGATCGAGCTGCTGGCGGAGGACGTAGCCGGTGGACCCGTCCGGACGATGGGCCTCGAAAGCGCCGTTGCGATCGCTGGCGTACAACGGAATCGCGCTCTTCGATCCGCCGCGGGAGGCGACGAAGTCCTCGCTCCCCACGATCGCGCCGCCGGCCCCGATCACCGGAACGCGCTTGCCGGTGTAGTCGAAGTCGTCCGCGTACAAGGTGTCGTCCTGGGTGTGGTGACCCGAACCGGACGCGTCCGTGTCCAGCACAGTGCGCGCACCCTCCACCGGCAGCTGCGCGTGGTACGCCGGGTTCGTGTGCCGTGCCAGCGTCGTCACGGTGACCACCGAGTACGGCTTGACCTTGACGGTGTACCCGCCGTCGGCGCCTGCGGTGACGTTGCCGAGGTACTTCAGGTAGCCGGCGTTGAACGCCTGTCCCCGGTCGGCCGCACGCGTCTCCCACGTTTCCAGTGCGGGCGCACCGGTGTAGGCCATGTTGGCGGTGCTGATGCGGTAGGTCTGCGGGTACTCGCTGTCGTTCATGAAGACCGTCGAGAAGTTCCGCTTGTCCGGCGCGGCCAGCGTCAGGTAGCTGGGGGTGCCGTTGCGCCCGTTGACCGGGTTCGTGCCCGCGGCCCCGGTGCGGCTGGCCTGCGGCACGGCTCGCCAGATGCCCTCGGTGTTGCCCGGGTTCTCCCAGCCGGTCTTGGCGAACCAGCTGAAGTGCCGCAGGATGTGGATGCCCGCGTCGTAGTGGAGCCAGCCCGACCACGGGTCCCGTGCGCTGACCAGTTCCTTGAAACCGTACTGCTCGCCTTCGTAGAAGGAACCGACGGCCGGCTGGTAGATGAAGTTCGTCCGGTTGGAGTTGGTGAAGCCCTTGATGATCGTGTTGCCCATCTCCAGCGCGCTGTACGTGCCGCCGATGCCGGTCCCCGGGACGGACGGGTCCTTGGTGTTGTTGTTGGGGCGGAAGGCCGAGTTGCCGAAGGTGGCCTGCGCCTCGCTGTTCCAGACCTCCTTGTCGAACACCTGCGCCAGGCGCTTGAAGTTCCCCGCGCTGTCGTCGTCGGGGTTGTAGTGGTACCCGGCGACCGCGACGGCCTCGCGCAGGCTGGCGTCGCTCACCATCGCCCCGCCGAAGCTGCCCAGTCCGGCCTCGTCCGAGATCACCACCTGGATGCGGTTGTACAGTGCCCGCTCGGCGGCGCTGGCGAAGCCCGCGGTGTCCGTCCTGACCAGGCCGGCGTACCGCTTGCTCCAGGCCAGGTCCGCCGTGTGCTCGTTGAGGCCCGGGTTGACGTAGTCGACCATGAACCCATAGGTGCGGTATGCCTCGAGAATCGACTTCTTGTACCAGGTGTAGATCTTGTCGTTGTTGTTCGCCCACGCGGGGGCGTTCCAGCGCAGCATGCTCACCTTGAGCCTTGGGTTGACCTTCTTGGCGTCGGCCGCGAGCTGGAATCCCTGATGCCGCTTGACGTTCGGCGTCTCACTCGCCAACCGCATGGTGGCCGGATCGGGTCCGGTGGAGTTGTTCCGGTCGTTGCCCATCTCGACCTTCACGTTCGTCAGGACCGGGCTCGGGCCGCCGAACAAGGTCTGGAGCAGCTCCGCGTACTTGGCCGGGTGCTGGGACTTGTAGTCCATCAGCAGCTCGCTCGTGCCGTTCGCACTGAGCAGGCCGAACCCCTTGAAGGTGAGGCCGTTGACGTTGCCGGCCTTGATGTCGCTGCCGTCGAGCACGACCCGGTGGTCCGTCTCGGACACGGTCCACTGCTGGGCGGAGCCGCTGCTGGCGCCGTACTGCTTGAGGTCCGCGCCGTCCTCTGTTCGCCCGGCGCCGTCCAGGTACAGCCCGGTCGCCCGGTTCCTGAACTTGACCGGGCCACCGGCGGCTTCTTGGGTCCACTGCTGGCTGTGGTCGGCGGAGCCGCTCCGCTGGCCACAGACGGACCCGTCGGCGGTGCGGCCCATGCCGTCGAGGTACAGCCCCGTGGCCCGGTTCTTGATCCGGACGTGGGTTCCGGCCGGTTCGATCGTCCACAGCTGGTTGTCGCTGCCGGATCTCGCGTACTGGCCCGCGTTGGCGCCCTCGGTCGTGCGACCGGCGCCGTCGATGAGCTTGCCGGTGGCGCGGTTGCTCATCGTGACCGGTGCCGAGGCGTCCTCGGCCAGGCTCGCAGGCGGGTTGACCAGCGCCCCGAACAGCACGGACGCCAGGAACAGCGCGGACAGCGACAGCGCGCACAGAACCTTGCGGGCGCGAGCCAGAGCGGGTGGGCGATGCACAGCAGGTCTCCTGTCGGCCAGCGGACGGACCTAGGGTTAGGAAAGCGCTTGCATTCCACTGGCGCAAGGGTTTCGGCCGCGCTCGTCCCGGTACGGCCCCGTTTCGACAGGAGTTCGTCGAACGTCACTTCGATTCGACACCCCGTCGCGCGGCAGGACTTCCACCCCGGCGCCGGTGGCCGGGGTGGAAGTCACCCGCTAGTTCTTGACGAGTCCCAGGGCGTCGACGAAGAGGTAGCCGTTGCCACCGGCCGCCCGGACGGTGACGGTGGCGGTGCCCGCGGTCAGCGGGATGCCCGTGAGCTCGCGACGGGTCCAGCCGCCCGATGCCGGCACGTTGAGCGTGCGCGAGTTGCCGCCGGCGTCGGTGACCGTCACCTGTGCGGCGCTGAGCGAACCAGAGGTCTTGGCGGACAAGGAGAGTGTGTAGGTGCCGGTCGGCACGGTGACCCGCTGCCGCACCCCGCCGGCGAAGGACTGGGCAGCCCCCACTCGCAGCCCGAAGCGACTTCCGTTCGCACCACCGTTGACGTTGGTCACGAGCGAGCTCGGCCCGGACTCCCGGAAGTTCGTCCACCCCGTCACGTTGGACACGATGATCCGGTCGGCCTGGAAGTCGGGGTTGAGGACGTAGTTGTTCCGTGGCCCGACCCGCCACTCCCCGGTCGTGACGTTGAACTCCCACTGGCTCACCGAGTGGAACTGGGGCCGCGCGCCGGTCTTGGTGATCGGCACCCACTGGTTGTACCCGATGCCGTTCCAGGCGAAGTCGGCCCACCGGTCACCCGCGTAGATCACCGTGCTCTGCTTGGTTCCCTTGACCGTCACGAAGAACCCGGTCTGGGTCACGTGGCTGTAGTCCATCTCGGTGCCGGCCAGGGTGTACTCGCCGGTGTAGCGACCCTGGACGTTGCTGGTGGTCGACTCCATGACGTGGTTGACCGAGGTGTTCCAGCCGTGCAGGTCCGAGGCCGCGTGGTAGTACTTGCCGTCGAGCTTGAACATGGCGTTGCCCTCGCGGCCCGAGGAGTTGGTGCCGATCAGCACGCCGGGCTCGATCCGCAGCGAGTCGGACTCCCGGAACTTGGCCACGAAGGCGCGAGACCGTCCTTCGCGGTTGGAGAAGATCAGGTAGTCCTTGCCGTCGTCGTCGGTGAAGACGGTCTGGTCCCCGGTGCCCGTGGTGGGCGAGTTGGTGATCTGGGTCTGGAAGTAGCCGTAGTCGAAGGTGTCGGTCGGCGAGTCGCCCTGCAGCAGCAGAACGCCGTGCCCGCCCCGGCCGGTGTGCCACATCTGCGTGGCCAGCACGTACTTGCCGGTGTTCTCGTTGTACGTGACACCGAGCCGCCCGACCCAGCCCGCACCACCCATGTTGGCGCCGCTGCCGACGCCGGTGGCACGCGTGGCGACCCGGTTCTCGAACTTCCAGTTCACCAGGTCCTTCGAGGAGTACACGGGGATCGAGACGAACCTGACGTCGCCGTCGTACTTCCTGGTCGGGTTGGCCCGGTAGAGCTCGGCGCCGGCGTAGTGCACGCCGTACCAGTAGTAGGTGTCACCGAACTTGAAGACGCCGCCGCCCTGCGAGTAGATCGGGTTGCCGCTGGTGTCGTTCCAGAAGGTGTTGTTCGTGATCGTCTGGAACGTGCCCTCGTCAACGGACTTCAGCTCGGCGGCGGCGGTCATCAGCGCCGTCTTCGCGCTGGCGACCTCCGAGGTAGTGGCCGACCGGTTGCCCGCGACACCGGCCGCGGTGGTCAACGCCTTGGCGAAGGGCGCCCAGGAGTCAGCCGTGTACTTCGACGGAACGCGGGTCTGATAGTCGGAGACCAGGAACTCAAGGCCGCGTTCCACCGCCGGTCCGGCCGCGGCGTCCTGGTCCTGGATTTCTGTCGCCGATAGCTGGCTTGCCTGTGTCTGGGCCGCCGGCGCCTCCGCCACAGCGGTGCTCGCGATGAGCGGAACCGCCAGCACCACGGACAACAGTGCGGTGGCGGACAACTTCCAGTACTTCGAAGCGACACGCGATGTTTGCCTCAAGATGTCACCTTCCATCGTTCTCGAAGGCGCCGAGATCCGGCGCACTCCCGCTGAAGGGCAGTCCCACGTTGGTGCCCTTGTCGGCCAGGGCGCTGCCGGCCGCAAGGCGGAGATGTGGCAGCACGGGCAGGCTGCCGTCGGCTTGCCGGGCCACGTCCCAGCCGGCGGTCGACACGCTCCGGAACTGCGCGTCCGACAACGGAACGCCGAGGCTCCAGGAGTTGTGCGAAGCCGTCGTGCCGTTCATGTTCGCCAGCAGCGTGCCGGTGTAGGCGATGTTGTTGCGCAGGTTGCCCCGGCCCACGGAAGCACCGCTGGAGTTGATTCCCCGCATGTCGAAGTCGGGGCGGTTCCCATAGCTGGTGTTGTTGAAGTAGTCGTTGGCCACCGGGTGGTGGTTGGAGTAGAAACCCGCCGCCTTGTTGAGGAACGCCACGGAGAAGCGGACGGTGTGCTTCACCGCCCCGGCGTCGTACTCGCGGCCGAAGCCACCCACCTTGAAACCGGCTCCGTTGCCCGCACTCGTCGTCGTCCCCGGCACGTACCCGTTGCGCCAGGCCCACGAACTCTCGATGAGCACGGGCGAGTAGGTGGAGATGAGGTCGAACCCGTCATCGGCGTTCCACCACGCGCGGCAACCCCGGAACACGTTCGCGGGGCGGCCGGCCGGCGTGTAGTGCGAACCGAACCCGTCGGCGTTCTCGCCTGGCTTGTCACTGCTGCGCAGGTCGTAGTTGTCATGCGAGTCCGAGTTGAGGACGAGGTTGCCGCCCCCACCGCTGATGAACAGGCCGGTGCCCATGTGGTGGTGGGTGTTGATCTGCTCGAAGGTGTTGTTGCTGCCGGAGATCCAGAGCCCCCAGGACTCGGCGTTCCGGTTGTTGTTCTGCGGTACGCCGGTGACCTCCAGTCCTTTGAGGTGGATCCAGTTGCCGGTGACGCTGAAGCCCTTGATGCGGCAGTTGTCCGTCATGCGCGAGAAGTCGAAGACCGGCTTCTCACCCGGGTGGGCGAAGTAGCGGATCGGGTTGCCCGAGCTGCCGCTCTTGTTCAGGGCGATCGCGTCGACTCTGGCGGTCTGGCTCGCGCAGGCGCTGTTCGCGCGGGTGTAGGCGTACCTGCCGCCGCGGAAGTACACCGTGTCACCCGCCTTGGCAAAGGTTTGCGCACGAGCGATCGATGCCCACGGGGCGGCCTGGGTGCCCGCTGCGGCGTCATTGCCGTTCGGGGCCACGTAGTAGACGTTCCCGGCCGCCGCACCGCTCGCGGATGCCGGGCCGGCGACCAGCACAAGCGGGGCCGCGGTGATCACCGGGAGCAGGAGGGCACGGGTCATGAACTTCGCCGTTCGCACAGCGTCACCTGCCTGGGTAAGTGATGTTCGGCCTGGGCGGACGGCTCATGCCGGCGCCGAGGAAGTAGTCGACGTGGTGGGACTGCAGGTACCCCTTGAGCGTCATGGCGTTGCGGTAGGCGGGGTTGTGCGCCAGCGTGTACAGCCTTGTGCTCGTGGGGTGGTTGGTGGTGAAGATGATCAGCTCGTTGTGCCGCGCGTTGGTGTAGACGGCTTCCTCGCGCCAGTCGCCGAGGATGTCGCCGTAGAAGGTGGGCTGGACGTCCTGGCTCGCGTCGACCGCGCCGTAGCTCGAAGTGGTGAGCAGCCGCCGCAGGCCGTTGGTGGGCGTGGGGTTGTCCGGGTCCCACTTCTCGAACTTGCCGTCGTTGAGCAGTTCCATCGTCAGGTCGCCGTCCCACCACAGGCCCAGTTGCGGCCACGGCCGCAGTGCGGTGTTCGGTTCGGTGAGGCGGTTGGCGGGTGCGTTGTAGAGGCCGGAGAAGGACCAGACCTCCATGCCGGGGAACCGCGGGTCGATGTCGCCTGCCATGCCGCGTCCCACGTCGGCGGTGCCGGAGGCGGAGTGTCGCCAGATGATGGCGCCGTTGCCGGCGTCGTAGTAGTACTCGCGCAGACCGCTGGGGTTGTTCTGCTGGACGCCATAGCCCTGTAGGCCTGGACGGCTGGGGTCCATCTTGGCGATGTGGAAGCGGTCACCGTGCACGACGCCCGCCGGGCCAAGGGAGTACCGCAGGGTGCCGTCTCCGTTGACGTCGATGACGCGGGTGTTGTGCCCGTCGGGTGTGTTCTGGTTGCCGCGCAACCACTTCCACTGCTGGGTCAGCGACTGGCCGGTGAACTGCCAGGCGCCCATCATGAGGTTGAACGCCCCGTTGCCGATCCGGTTCTTCATGAAGGCGACCAGGCTGGGCCGCGAGCCGTCGAGGTGGCCCACGCCGAACCGGGCGTACATCGGGCCGTCGCGCAGGTGGTCCGCCGGCACCGGAGCCATGGCGCGGGGCGCGCCGGTCATGCCGTCCAGGATCGCGATGAACTGGCGGTTGTTGTCGCTGTTGGTGAACGTGGCGCCGTTGCCGAAGCGGACGCCGTTGGCGATCCGCACCGCGACCTCGGCGCGGCCGTCGCCGTCGAAGTCGTAGACGGTGACGCCGTCGTTGTGACCGACGTTGATCGTGGACGACCCGCCCTCGATGTTGTTCTGGTTGGTGCTGTTCGGTCCCAGGTTGACCGACCAGAGGAACTGCCCGTCGCGCCGGTATGCCTCGAGTGTCTGCGGCGAGGTCTGGCGATCCAGGACGTAGTCGTACTCGCCGTCGCCGTCGAGGTCGCCGACCCAGACGAACTTCACCGGTCCGCCGGCGCGCAGCGGCACGCGGACGACCGGCTCGACGGCGTGGTTGGCGGTCAGGGTGACGGCGCCGCTCGGTGGCTGTTCCGCGCCGTTGACCACGGGTCGCACCCGGTAGCTGTTCGACCGGGCCAGGTCCGCGGTCGAGTCGGTGAAGTTGGCGCCTCCGGTCAGCACCGCGGAGTTGAGCTTGACCTCTTGGCCGCCGGCAGTGGAGCGGTACACGTTGAACCCGATGCCGTCCGGGTCGAGCCCCAGCAGCCGCCAGGAGACCAGCACAGCGCTGTTGCTCGACCGCACGGCCACGACGCCGCGGCCGAGGTTCTCCATCGGTCTGGCGGCCGCCGCCACGACGCCGTCCGGCGGCGCCGCATTGACCGTGGCAGCCGCTGTCGGGGACAGCAGGACGACCACGGCCACGGCTGTCGAGACCTTTGTGGACAGTTTCATGAATCCTCCCTGTGCAGGGTCAGGGCGGGGGCAGGGGTGCGGGGTCAGGGCAGGTGATCGCCGACCAGCGCCAGGCACTGGATCGCGGCCAGGCCGTACTGTGCGCTGGCGTTGGTGGAGACGAAGCTCGCCTCGTCCACCGGTTTGAGCACGGCCGGGCCTTCGACCCGCACCGAGCGCCAGGGAGCGTTGCGTGGATAGCCCGCGTGGCCCGCGTGGAACTCCTGCCACGCCCTGGCGGCCAGCGTGGCGTCGCCGGTCTTCGCCGCGGCGAACGCGGTGAGCCGGGAGTGGGCCTGCCGCAGGTTCAGGCTGCCGAAGGACTGACCGGTCTCGGCCTTCTGCTCCTCGGCCGTGGCGTTGTACAGCCGGCAGTACTGCAACCAGGCACGGGTGAACTCCGGGATGTCGAGCAGGCCGACGAGCTCGCTACAGATCTCGACCAGGCCGAACACCGCGCCGAGCGCGCCGACGGAGACGGCCGGTTTCGCCGGTGCGAAGGCTCCGGTGTCCAGGTCGTAGAGTCCGCTGCCCTGGACGAAGCCATTGGGCAGCGCCCCGATGCTGCGCGCGCCGGCCAGCAGCTTGCGCAGCGCGACCGGGTCCCCGCCGCGCTCCCACTCGGTGAGGAAGGCGGCGGCCAGACCGCTCCAGTCGGTGCCGAGGGAGACCGACAGCGCGTGCGGATCCGGTTCGTACGGCTCGGACCGGATCTTGCGGATCGGATCCAGGACGAGGAACGTGCGGTCGCCGTCGACGAGGTCGCGCATCAGGTCGCCAACCCGCTCGTCGGCGGTGAGGAAGTAGAAGATCCGGCGGTACGCGGCGGTGCTGATGCGCAGCTGCTTGGCGCTGTCGGCCCAGTGCTGCACACCGTGCCGGGTGCCGAGGTCGCGCCACTTGCCCAGGTGGTAGACGTCCACCTCGCCGGTGTGCCGGGTCATCGCCTCGGCGAACCGGAACACCTCGGCGCGCCCGGATCGCAGGTACTGGTACCACAGCCACAGATCCGGCGAGAGTTCCGAGTTGTCCCAGGCGTACCCGCCGATGTCGTAGCGCCACACGTGCCGGTCCGGGTCGTAGCTGTGCATGATGTCGCCGTAGTTCCAGAACCCGTACCAGCCGCGCTGCTCGACCTGGTCGCGGTGGTGGTCGAAGAGGAAGTCCAGCCGGTCCTCGATCTCCCGCCGTGCCGGGGTGCCGCGGTCGACCGGGCTCCAGTCGCCGAAGACGCCGGCGCTGTGCAGGTGCGCCGGTGGGGCGACGATCAACGGTGGCGTGCGGGTGGCCGCGGCCAGCTGGGCGAACCGCTCGGCCGACGGCGTGGCCCCCAGTGCCCAGAACGACAGCTCGGTGGTGCGGGCGATCCCGTACGGCGTGCCGAAGCCGGGTTCGTAGTCCTCGTAGGTGATCTCCAGCCCTTCCAGCTGTTCGGGGTAGGTGTCCTGGCCCATCCCGTCGTGGTAGAAGCGCAGGTCCATCGGAGTGGCCTCGGGCGAGTAGAGCCAGACCGTCACCTCCGCGGCCGCCCCGGCCGCGCCGCGGATGTCCAGCTGCGCGGGGTGCAGCTGCCAGAAGTCGCGCATGCCGAAGGCGAACCCGCCGCTGATCCCGCCGACGTAGCCCAGGCCGGCGGCCCGGCGGCCGGAGTCCACCTGGATCCAGCCGTGGCCGGCGCGGGTGCGCTTGCGGATGTCGAAGCAGCCGTCGGACAACTGCCGCAGGCTGTAGTCTCCCCAGGCCGGGACGTACGAGAGCCGGCCACTCACCCGGGTGTCCCAAGTGGACAGTGCAGGGGTCGCCCGTCCGGCGACCTGCGCCTGCCGCACCGCCGCGCCGGGGTCGCGGCGCAGACCGGTGATGCCCCGGACGGCCTCGCTGAGCACGCCGTCGCCGTCCCCGGCGAACCGCACGTGCCGGTCGTGCGGCTGGTCGGTCATCGGCACCTGGAAGCGGACGCCGAGGCCGGCGATGAAGTCCTTCTTCTCGTCGCCGTCGAAGATGAAGGTGTGCACCATCCGGATGCCGTCGCTGCCGGCGTAGAGGTACAGCCGGATGGTGAAGGGCAGCCACTCCCGGCGGCCCCGGTCGGCGCGGTGCGCTCCCTCGACCCGCACCACAGCGCGGACCGGGCCACGTTGTTCGACGGTCACCGCCCGGATCTCGGCGGTGAACCGCTCGGTGCGCACCACCTCGGGCGCGTCGTCCGCGGTGTCCTTGCGCAGGCAGACCAGCGTGCCGCCGGTGGCGATGGTCCGGTCCCCCCTGGAGATCGAGGGCACCAGGACCCGCCCGCGGCGGGCGATCCGGCAGCGGATGACGCCGGTGTCGACCTCGATCGCCGCGTCGTTCTCGGTGATCCGCAACGGGGCCGTGGGCGCCGCGGGCTTTCCCTTGCGCAGCAGATACTCCCGCGCGGGCCTGACCTCCGTGCCGATCGCGTGCGCGGTCCACTTGACCGTGCCGTCCGGCCAGAACCCGATCGGCCAGGACTGCACCGGCACGGCCTGGCCGGTCGCGGTGGTCAGGGACAGCTCGCTGCCCACGGGCAGGGAGCCCCGTGGCCACGGCACTCCCCAGGTGGTGCCGACAACGGCCTGGGGTGCCTCGCTTTCCAGCCAGCGCAGGGACACCCCCGCTTCCGCCGCGGGGATCGGCGCGGGTGGCTCACCGCCCGGTGCGGTGGCGGCCTGCCAGGGTGCGCGCAGACCGCTGGCCGCACCGGTGATCGCGGCGCCGAGCAGCAGCGCACGGCGGGACAGTTCGGGCATCGTCGCCCTCCACCAGAGGTGATGTTAAAACGTTTACTATCGCTGAGCAGCGAACCAAGGAGTTCTTGATCAAGTCAATATCCGCCGCCGTGTTCTGACTTGACAAAACTGGACGTTCGTCGCGTCAAGCCGGAGCCCAGCGCGGCTGGCCTGCGAACGACACCAGCGGCACTGGGGTATAACTGGTTCAGTAACCGTTTCCTGAAACAACGCTCCCGGTGCTGCGGTGCCGGGAAGGGCCGGTGGACCATGACACGACGGGCGAGCGAACCAGCGGACGGCCGACGGCGGTCCACGATCCGCGAGGTGGCGGAGCGGGCCGGGGTGTCCGTCGCCACGGTCTCCCGGATCCTCAGCGGCGACTACCCGGCCTCCCCCGCCACCCGCAAGCGGGTCCTGCGCGCGGTGGAGGAACTGGACTACGTGGCCAATGCCCACGCCCGTGCCCTGGCCGGCAGCTCCGCCAAGAGCGTCGCCATCGTGCTCAACTCGGTGGTCTCACCGCACTACGCGCACGTCGCCCAGGGCGTGGAGGCCCAGACCGCCGTCGAGGGCCGGCTGTGCCTGATCGGCACGACCGGCGGCGATCCCGAGCGTGAGCTCGCCATGGTGAAGTTCATGCGGGAGCAGCACGCCGAGGCGGTCATCCTGGTCGGCAACGTGGTGGCCGACGAGAAGTACCGGCAGCGCATGAGCCAGTACGCGCACGCCCTGGCCGCGATCGGTTCCCGGCTGGTGCTGTGCGGCCGCCCGTCGCTGGGTCCCGATGTGCCCGCGGTCGTGGTGGAGTACGACAACACCGGTGGCGCGTTCGCGGCGACCAGCCACCTGCTGTCCGCGGGACACGAGCGGATCCTGTGCCTCGGCCACCGTCCCGGCTACACCACGGCCGAAGGCCGGGTGGCCGGGTACCGCCAGGCGCTGACCGCGCACCGGGTGCCGCACGACCCGGCGCTGGAGGTCGAGGGCAGTGCGATGGAGTGGCACGAGGGTTACCGGATGATGACGGAGCGGCTGGCCACCGGTCCGCTCGACTTCACCGCGGTCTTCGCCCTCAACGACCTCATCGCCGGCGGCGCCTGCCGGGCACTGGCCGAGCACGGGCTCAGCGTGCCCGAGGACGTGTCGATGGTGGGATTCGACGACCTCCAGCCCTCGCTCGACCTCAACCTGACCACCGTGCACCTGCCGCACGAGGAGATCGGCCGCACCGCCGTACGCCTCGCTCTGGAGCACGAGGCACGCGGCGGCACACCTCCGCGCGTCGTCCTCGGCACGCACCTGGTGATCCGCGACTCGGTCCGCCCCCGCGTCTCCTGACGCCGTCCTGGCGGACCTACCTGGCGGCGTTCTCCTTGGCCAGCTCCTCGGCCACCTTGTCACCGCCGGCCTGCCGCCACTGGGCGACCGCGTCCTTCCAGGCGGACACCGGCTTGCGACCGAACACGATGGCTCCGATCGCGTCGCCGACGATCCTGGTCAGCTCGGCGCCCTTGCTGGTGCGGGTCGCGGACCGCAGCCCCGTCTCCGGGTCGGCCACGCTCCTCGGCAGCACCGCCTTCTCCCACTCGTGCACGGCCTTGGCCGCCTCCGGGTAACCGGGCAGGTGCAGCACGGCCGGCGCGACCCCGAGGTACTTGACCGGCAGGTTGACGCTGTTCTCCACCTTGTACAGCTCGGTGGTCCTGACCACGCCGGAGTCCTTGGTGAAGTGCACGCCCTCCACGCCGTAGTTGACCAGCTCGTACTCGGCGGTGCCGAACGGCGCGCTGAGGTAGTTGGAGACGCGCAGCAGCAGCTTGATCCGGTCGGCGCCGGCCTTCTTGAACGTGACGTAGCCGAAGATGCCGGTGCCCTGCCACGGTGTCGCGTTCGGCCCGTACGGGCGGGCGAGGTCGAACTCGAACCGGCGGTTGATGCCGTCCATCGTCTCCATCGCCACCGCACCGAAACCGTCGGTGAGCGAGAGCACCGAGCCGTTGTACCAGAAGGTCTTCAGGTCGGTCGCGCTGATCGTGAGGCTGTCCGGGTGGTAGGCGCCCTTCTCGGCCAGCCGACGCAGCACACCGAGCGCCTCCTCGAACTGAGGTGTGGTGAGGGTGCTGACGAACTGGCCGTCGCGCAGCTGCCAGGCGTTCGGCGCACCGAGCGAGCCCGCGTGGTAGGCGATCGAGCCGAAGCCGCCGAAAAGGCTCTTGGAGCCACCGATCCCCCACCGCCTGCCGCCCGAGGTCCCGGTCATCGCGGCCACGAACTCCTCCGTGCCCCACTCCCGGGGGACACCGGCCTGCTGGAACGCCGTGCGGTTGACGTAGAGGCTGTTGCCCGGCTTCGGGCGCTCCAGCGGCACCCCGTAGATCCGGCCGCCGATGCGGCCCATGCTCTGCCAGGCGTAGGTGGGGATGTTGGCCAGGCTCGGGTAGTCCTTGACCGCGTCGCCGCCGACGAACTCGGACAGGTCGGCGCACCGGGTCTGGACGAACTCGTGCGAGCGCGGCAGCTGGAGGTTGCTGAACATGATGATGTCGGGCAGGTCGTCACCGGAGGCCATGAGCGTGGCCATCTTCTGGCCGTACTCGGCGTCCGGGACGACCACGACCTTGAGGTTGACGTTCAGCGCCTTGTTGATCGCCTGCCAGAACTGGTTGCTCACCAACGGCTTGGGCGGGGCGCCGTAGGTGACGACCATCGCGGTGACGTCCGAGCCGTCCCCCGGTGCTTCCGGCACCGACCGGACGAGGTTCTGCGGGTAGTTCAGGTACAGCGGCTGCACGCCGGAGGTGTCGCCGGGCGCATCCGGCGCCGGGCCGGGGAACGGCACGTGGGTGGGCCACGGCACCACGTCCTTGCCCGCGTTGCCGACGTTGCCGGTGGCTCCGGTGCCGCAGCCGGCGAGCGCGGGTCCGGCCACGGTGGCAAGCGCGCCGGCACCGGCGAGCTTCAGCAACGACCGTCGGCTGAGGTGAGCAGACATGCGTGGCTCCTTCCTCTCGAAAGTTGGCTCAGGCCTTGACCGCGCCGGTGAGCACGCCTTTGACGAAATAGCGTTGGAGCAACGGATAGACGCACACGATGGGCGCGACGGCCAGGACCACCACCGCCATCTGTGTCGACTGCGGCGCGGAGGCGACCGTCGACTCACCGGTGAGGTCGGCTCCGCCGGTGACGTACTGGCGCAGCACCGTGCCGATCGGCCACTTCGTCTGGTCGTTGAAGTAGATGATGGCTTCGAAGAAGCGGTTCCAGTAGGCGACCGCGTAGAACAGGCTCACCACCGCCAGCACCGCCTTGGACAGCGGCAGCACGATCCGCCACAGCATGGTCAGCTCGCCCGCGCCGTCGATACGAGCGGCCTCCAGCAGTTCGGCCGGGATGGACTGGAAGAAGCCCCGCAGCACGACCAGGTTGAACACGTTGATCAGGAACGGCAGGATCAACGCGGCGTAGGAGTCGAACAGGCCGGTGGTGCGCACCACCAGGAACAGCGGGATCATCCCTGGCGGAAAAAGGAACGTGAACAGGATCAGTAGCAACATCGGCCGGCCGCCGTAGACGTGCGGCCGTGACAGCGCGTACGCCAGGCACACCGTGCAGGCCAGGCTGAGTGCCGTGCCGATCACCGTGACGCCCGCGCTGACCAGCAGCGCCCGCGTCACCACTCCGCCCGCCAGGATCTCCGAGTACGCGCCGAAGGTGAACCGCTCCGGCCAGATCACCCAGCCGCCGTTGGCGACCACGTCCTGGGCGGAGGCCAGGCTCGTCGCCACGACCGTCCACAGTGGAAACAGCACGAGCAGCACGACGACGGTGAGCGCCACCGCCTTCGCCAGCCTCAGGGCAGGCCCGGGCCTGCCCTGCCACGCCGGATATTTCGCCCTCAACGCCGGTACACCCCCTGTTCACCGAGCCGATGCGCGACCTTGTTGGCCGTGTACACCAGCGCCACGCCGATGAGCCCCTTGAACAGCCCGGCGGCGGCCGCGTAACCGAACTCGCCGTTGGCGAACCCGGTGAAGTACACGAACGTGTCGAGTACCTCGCCCGCCTCCGGCCCGACCGCCTGCCGTTGCAGGAAGAACTGCTCGAAGCCGACTTCCAGGAACTCGCCGAGCCGCAGCACCAGCAGCAGCACGAGCACCGGGCGGATACCCGGCAGCGTCACGTGCCAGAGCCTGCGCCACCAGCCGGCACCGTCCAGTGCCGCCGCCTCGTACTGCTGATCGTCCACTTGGGACAGTGCGGCCAAGAAGATGATCGTGGCCCAGCCGCACTCCTTCCAGATCAGCTGCACGACCACCAGCGGCTTGTACGCCTCCGGGTTGCCGATGACGTGGACCGCCCCGAGGCCCAGCTCGCCCAGCCAGCCGTTGACCACTCCGGCTCCGCCGAGCATGTGCTGGAACAGCGCCACGACGACCACCCAGGACAGGAAGTGCGGCAGGTAGACCACGCTCTGCACGAACCGCTTGACGGTCGAGCCGACCAGGCTGTGCAGCAGCAGCGCCAGGGCCAGCGGAGCCGGGAAGAAGAACACCAGTTGGAGAGCGGCGATCATGATCGTGTTCGCGACCGCGTTCCAGAAATGTGGATCGCCGAGCATCTGCCGGAAGTTGGCCAGTCCGGCCCACGTGCTGTCCACAATGCCCAGGAACGGCACGTAGTCGAGGAAGGCCAGCGCGTTCCCGAACAGCGCGCCGTAATGGAAGATCAGGAAGTACAGCATGCCGGGCGCCATCACGACCAGCAGCGCCCAGTCCCGGCGGATCCGCCTGCGGTGTCCCCGTTCCCTGGCGCGGGGCACCTGGCGGGATGGGCGCTCCGGTTCGACCGCACTCACCCTCGGTGCCCTCCCATCGTTGTGATCGCCCTCGACCAGCACACGGTGACCCGAAGATAAAACGGTTACATCCCTTGGGTCAACGGTGGATGCCATATCCTTGTAGAACCAGCGCATTTGCCGTAGTAACCGTTTTACCTCACCAATGCCTCCCGGAGGGGGATCCATCCGTGCCGGAACGGCCTGTCGCGGTACTCGCCATGCAGCCCTGGGCGCTGCCGGACCTGTTCCCCTCGGACCTGCTGGCCCGGCTGCGCACCCTGGTGCGGCTGGCGCCGGGTCCGGCCCTCACGTCCTTCCAGACGACGGAAGCCGCGTCCGTGCTGCGCGAAGTGGACGTGCTGGTGACCGGCTGGGGGTGCCCGCGCATCGACAGTGCCGTGCTGGCCACCGCGCCGCGGCTGCGCGCCGTGATCCACGCGGCCGGGTCGGTGAAAGGACATGTCGACCCCGCGGTCTTCGCCCACGGCGTCACCGTCTCCTCGGCCGCACAGGCGAACGCGGTGCCGGTCGCCGAGTACACGGTGGCCGCCCTCGTCTTCGCGGCGAAACGAGTGTTCACCCGGGCCAACTGGTACGCACACGACCGCACGGCAGGTGACTGGCGTTCGGGTGCCGGCACCGGGCTTTTCGACCGCACGATCGGGATCATCGGCGCCTCGCGGACCGGCCGGCTCGTACTGGACCGGCTGCGTGCGCACAACGTCCGGCTCCTGCTCGCCGATCCCTATGTCACCGCCCAGGAAGCCGGCGCACTCGGCGCGGAACTGGTCGGTGTGGACGAGCTGTGCCGCCGCAGCGAACTGGTCTCCGTCCACGCGCCGGCGCTGCCGGAGACCCACCACCTGCTCGACGCCCGGCGGCTCGCCCTGCTGCAGGACGGCGCGACCCTCGTCAACACCGCGCGCGGATCCCTGGTGGACACCGCCGCCCTCGCCCGCCACTGCGCGACCGGCCGCCTCGACGCCGTGCTCGACGTGACCGATCCCGACCCGCTGCCGCCCGGCCACCCGCTGCTGCGGCTGCCGAACGTGCTCGTCACCCCGCACCTGGCCGGTTCACAGGGACACGAGCTGCGCCGCTTGGGCGAGTTCACCGTGGCCGAGGTCGCGCGCTTCGCCGGGGGCGAGCCGCTGCGCGGCACCATCTGCTCCAGCGACCTGCACCGGATCGCCTGACCGGCGCCGGGGTCACCTGATGGTCGGTTCAGCTCCGAACCGGTTCTCACGGCAGAATGTCTCGCATGTCCGGAGTCCCCGCCGCGGTGCCCTCAGCCGGTTCGGCCGCAGTCTCCCGTGGGGCAGCTCCGTCTCGCTACCGAGCTGAGTTACAGGGCCTGCGCGCGTTGGCGGTCGGGCTGGTCGTGGTGTACCACGTGTGGCTGAACCGGGTCTCCGGCGGCGTGGACGTCTTCTTCCTGCTCTCCGGGTTCCTGGTCACCGGGCAGTTGGTGCGGGCCGTGGAACGGGGTGGGATCCGGTTCCGGCCGCTGTGGGGCCGCATGCTGGTCCGCCTGGTGCCCGCGGCCTCGGTCGTCCTGGTGGTCACCGCGGTGGCGGGGATGCTGATCCTGCCGCAGGACCGCTGGTTCCAGACCATCCGCGAGATCGTCGCGGCCGCGTTGTTCCTGGAGAACTGGCAGCTGGCCACGGACTCGGTGGACTACTTCGCGCAGAACAACGTCGCCAGCGTGGCCCAGCACTTCTGGTCGCTGTCCATCCAGGGGCAGTTCTACCTGGTGTGGCCGTTGCTGATCGGTCTGCTCGCCCTGGTCGCCCTGCAGAACGGGCGCGAACTGCGCCGCTACCTGGCCGGGGCGCTGGCGGTCATCGGCGGGGCGTCGCTGGTGTACTCGGTGGCGCTGACCGCCGCCGACCAGCCATTGGCCTACTTCCACTCCCTGACCCGGGTCTGGGAGTTCGCCCTCGGCGGCCTGCTGGCCCTGGGCATCGAGGCGATCGTGCTCTCCCGCGGCATCCGGATCGTGCTGGGCTGGCTTGGGGTGCTGGGGCTGCTCTCCTGCGGGGTGGTGCTCAACGTGGGCAGCATCTTCCCCGGTTACGGGGCGCTGTGGCCGACCGTCTCGGCCGCGCTGGTGCTCATCGCGGGCACCACCGGCAGCCGGGTAGGCGCGGACCGGTGGCTGGGCTCGCGGCCGCTGACCTACCTGGGCGACCTCAGCTACACGCTGTACCTGTGGCACTGGCCGGTGCTGGTGCTCTACCTGGTGCACCAGGACCTGCCCCAGGTCGGCTGGCGGGAAGGACTGGGCATCGTCGCGCTGTCGCTGCTGCTCGCCGCGCTCACCCACCGGTTCGTGGAGCAGCCCGCACGCGGGATTCGCCTGGTCACCGGAACACGGTGGGGCGCCTACCGATTGGCCGCGCTGCTGACCGTCCCGGTGCTCGTGCTGGCCGCGGGCTGGCAGGTGGTGAGCCTGAACGCGGCCGCCCCGGCCGCCCAGCCCGGTGACCAGGACCACCCCGGCGCCCTGGCGCACAGCCCCGGGTTCCAGTACCAGGGCCGCGAGGAAGCCGAGTTGCTGCCGCCGCGGATCGCGCTGGAACAGGACTGGGCCACCACCGACGACATGGACTGCGTCCGCTCGGCCCGCAACCAGGACCTGGAGGTCTGCTCCTCGGCCACCGAGCACGAACCGGCCCGGCGGGTCGTGGTGATCGGCGACTCGCACATGCAGCAGTACCTCGCCGCGGTCCGCCCAATCGCCCAACGACACAACTGGCAGATCATCGCCATGCTCAAAGGGCTGTGCCCGTTCTCCGCCGACGCCGACGCCATGCCCGGCGACCAGCCCTGCATCGACTGGAACGCCGCCGCGGCCGAGGAGATCGTCGAACTGCGGCCAGACGCGGTGCTGACGCTGGCCTCCCGGGACGTGCGGGTCGGTCTGTCCGAACAGACCCCGCCGGGGTTCGTGGCCCAGTGGCAGAAGCTGGCCACGGCCGGCATCCGGGTGCTGGCGGTGCGCGACAACCCGCGGTACGGCCACTCCCCCGCGCTCTGCGCCTTCGAGCACGGCGCCGACGCGCCGGAGTGCGCCACCCCGCGCGAGACGATCCTGCCGGCCGTGCCGCCCTACAGCCAGCTGCCGGAGGTGCCCGGGAACGTCTCGTTCCTGGACTTCAGCGACTACTACTGCACCGCCGAGGTGTGCCCGCCCGCGGTGGGCAATGTGCTGGTGTACATGGACAACAACCACACCACCGCGAGCTTCATGACCACGCTGTCCCCCATCCTGGAGCAGGAGATGCTGCGCGCGCTGGAGTGAGCGGGGCCCGGCCGGTTTGCTCTTCGGGCGCGTTTACGGCATCTTTGCGCGCGGTGCGCCGGGAAGTCTGGTCGGCATCCGCCCCCGACAACGGGACGGCGGATCAAGGAGACTGGGGTTTCCGCATGGCGCTGGTACTCGCCTTCGGTGTGGTGCTGTTGATCAGTGTGTCCCTCTCCGGGGTCGCCGCGCGCACGATCCTGTCCACCGCGTTGCTGTTCCTGCTCGCCGGAGCCCTGCTCGGCCAGGGCGGCCTCGGCTGGGTCGAGATCGCGCCGAACTCACCAATGGTCACCGTGCTGGCCGACATCGCCCTGTTCACCGTGCTGTTCACCGACGGCGGCCGGGCCAACCTGCGCGCACTCCGTGAAGGCTGGCGCCTGTCCGGTCGCGCACTCGGCCTGGGCATGCCGCTGACCATGATCGGCATCGCGGTGCCCGCGCACTACCTGGCCGGACTGGACTGGCCGACGGCGTTGCTGCTCGGCGCGATCCTTTCCCCCACCGACCCGGTCTTCGCCTCCGCCATCGTCGGCCGCACCGACGTCCCGCTGCGCCTGCGCCGCCTGTTCAACGTCGAGTCCGGGCTCAACGACGGCCTCGCACTGCCCTTCGTGCTGATCTTCCTGGCCACCGCGGCCAACCGGGAGGCCAACTGGGCCACCATCGGCCTGGAACTGGGTCTGGGCCTGGTCATCGGTGTGGCGGTGCCCGCGGTGATCGCCCTGGCCTGGCGGCTGCGTCTGCTCACCGCCGAACCCCGCCTGCACGCCCTCGGCCCACTGGCCGCCGGAGTGATCGTCTTCGCCGTCTGCCACCTGACCCACGCCAACGCCTACCTGGCCGCCTTCGCCGCCGGGGCGACCCTGGCCACCCTGGATCACCTTGCGGCGGAACGGTTCGAACCGCTGGGCGACCTGCTGTCGGAGATCACCAAGTTCGCCGCGCTGCTGGTCTTCGGCGCGTTGATCACCCCGGAACGCATCTCCCACCTGAGCGTGGGCGACTGGGCGGTGGCGGTGCTGGCGATCCTGCTGGTGCGGCCCGCGGCCATGCTGCTCTCCCTGCTGCGCACTCCGCTGCCGGCCAGGGAACGCAGCGCCGCGGCCTGGTTCGGCCCCAAGGGCTTCGCCTCGGTCATCTACGGCCTGCTCGCGCTACAGGCCGGAATCCCGGCCGGGGAACATGTTTTCGACCTGGTGGCCATCACCATCGCGCTCTCGATCGTGCTGCACTCCTCCACCGACGTGCCGGTGGCCAGGGCACTGCGAATCGAACCACCCGACACCCTGCCCACCGGCCACACCGAGACCACCGCACCAGCGGCAGCGGACCGATGACTCCGGCGGCGGTCTTCCCGGATGGCGGCATCGCGAACCACTGGCTGGACGCCGCGGGCATCGTCGTCTTCGCCAGCGCGCTGGCCTGGGCCCTGCGGCGGGAACTGGTGTTCAGGAGCCAGCGTGATCGAGGCTGACCTCAGCGACATCCGGCGGCTGCGGCTGCACACCGTCGCGATTCGCGGTCTGGACGACCTGATCAGGCCGTCGGAGTACCGGGTGCGGCCGGAGGTGGCGACCCGCGCGGTCCGGCGGCTGCGGCTGCGGGGTGGCCTGATGCTGCTGTCCGGCCTGGCACTGATCGTCGGCTTCATGACCGGAGCCACGGCGCTGGAGGACCGGGCCGCCGGCCTGGAGGCGACCGGCGTGCGCGTGCCGGGCGTCGTGGTCGAGGTGCGCCAGGGGTTCGTCAGAGGCGTGCCGGACTCCATCGAGGTGCGGTTCGCCGTCGACGGGACCGAACGGGTGCGCTCGATGAACCTCAACGACGGCAGCCCCGTCCTGAACCCAGGCGACCCGATCACGGTGTTCTACGACCGCGACGACCCGGAACGGATCGGTGCCCCCGGGGTGCCCAACGACCCCTTCTGGACCGTCATCCCGATGGCCGTCGCCTTCGTGCTGGGCACTCCCCTGTCCGTGGCCGGGGCGATCGGGTACAGCCGGTGGCGCCGCCGCGCCCGCGCCCTCCGGCGGAGCGGCTGGCGGCCGGGCCGAGCGGACACCGTCCGGAGCCGCACTCTCACCATCCGGTTCGACGATCCGGCGGGCGGCCGGCAGACCATCGTGCTGACCCGGCCGGTCATGCTGCCAGTACCGCGCGAGATCGTCCACGGCCCGGTTCTCATCGGTGGCACCGGCAAACGGCTGACCGTCCTGTTCCTCACCGGGCCGGTACTGGCCGCGGCCAAACTGGGCGCGATCGGCTAGCGGGCCCCGAACCGCGTGCACCACTGGACGCCGACGGGGCGACCGCGACGGGCGGGCACAGCGCGCGGGCTGGGTGGTCGGCTGCGACGTCGCGTGGAGAACCTGGCCTTGCGCCGCCCTCCTCGCCCCACACCTTTCCTGGAGGACTCGATGCGAGTTGTGATCATGACCGTGGGCACCCGTGGCGACGTCGCGCCCTTCGTCGGCCTGGGGGTCCGGCTGCGCGCGGCCGGGCACGAGGTCACCGTGGCCACCCAGCGGTCCTCGGCGGAGCTGGTCACCGGCGCCGGACTGGCGTTCCGGCCGCTGCCGGGGGACACGAAGGCCGATATGGCCTCCGCCGACGGGCAGCGCTGGACCAAGGCGGGCGCCACGCTGCGGGCGATCCCGGCCCAGCTCAGGCTCGGCAAGCGGTTCATGATCGGCATGGGCCAGGCGGTGCTCGCCGCCGCGGCGGGCGCGGAGGTGCTGCTGCTGGCGCGGGCGCCGATGATGCACGGCTACCTGGCCGGTCAGGCGCTGGGGATTCCCACGGTGGGCCTGGAGCTGTGGCCGAGCGTGCCGACCGGCGACTTCCCGCTGCCCCTGTTCGGTGACCGTTCCTTCGGCCGCTGGGGCAACCGGAACCTGCACAAGCCGGTGCTGTTCGCGCCAACCCCGTTCGACGCCGACTTCAAGCGGTTCTGCCGGGAGATCGGCTTGCCACCGGTGGGCATCGGCCGGGTCCGGCGCACGATGCTGGCCGATGAACGGTGGCCGATCCTGCACGGCTACAGCCCACTCATCGTGCCGCGACCGGCTGACTGGCGTCCGGGCGCGGAGGTCGCGGGTTACTGGTGGCAGCCCACCCTGCCGGAGTGGCGACCGTCCCCGGAACTGGCCGACTTCCTCGCCGCCGGTGCACCGCCGGTGTTCATCGGGCTCGGCAGCATGGCCTCCGGCGAGGGCGAGCGGCTCTCCGGCATTGTGGTCGAGGCCGCCCGCCAGGCCGGGGTGCGCGCGGTGGTGCAGGCGGGATGGGCCGGGTTGTCCGCGGCCGGGGACGATGTGCTGACCGTCGGCGACATCCCGCACGACTGGCTGTTTCCCCGGATGGCCGCGCTCGTGCAGCACGCCGGGGCGGGCACCACCGGCGCCGTGTTGCGCGCCGGAGTGCCCACGGTGCCGGTGCCGGTCGCCTTCGACCAGCCGTTCTGGGCGGGCAGGCTGGCCCGGCTGGGAATCAGCCCCGGCGTGCTGCCGTTCAAGCGCCTCACCGCACCCGCGCTGGCCGAGCGGATTCGCCGGGCCGTCGGCGAACCCGGTTTTGCTGACCGGGCGCGCGTCCTCGGCGAGCGGGTGCGGGCCGAGGACGGGGCCGCGCGGGTGCTGCGCGTGCTGGAGGATCTGGCGGGTGGCTGAGTCAGCGGGCGCAGTTCTCCCACAGCACCCACGCGCGCTCCCCGTAGATTCCCTACTTCCCTTCGTTCGCAAGGTGTTCTTCGAGTGCCCGGACCGCCGCGGTGACGCCGTCCTCGGCACGGACCACCCGGCCGAGCTCCCCGGCCCGCCGGGCCAGGTCCCCGTCCTGGACGGCCGCGGTGATCGCGGCGGTCAGGCTCTCCACGCTGAGCCGCTGCTGGGGCACCGGGGCCGGGGCCACGCCAACGGCGTGCATCCGCTCCGCCCAGTGCGGCTGGTCGGCCACGAACGGGCACACCACCTGCGGCCGCCCGGCGGCCAGCGCCGCGCCGGTGGTCCCCCCGCCGCCGTGGTGCACCACCGCGCTCATCCGCGGGAACAGCCAGTCGTGCGGCGCCGCCTCGATCACCAGCACCTCGGGCGAGTCCTCGACGGCGGCGATGCCGCCCCAGCCGGTGGCCAGCACCGCGCGGACCCCGGCCCGGCGCACGGCCTCGGTCACGATCGTCCCGGTGCGCTGGGCCTGACCGGCCATGCTGCCGAAGCCGAGGTAGACCGGCGGCGGGCCTTCGCCGAGGAACTGGCTCAGCCGTGGCGGCGGTGACCAGGAAGCGGCGGCGGGCAGGTACCAGAACCCGGTGGTGCGCACCGAGTCCGGCCAGGCCGGGTCGATGCGTGCCACGTGCGGGCTGAACGCTTGCAGGACAAGGCGATCCGCTCCGTCGGCGGCGTGCAGGACGTCGTGCCCGCCGCGCCTGGCGGGCAGGCCCAGCGCGCCGGTGCGCCAGGCGTTGGCCACCCCGGCGTGGGCGCGCAGCGTGCCCGTGACCGCCAGATAGGTGGCCCTGTTCAAGGACGCGGGCAGCCGGGGCAGTGGCACCATCGGGCACGGGAACAGCGCGGTGGGCACCCAGCCGGGTTGCAGGGTCGCCAGCACGGCGGGCACATCGAGGAGCTCGGCCAGGTGCTGGGCGGGCAGCGTCGGGGAGTGCACCACGACATCGGCCTCCCGCCACGCGGACCGGCCCAGGTCACGCAGCACCGCCGACATCAGCGGCTTGATCCGGCGCAGGGTGCGCAACGCGCTGATCTTGCCCCGCACGCCCCGGTAGCCGGTCTCGATGGCCTCCCGGGCCGCCGGATCGGCCAGCAGCCGGTTCGGGCCCTCGTCCAGCGGCACGAAGTCCACGCCGTGTTCGGCTGCCTGCGCGGCGAAGGAGGCCGGAGCGGCCAGCCGCGCCTGGTGCCCCGCGGCGCGCAACGCGACCGCCATGGCGAGGAAGGGCTGCACGTCGCCCCTGGTGCCGTGGGTGACCAGGAACGCCTTCACCGGCGCCGCTGCGTCCGGGCCACCGAGGTGAACGCCGCCAGCCACCGGTCGTCGGCGAACAGTCCGTGGGTCAACATCTCCAGCCCGGCCCGCGCACCGCGCACCGAGGTCGCGGTCTCGGCGACGTCACCGCCGAGCAGCCTGCCCACCTGCTCGCCCAGCACCAGCGGCGCCAGCAGCCAGGACACGTAGGTCACCGCCCGCGCCCGCGAATCCTCGGTCGGCCGCACCCAGCCCTGCGCCGCACCGTCGGCCAGCCACCGCTCGGTGCGCTCGACGATCTCGGCGAACACCGTGGCCGCGGCCGGCGAGCCGTCCAGCAGCGCCCGGCCGAGGTAGCGGCGGACCGGGGTCGCGGTCTCCAGCAGCTCCGTGAGCGCACCGAGGTCGGCGGGATCGGCCTGCTCGCCACCAGAGCGGATGAGGGCGAGCACGTGCTCGTCGCAGGCCTGCCGCAGGCCGTCCTTGGAACCGAAGTGGTGCAACACCAACGCGGGTGAGACCCCGGCGTCCGCGGCCACCGCGCGCACGCTCGTGCCAGCCACGCCGTCGGCGCCGAAGCGGGCCAGCGCGACATCCCGGATCCGGGCCCGCGCGGTGAGATCGTCGACTGAACGCATGAACAGCATACTAAACACTTGTTCAGTCCCGCGTCGAGCACTCGGTGTCATCAGGCGGTGGTGTCACTGGCGGAGGGCGGCGATCATGGCCTCGGCCATCGGGGCGCTGGAGGCCGGGTTCTGGCCGGTGAACAGGTTCCCGTCCCGAACGGTGAAGGCCTGGTAGGCGGGCCCACCGGCGTGCTTGGCCCCCAGTTCGCGCAGCCTGCCGGCGAGCAGCCACGGCGCTGCTTCGGCCGTGCCGAACAGCTGCTCCTCCTCATCGGTGAACGCCGTCATCTCCCGGCCGGCGAACAGCCACCTGCCTTCCTCGTCCACCGCGGACAGCAGGGCGGCCGGGCCGTGGCAGACCGCGCCGATGACCTTCCCGGCGTCGTCCGCCTCGGTGAGCAGCCGGCCGAGGTCGGCGTCCTGGTGGAGGTCGACCACCGGGCCGTGGCCGCCGGGCAGCACCACCGCGACGTAGTCGTTGACGTCGACCTCGCTGAGCTTGAGCAGCGGACCGAACGCGCTCAGCGCCTCCTCGGCGTAGCTGACGTACCGGGCGCAGTCCGGGCCGGCGATCTCCGGGTTGGCGCTGTGCTCGTCGAGCGGCTGCCGCACACCGCCGGGTGAGGCGAAGTCGACGGTGTAGCCGGCCTCGACGAACTTCTCGTGCGGCGCGGCGAGCTCCTCGGCCCAGTAACCGGTCGGGTAGGACGAGCCGTCGGTGCGTTCCCACGTGTCGGCGGCGGACATGACGATCAGGATCTTGCTCATGGTCTGCTCCCCTTTCGGATCTGGCTCAAGCGTGCCGGAGCGGAATCCCTTGCCGGCGCTCATCTCGCGCCCTGTAGCACCTCGGACCCGGCTGCCTAGGACGCACAGGGCCAGGCACGGAGAAGTGCTGTCCGGGAGAATGGGGCGCGTGGCCGACACCAATCGCGAACTCGCCGATTTCCTGCGGCGCGCCCGCGCCCAGGTCGACCCGGCACGGGCGGGTCTGCCGCCGGACGGACGGGTGCGCCGGGTGCCTGGTCTGCGCCGCGAGGAGGTCGCGCGGCTGGCTGGCGTGTCGAGCGACTACTACGCCCGGCTGGAGCAGGGGCGGCGCATCGTGCCGTCCGCGGCGGTGGTGGCGGCGATCGGCCGCGCGCTCGAACTCGACGCCGCCGGGCGCGCCCACCTGGCAGACCTCATCGGGCTGACCGCGAAGCCGGTGCGCCAGCCAGCCCGCGGCGTGCAGCGCGTACGCCCCGGGCTCTACCAGCTCCTGGACGCCCTCGACGGCGAACCCGCGCTCATCCTCGGCCGCCGCACCGATATCCTGGCCGCCAACCGGATGGCCAAGGCGTTGTTCGCCGACTTCGACCAGCTGCCGGCCGCACGGCGCAACTACGCCCGCTGGATGTTCCTCGACGAGCACGCCCGATCACTGTTCATGGACTGGCCGGACCAGGCCAGGGCCGCGGTGGAAAGCCTGCGGTTCGAGGTCGGCCGCGACCCCGAGGACCGGGCGACCGTCGAGCTGGTCGCCGAGCTCCGCGAACACAGCCGCGAGTTCGGCCAGTGGTGGGAACAGCACCGGGTGCACCAGCGCACGCACGGCTCAAAACGGCTGCGCCACCCGCTCGTCGGGGACCTGACCGTCGAGTACGAGACCCTCACGCTGCCCGGCGACCCGGACACCACCCTGTTCATCTACACCACCGAAGACGGATCGCCGTCCCGGCGGGCGATGAACCTGCTCGCCAGCTGGACGGCGCCTGCCTCGGTCGAGCGATGACGAGCCGGCGCGGTCACCGCGGTTCCCGGCCGCGACGGCGGACCACGTCCTTGATGAAGTCCAGTGCGGGCCGGCCCGCATCGGCCAGCACGCGCCCGTTGTTGAAGTTCCAGGCGAACAGGCGGTGCCGGGACAGCTCGGCCAGCGACTCCTCGGCGAGCAGCTCGCGGACGTCGCGTTCCATGATCTCGCGGGGAGTGTCGCTGGGACCGTAGGCGGCGACCATGACCGGGCCGTACTCGCCGAGGCGGCGCACGCACTCCCGGATGGTGGCCACGTTGCCCTCCGGGTCCTTGGCCAGCACGGCCTGGTAGTCCGAGGCGCGCAGCACCTCGGCGAAGTGCGCGAACATCGACGGCCCGCCGCCGGTCGCCGGGTGGTCGTCCTCGGCTTGCCAGGCGTCCCAGCCCATCGCGACGCGCGCGTTGGGGGCCTCCTCGCGGATGATGTTGCGGACTTCCAGGTACCGGTCCATCAGCGCCCGGTAGTAGGCCGTGGTCGGGGGCTCGTCGGCGTAGACCCCGTTCATGCATGCGAACTTGTTGACCTCCTGGAACACCGTGACGTACAGCGGCGGCCCGTCGGCCCGGCCGGCGAAGATGCGCGCGAGGCTGCGCATGTGCCGGGGGAAGTCGGCGGAGAGCGGATGGCCGCGCCCGCACCCGACCCCGTACTTGGTGTTGACCGGCACCTCGGGATCCTCGAAGCCCCAGTCGGCGACGATCACGTGCAGCGCGTAGCCCTGGGCGTAGGCGTTGGCCACCAGGGTGTCCCGCCAGTCCTGGAACTTCGGCAGGTCGCTCGGCTTGTGGTAGTTGGTGGTCAGCATCCGGACCGGGGTCTCGCGCACCAGCTCGGCCGCGAGCGCGGAGTTGATCTGGTCGCCCAGGCCGAACAGCAGCGAGGACTGGCCGTTGCCCGGCACGGCCGGGGCGCTGGACCCGGTGACCGCGTTGCCGGACTGGGGTTGCGCCTCGGGCCAGAAGAGGACGGCAGCGGCGACCACGGCCGCGACCAGGCCGAGGGCGGTGGCCAGCACGGCGGGCCGGACCGGCCTGCGCGCGCCGATGCCGCCGAGCAGCCGGGCGGCCTTGGTCGCGCTGGGGCGGCGGGCCGGGAGGTCGTCGGTCATCGCCGCCAGTGCCAGGGTCAACCGCCGGTCGGGCTGCGGATGGCCTTCCACCGCGGCGGAAAGCGTGACGCCGAGCGCGTAGACGTCGGAGGCCGGGGTGGCGCGGTGCCCGGTGAGCACCTCGGGCGCCAGGTAGCCGGGCGTCCCGCCAGTGAGCGCGCTCCCGGTCTGGGTGACCTGGTGCCAGCTGGCGATGCCCAGGTCGGTCAGCTTCGCCGTGCCGTCCTCGGCGAGCAGGATGTTGGCGGGCTTGACGTCCCGGTGCACCATGCCCTTGGCGTGCATGGCGGCCAGCGCGCCGGCCAGCTGCGCCCCGATGTGCGCCGCCCGCTCCGGCGCCAGGGGTCCGTCGGTGCGGCAGACCTCGGCCAGGCTGCGGGCGGGCAGGTACTCGGTGACCAGCCACCGCCGGTCGCCCGCCACCACCACGTCGAACACCGCGATCACGTTGGGGTGGTGCACCCCGGCGCCGATCCGCGCTTCCCGCCGGGTCTGCTCGCCGTCCCCGGTGCGGGTCAGCTTGAGGGCCACCTCCCGCCGCAGCTCAAGATCCGTCGCCCGCCACACCTGCCCCATGCCGCCCTCGCCGACGGCCTCCTCGAGGCGGTACCGGTCAGCAATGGTGTCCCCGCTGCGCACGGGCGGAGTCTAGTCACCGCACGACGCCGGTGCGGGAGCGCTCCCGGTCACGAGTTCGGCGTAGTGGCCGTCGCGTGCCACCAGCTCCTCGTGGGTGCCGCGTTCGACGATCTCCCCCCGGTCCAGCACGATGATCTGGTCGGCGTCGCGCACGGTGGAGAGGCGGTGCGCGATCGTGATCACCGTGCGGTCGGCCATGATCTTGTCCAGGGCCTCGGTGATCGCGCGTTCGGTGCGCGTGTCCAGCGCGCTGGTCGCCTCGTCCAGCAACAGGATCGGCGGGTTGCGCAGGATAGTGCGGGCCAGGGCGATGCGCTGCTTCTCCCCGCCGGAGAACCGGAAACCCCGCTCGCCGACCACGGTGTCGTAGCCCTCGGGCTGGTTGCTGATCAGCTCGTGGATCTGCGCGATCTTGGCGGCCTCGACCAGCTCGGCGTCCGTGGCGTCCTCCTTGCCGAACCGCAGGTTGTCCGCCACCGACGCGTGCAGCAGGTAGGGCTCCTGGGTGACAACCCCGAGCATCCCGGCCAGTGCGGTGAAACTCAGGTCGCGGACGTCGATGCCGTCGATGGTGACCGCTCCGGAGTCCACGTCGTAGAGCCTGGCGACCAGGTAGCCGAGGGTCGTCTTGCCCGAACCGGTTCCGCCGACGACGGCCACCTTCGTGCCCGCGCGGATGTCCAGGTCGATCCGCCGCAAGGTCGGCTCCGGCGCGTCGGCGTAGCGGAAGGAGACCTCGTGGAACCGGACGTCTCCACGGATGCCGGCCGGGGCGCGCACTACCGGGTCGGCGCGCTCGACGATGTCGACCTCGCGGTCCTGGTAGTCGAAGATCCGGGCGAAGTGCGCCCGCGCCGTCCGGAACTCCACGGTGGAACGCAGGATCTCCTCCAGGGGCCAGGTCAGCGTCTCCTGCAGGGCGATCATCGCGACCAGGGTGCCGATGGTGATCGACGGCGTGTTGCCCATCAGGAAACCGCCCAGCAGGTAGGTCAGCGCGGGCATGGCCGAGATCAGCAGCGTGACCACCGAGTACTCCCACTGCCCTGCGGTGTGGGAGCGGACCTCCAGACCGGCGACCTCCCGCGAGGTGCCGGTGAACCGCTCGACCATCCGCCGGGAGCGGCCCATGGTCTTGCTCAGCACGATGCCGGAGACCGACAGCGACTCCTGGACCAGGGACTGCATGTCGGCGAGTCGTTCCTGCTGCCGGGTGGTCACCCGCTCGCGCAGCGCGCCGACCCGCCCGTTCACCCAGATGGAGAACGGCAGGGCGAGGAAGGAGAACAGCGCCAGCCGCCAGTCCAGGACCAGCATCGCGACCACGGAGACGCAGACCACCGCCGCGCTGCGGGTCAGGTCCACCGCGGTGTTGGTCACGAAGGACTGCATGCCGCCGATGTCCTGGGAGATGCGCGACTGCACCTCGCCGGTGCGGGTGCCGGTGAAGAACCGCAGCGACATCCGTTGCAGGTGGCCGTAAACACCGATGCGCAGGTCGTGCATGACGGCCTGACCGACCCGCGACACGATGAGCGTCTGCAGGACACTCACCACCGCCTCCACGGCCGCGATCGCGATCAGCGCGCCGACGAAGACGAACAACAGCTGGAGATCCTTGTTCGGCAGCGCCTCGTCGACGATCGCCTTGACGATGAACGGGGTCAGGATCCCCACCACCGAGGTGAACGCGATCAGCCCCATCACACTGGCCAGCCGCCACCGGTAGGGCGTGAACAGCCGCCAGATCCGGCGACCGTCGACCTGCACCGGATCACCGATCGACTCGGATTCCTCCGCGTGCGCGACCTCGCGCCAGGAGGAATGTCCGACGGTCATTTTGAGCTACCTTTCGCTTGTTGACGGCGCGTCACACCGGTTGGTCACGCCAAGCCGTTGCCGAGCATGGGTTCGCGGCCCCCGGCCTCACCATCCCCGACCTGGCTGGCGTTACCCCGTCACCTGGCTGGACCACAGGACATGTCGATCTGGCCGCACTGTCCACATCAGACAGTCCGCCACCTGGCGGGGTGTCATCCAGCCAGTCGGGGGGTTGTTCCGGACGCCTGACAGATGGTGCTGACCGGTGCCGCCAGCGAGGCTGGTCCACATGACACAGGCGATGCGCACCAACGGGAAACCGAAGTCAGCGCCGTTCCACACTTCCTGAAGGAGACTGTTCATGTTCAACCGGATGCTGAGCGCCTTCGGTATCGGTGGCCCCTCCGTCGACACCGTGCTGGACTCCCCGTACGCCGTGCCAGGACAGGCGGTGACCGGGCAGGTGCGCGTCCAGGGCGGCTCCTCGGACGCCGAGATCGGCCAGGTGGTGCTGTCGCTGGTCATCGAGGCCGAGGGCGAGCACGGTGACGGCGGCACCGCCGAGTTCTCCCGGCTGGTGGTGCGGCAGGGCGTGCGCGTGCCGGCGGGTGAGCTGGTCGCCATCCCGTTCCAGCTGCCGCTGCCGTGGGAGACGCCGATCACCGCGGTCGGCGGCTCGCCGCTGCCGCGGATGGCCGTGGGGGTGCGCACCGAGCTGGTGATCGCGGGCGCGCCGGACAAGGGTGACCTCGACCCGGTGCAGGTCGGCCCGCTGCCCGCGCAGAACAAGGTGCTGGACGCGTTCGGGCAGCTCGGGTTCTCCTTCCGCGGCACCGGCGTCGAAGCGGGCCGGGTGCCCGGCGTGGCCCAGGAGCTGGGCTTCCGCCAGACACTCCGGTTCGCCTCCCCCGCGCAGTACGCGGGCCGGGTCGAGGAGGTCGAGCTGACCTTCGTGGCCGGTCCGCACGAGCTGTGCGTCCTGCTGGCCGCCGACCAGCGCGGCGGCGTGTTCTCCTCCGGCGGCGACACCTTCGGCCAGTTCCGGCTCTCGCACCAGGAAGCGCAGGTCACCGACTGGGCCTCGCTGATCTCCGGGTGGCTCGCCCAGGCCGCCGAGCGCCGCCAGGTGAACCCGGCCTTCGGCGGTGGGCACGGCGGCCACAACCCGGCTTTCGGCGGCCAGCCCGTGGCGCACAACCCGGCTTTCGGCGGCCAGCCGGCGTACGGCCAGCCCGGCTACGGCGCTCACCAGGGACACGACCACCCCGGCCGGCAGCAGCGCGGGCCGGGCATGGGCGGCATGCTCGCCGCCGGTGCGGCCGGTGTGGTCGGCGGCGTGGTGCTCGGCGAGGTCGCCGGGGAGATCTTCGGCGGCGACGACGAGTGACCCAACTGACCACAAAGGAGCGACCATGGCCATTTCCGGAATTGTCAGCGCACTCATCGTCGGCCTGCTCATCGGCGCGCTGGGCAGGCTGCTCGTGCCCGGCAGGCAGCGCATCCCGATCTGGCTGACCATCGGCATCGGCATCGGCGCGGCGTTGCTCGGCACGGTCATCGCCAACGCGCTCGGTGTCGGTGACACCAGGGGCATCGACTGGATCGAGCTGTTCATCCAGATCGGGCTCGCCGCCGGTGGCGTGAGCCTGCTGGCCGGCACCTACGGCCGCAGACAGTCCTAGCCACCCCAAGAACCGGCGCGGCGGGCGGGCCCCTCCCCCGAAACTCGCCTGCCGCGCCGCCCTGGCCCGGCCCCGGGTGGCCACCGGAGGCCGGTAGTGACCACACTGGACGGACACAGGATCCACAAAGGAGCGTGGCATGATTCGGGTGGTCGTCGTGGACGACGAGGAGCTGGTGCGCTCCGGCTTCCGGCTCATCCTCCAGGCGGCCGGGGACATCGAGGTCGTCGCCACCGCGACCGGGCAGCGGGCGGTGCGCGAGGTGAGCCTGCACCGGCCCGACGTGGTGCTGCTGGACATCCGGATGGCCGACGTGGACGGGCTCACCGTGCTGCGCCAGCTCCAGGGCCTCAAACCCCCGCCCGTGGTCGCCATGCTGACCACGTTCGACTCCGACGAGTACATCGTCACGGCACTGCGCTCCGGCGCGGCCGGCTTCATCCTCAAGGACACCGCGCCCGCTCAGCTCGCCCAGATGGTCCGCACCCTCGCCGCGGGCGGGGTGGTGCTCTCCTCGAAGGTCACCCGCACGGTGGTGGAGGGCCGTCTTGGTGGCAGCGCGGACGGCGAGGCCGTGGCGCGCGCCGAACAGCTCACCGAGCGGGAGCGCGGGGTGCTCGTGCTGATCGCGGAGGGACTGTCCAACACCGAGATCGGCGCCCGGATCCACGTCAGCGTCGGCACGGTGAAGGACCACGTCAGCGCCATCCTGACCAAGCTGCGGGTGGGCAGCAGGGTGCAGGCGGCGCTGGTGGCCGAGCGCGCCGGACTGCTCGCCGACGGGGAGCGAAAACCATGACACCACGGCTGCCCCGCTGGCTGACCGACACCGCCGTGCTGGCGGTCGCCGCGGTCGAGGCGGCCATCACCGGGATCACCGAGTCGAGCTCGGCCGCCGCGTTCGGCGCCGCCGCCGTGCTCGTGCTCGTGGTGCGCCGCCGCTGGCCGCTGCCCGCCTTCGTGCTGGCGCTGCCTGCCGTGGTGCTGCTGGGCGCGATCATCCCGGTGATCGTCACCCTCTACACGGTGGCCGCCCGGCACCGGAGCTGGTGGCTGCTCGGCGGCTGCGGACTGGCCGCGGCGGTCAGCCTGGTCTTCCCGCTCTCCGAGCCCGGCATGCCGATCCCGATCCCGGACCTGGTGCTCGACATCATCTACTCCACGATGACGGCGGGCGCGCCGATCCTGCTCGGCCGGTTCCTGCACACCCGCCGCGAGCTGGCGCTGCGGCTGGCCGAGGTCAAGGAGGCCAGGGAGCACGAGCGGCAGCTGGACGCCCAGGTGATCCTGACCAAGGAACGCAACCAGCTGGCCCGCGAGATGCACGACGTCGTCTCCCACCAGGTCAGCCTGATCGCGGTGCAGGCCGCGGTGGTCACGGTGAGCACCCCCGATCCCACCGTGCGGGAGGCGGTGGAGCACATCCGCACGCTGTCGGTGAACACCCTCGACGAGCTGCGGCACATGGTCAACCTGCTGCGCGCCTCCGGCACCCCGGCCACCGAGCTCGCGCCCCAGCCCACGCTGACCGACCTGGAACGCCTCATCGACAACAGCGGCATCGACACCAGGCTGGTCGGCAGCGCGCCGCCCGGTGTGGAGGCGCCGGTGCAGCGGGCCATCTACCGCACCATCCAGGAGGCGCTGACCAACGTGCGCAAGCACGCCCCGGGCGCACAGGCCACGGTGGAGTTCAGCCACGACGACACCGACCTGACCATCACCGTCACCAACACCCCGCCCACCCGGCCCGCGCTCACCCTGCCCAGCGCCCGCCACGGGCTGATCGGCCTGCAGGAGCGGGCCGCGCTGCTGGACGGCCGGATCCACGCGGGTCCCACGGCCGACGGCGGTTTCCAGCTCCGGCTGCGACTTCCGATCACCTGACGGTCCCGCGGTCCGTCCATAGTGGACACTTGCGGCGGGTAACTTCCCGCCGACCCGGACCGCAGGGCGAACAGCAACGGGTAGGTGGTTGTGCGGGAACGGGCAAGATCGTGGGCAGGTAACAGTGGACCCGGTGTGCTGCCCCCTCGGTCACCGGGCCGATGGCGCCGGGCGGTAGCGGGCGGCCAGCAGCAGGGTGTCGTCGGTGTGGGTGACCACGGTGCGCAGCCCGGCCACCACGGTCTCGGTCAGCTCCCCCACCGGCAGCGCCGCGTGCGCCTCGGCCGCGGCCAGCAGGCGGGCCTCGCCCTCCTCGGCGTCGCCGCGGCATTCGGTCAGCCCGTCGGTGTGCAACAGCAGCAGGTCGCCCTCGGCCAGGGTCTCGGTGCGCACCTCAAAACTGCCCGGCAGCGGGAAACCCACGCCCCGGCCGGGCACGGTGAGGTACTCGGCGCCGCCGCCGGCGCGCACCAGCAGGGCCGGTGGGTGGCTGCCGTTGGCCAGTTCCAGCCTGCCGGTGCGCGGGTCGAGGCGGGCCAGCAGCACGGTGGCCATCAGGCGCGGGTCGGTGATCCGCAGGGCGGTCGCGGTCCGCTCGACCAGCTCCCCCAGCGGGTAGCCCTCCAGGGTCAGCGTGCGCACCGCGTGCGTGACGTGCAGGGCGTTGCGGGTACTGGCCACGCCGTGGCCGACCGCGTCCACCACGGTGATGTGCAGGCTGCCGTCGGGCAGCACGAACCAGTCGTAGAGGTCGCCGCCGGTGGGCGCGTCCGCCTCGGCCGGGGTGTAGTGCACGGCCAGGTCCACGCCCGGCACCACCGGCGGCGGCGGGCGCAGCGCGTCCTCCAGCTGCTGGAAGATCTGCGCGTGCGAGCGGCGCAGCTGTTCGTCGCGCTCCTCCAGCTGCACGTACATGGCCAGCACGCCGCTGTTGGTCTCGGCCAGCTCGTGCTTGAGCTCCCACTGCTCGCGTTCCAGGCCGTCGAGGCGGGCCAGCACGGCGGCCAGCTCCTGTTCGGCCGCGGTCTCGGCCGGGTAGTCCGGCGCGGGCGGCACCTGTGGCACCGGGATCCGCCACACCGCCACGCCGGGGCCGCCGGGCTCGGGCACCAGCGGCAGGTCCGCGCCCGCGACCGGGGTGTTCTCCGGCAGCCGCAAGGTGATCACCAGCAGGGGGCCGCTCGGGTCGACCTCCTCGGTCACCCGCACCGGCTGCCCGGCCGCGAACACCGGCCCGGCCAGCAGCGCGACCGCCAGCACCAGCCGGGCCCTGGTCTCCACCGGCACGCCGTGTTCGGCGCACCGCGCGCGCAAGCTCGCCTTGAGCTGGCTCAGGTCGAGGGTGGGTGAGGTGTCCCTGTTCATCCGGCTCCTTCCCGCGCCCTGGCGATGAGGACCGTGGCGTCGTCGCGGAGCTGCCGGTGCCGGTGGGCCAGCCCGGTGGCCAGCAGCGCGGGCGGCAACCGCACTGGCCCCACGGTGTCCAGCAGCGCCGCCGTGGCGTCCAAGCCGTCGCTGTGCAGCACCACCGTGCCGCCGAGGCTCAGGTCGACGGCGGTGACCTGCGGGGTGATCAGGTGCAGGCCGACCACACCCGGCCTGCTGAGCAGGCTGCGCCGCGGGCCGTCGCCGAGCACCAGCCCCCGGATGTTGCCCACCCCGCAGAACTCCGCCCGCGCGCCGGCCACCCTGAGCACCGCGGCCGCGGCTCCCCTGGTCAGCCGCAGCCGGTGGTGCAGCGCGGTGAGCAGCCGCACCGGTGGCAGCTCGGGGTCGCGCCGGAAGGTCAGCACGGCCTCTTCGGCGGCCTCGGCCGCGGCCGGTCCGTGGCCGAGGCCGTCGACCAGCAACGCGGTCCAGCCCTCGCCCGTCCGGTGCAAGGCCAGCCCGTCGCCGCAGGCCCGTTCGCCGTCGGCGGGCACCCGGACGTAACCGAAGTCCTTGTGCGGCAACGAGGTTCCGGCCGGGTGGACCAGTCGCGCCGCCGCCACCGTGCCCGTGCCGGGCTCGGAGTGCAGGTGCAGCTCGGTGGCCATCCGCCGGATGGCGCCAAGCCCGGCGCCGAGCGTTCCGGTGGTGGAGTGCCCGTCCACCAGGCAGCGCGCCAGGTCGGCCATGCCCGGCCCGGCGTCCGCGGCCAGGATCTCGATGCCGTGCCCGAGCAGCAGCGGCTGCACCGCCATCACCCCGTCGCGGGCGTGCTTGTCCAGGTTGCTGCCCAGCTCCGAGGCGATCACCGCGGCCTGCTCCGGCATCGCCCCCGGCAGCCCGGCCGCCACGGCGGCGGCGCGGGCGGCCTTGGCGATCCCGTGCACCGCGCTGGCGTGGTCCACCCGGAAGCACTGGGTGGGCTGCTCGGCGGTCTTGATCACGTGGCCCACCTGGTCACCGTCACCGTGGTCCCGGCGCCTGCGGCGGTGTCCAGGTGGAACTCGTCCACCAGCCGCCGGGCGCCGCCGAGCCCGTGGCCCAGTCCCGGTCCGGTGCTGTAACCGTCGGCGAAAGCCGAGTCCAGGTCGGGAATGCCGGGGCCGGAGTCGCGCACGGTCAGCCGCAGCCCGCGCCTGCCGGTCAGCGAGCGCACCTGTTCCACCACCAGCGAACCGCCGCCACCGTGGATGTAGGCGTTGCGCACCAGCTCACTGGCCGCGGTGACGATCTTGGTCTGGCCGATCAGGTCGAAGCCGGCGGCCACCGCGGCCGCGCGCACCGCGTGCCGGGTGCGCAGCAGGTCGTGCTCGGCGCGGATCGGGTGCGTCTCGGCGGCCGGGGCCGGCGAGGTCTGGTCACGAAGCATGGCGCCGCGCTCGCTGCCAGCCCAGCCGGACCATCGCGGCCTCGGCGTCCAGCGCGGTCTCCACTCCGGTGAGCTGCAGCCCGAGCTCGGAGAGCGTGATGGCCACCGCGGGCCGCATGCCCGCCACGATCATCCGGGCGCCGAGCAGCTTGCCGGTGCCCGCCAGCTCCATCAGCAGGCGGGCGGCGAAGGAGTCGAGCAGCTCCAGCCGGGAGATGTCGATGACCACGCCGCGGATTCCCTCGGCGGCGATCCGGTCGGTGAGCTCGCCGGTGAACCGCAGCGCGGCCGCGTCGTCGAGGTCCTCCAGCAGCCCGGTCAGCAGGATGTCGCCCAGCCGCAGGATGGGCACGCCGGAGCGCGGCGCGCTCATGACCGCACCGGCTCGTCGCCGGTCATCCGGATCGCGTCGGCCAGCGCGTCGGCCAGGGTGGCCCTGGTGACGATGGCGGACAGGTCGATGCCCAGCTGGGTGATGGTCTGCGCGATGGTCGGCCGGATGCCGCTGATCAGGCAGTCCGCGCCCATCAGCCGGACCGCGCTGACGGTCTGCAGCAGGTGCTGGGCGACCACGGTGTCCACCATCGGCACACCGGTGATGTCGATGATCGCGACCCTGGCCTCGTGCGCCTGGATGGCCTCCAGCAGGCCGTTCATCACCACCTGGGTGCGGGTGCTGTCCAGGGTGCCGATCAGCGGCACGGCCAGCACGTGCCGCCACAGCCGCACCACCGGGGTGGACAGCTCCAGCATCTGCTGGTGCTGGGAGCGGATGATCTCCTCCCGGCCTTCCACGTAGGCCTGGAAGGTCAGCACCGCGGCCGCGTCCAGCAGCCGGTTGATCTCACCGGCCACCGCGAGCAGCGTGCCGGGATCGGCGGTGAGCCGGGCCGCCTGTTCCTGCACCACCTCCTTGAGCGCGAGCACGGCCATCGCGGTGTCCGCGGGCGGTGTGCCGGTGCGGGCCCGGCGCAGGGACAGGTCGACCAGCGCCTCCCGCAGCGGCTCGTGCGCCCTGACCACCTCGGGCAGCGGCAGCGGGGAGGCCATGCCGGTGCGCAGTCCGTCGAGCATCGCGACGGCTTCCGCGCGCAGGTCGGCCTCGTGCAGCCGTGGCGGTTGCTCACCGCGCTCGACCTGCAGCTCCACCCAGCGACTGACCACCTCGGCGTCATTGCCGGAGAGCACCTGGCTCAGTAGGTCGCGGGCCGCGTCACCGTCGTTGGCCACCACCAGTGGTTCCCCTCTCACCTTCCGTTCACCGGACAAACTATTGTCTCATGACAAATGTTAGCCGACCTGGCGAGAGGAGGACAATCGCTCCCGGCGATCACACGGGCAGCGGTTACGCGGTCTCGGTTCCCCGTTCCAGGGGGGCGATAAACCTGGTTCCGGTGACTTTGTCGGCAGCCGCGAGGAACTGGGTGAGCCCCGCGTGCAGGGACCGCTTGGCGGCGGCCGGCATCGCTTCGAGCACCTCGGCCAGCTGCGCCCGCCGTTGCGCTCGAAGTTCACTCAGATAGGCGAGTCCGCTCTCGGTGATGCGCAGCTCCACCTCACGCCTGCTGACCGAGCTCGGTGTCCGCGCGACAAAACCGACCGCCTGCAACCGGTCGCACAACCGGCTGATCGAGGGCGGTGTGGAGCCCAGCGCCTCGCCCAGTTCGCGGAGGTTCAGGCAATCGGCGCGTTCCAGCACGTACAGCGCCCGCAGCTGGGACACCGACAGCGGCGCGGGCGACGGGGCGCCACCGCGTTCCCAGAGCACCTCCAGCAGCTCCGTCACCTCGGTCAGAGCATCGGACGGGGTCATGCCTCCACTGTCTCATCTTCTGTGATTTGCTGTCCTCCCGCCGCCTTCGCGGCCAGGATGAGGAACGGGGCCACGGTGGTCGACTACCCGGCGGTGGAACGGCTGCTGCGCGCCGCGGCGCCGCACGAGCTGCTCGACGTACTGCACAAAGCACTCGCCACCTCGACGGAGGCGACCGGGGTGCAGCTGCTGATGGCCGACTACGGGCTCATGCGGCTGCAACCGGTGTCCGTGCTGCCCTACACCAACACCCCGGTGCCGGTGCACAACACCGAGCCCGGCCGGGCCTTCGGCGCGCAGGAACCACACCTGGAGCAGCACGAGGACGGCACCATCTCGATCTATCTGCCGGTGAGCGTGCGCGGCGACCGGCTCGGCGTGCTGTGCGTCGCACTGCCGCAACCGCCCGAGCCCGAGCTGGTGGCCACGCTGGCCGAGCTGGCCGGCGTGCTGGCGCACGAGATCACCGTGGCCGAACGCGACACCGACCTGTACGTGCAGGCCCGCCGGGCCGAGCGGCTGACCCTGGCCGCGGAGATGCAGTGGCAGCTGCTGCCGGGCCGGGCCTGCGCGCGGCCGGAGTTCTCCCTCGGCGCGCAGCTGGAACCGGCCTACGCGGTGCACGGCGACAACTTCGACTGGTCCGCCTCCGCCGACCACCTCACCCTGACCGTGTCCAACGGCATGGGCGAGGGCATCGACGCCGCGCTGCTGACCAACCTGGCCATCAACGCCCTGCGCAACGCCCGCCGCGCCGGCATTCCCCTGGCCGACCAGGCGATGCTGGCCGACCAGGCGATCTTCGGCCAGTACCACGGCGCGAAGCACGTGGCCGCCCTGCTGGTCCGGCTGAACCTGGCCGACGGCCGGGCCGAGGTGGTCGACGCGGGCTCGCCGCGGCTGTGGCGGATGCGTGGCGGTGAGGTGCGCCCGGTGGAGTTCGAGGCCCAGCTGCCGCTGGGCATGTTCGACGGCACCCCGTACGTCAGCCAGCACTTCGAGCTGGCAGCCGGTGACCGCCTGGTGTTCGTCACCGACGGCGTCTACGACGTGGCTTCCCAGCAGGGCGAGCGCTACGGCGAGCGCGCGCTGGCCAAAGCCATCGCCGCCACCCGGCTGCTACCGGCCACCCACGTGCCGCGGTCGTTGCTGCAGGAGCTGGTCGGATACCGCAACCCGACCCAGATCACCGTGGCCGAGGACGACGCGATGGTGGTGTGCCTGGACTGGCACGGCCGCGACTGAACACCGCCTCAGCGCGCCGGCAGGACCGCGCGGGTGCCGGCGAGACCGACGAACAGGTCACCTGACTCGGCGATACGGTCCAGGACCTGATCGGCGGTGAAGACCAGGTCCTCGACATGACGGCAGTCCTGGACCTCGGCCCAGGTGACCGGCGTGGACACCGTCGGCCGCGCCCGCCCGCGCAGGGAGTACGGGGCGACGGTGGTCTTGGCCGGGTTGTTCTGGCTCCAGTCGATGAGCACCCGCCCGCCGCGCAGGGCTTTGGTCATCTTCGCGGTGACCAGCTGCGGGGTTTCCTGGGCGAGTTGTTCGGCCAGTGCCTTGGCGTAGGCCGAAGTCCGCTCCGGCGTCCGGGTGCGCACCCCGCAGTACAACTGCAAACCCTTGGAGCCGGAGGTCTTGGCCACCGGGGTCAGGCCGTCGGCGAGCAGGATCTCGCGCAGCCGCTCGGCGATGCGGCAGCACTCCACGATCGAGGTGCCCGGTCCTGGGTCGAGGTCGAAGACCAGCCGGTCCGGCGCGGCGCGGGTCCCGTCCCGGCGGAGTGTCCATTGTGGAACGTGGAGTTCGAGGGCGGCGAGGTTGGCCGCCCACACCAGCGCGGGCAGGTCCTTCAGCAGCGGGTAGTGGATGATCTCGCCGTTGCCGCGGGAGCCGCTGGAGGGCAGGGCCGCGGTGGGCAGCCAGTCCGGGGCGTGCCGGGAGACGTCCTTTTCGAAGAAGCTCGGCCCGGTGCCGCCCTCGGGGAAACGGATGAAGGTCACCGGACGCCCGGCCAGGTGCGGCAGCAGCACCGGGGCGATCCGCGTGTAGTAGTCGATCACCTGTGCCTTGCTGAACCCCGGATACAACTGTTTGTCCAAATTGGACAGTCGAAGCTGCCTGCTGCCGACCTGCACGGTGACCCGCTGCTCAGCCACGGCCTTCCCCTTCCCGCTCCGGCCGCAACCCTTGGGGCAGCAGGACCTCCTCGATTCGCCGCTCCGGTCGCAGGCCACGCCAGGCGGTGTGCCGCAACCGCCCCTCCCCGGGGGTGAACTGCCGGTAGACGACCTCACCGACCAGCTCCGGCCGCACCCAGTGCGCGCGTCGGGCCCGGTCCCGTGGCACCTCGGCGAAGGGGCTCTTCGGCTGGGCGAGCGGCCGGAGTCGGCGGTGCAGGTCGTCCAGGGCGATGTCGGTGAAGCCGGTGCCCACGTTGCCGAGGTAGACCAGGTTCCCGGTGGCCGGGTCGTGCGCGCCGAGCAGCAGCGCGCCGAGGGTGCCCTCGCGGCGGCCCTGCCCGGCCTGCCAGCCGCCGATGACGACCTCCAGGGTTTGGATCAAGGGATGTTTCAGCCAGGCCTTGCTGCGCACGCCGGGGAGGTAGCGGGAGTCGATGGCCTTGGCCACCAAGCCTTCCAGGTGTGACGCCGCGGCGACGCCCAGCAGATCCACCGGGGTCATGCCGCGCTCGGCGAGGTCGGTGCGGAGGTAGTACGGGGTGATCGAGAAGCGGGAGCCCTTGGGCGGTGTCAGTTCCGCCAGCAACTGCCGCCGCCGGACATAGGGCTCCGCCAGTAGCCGGGTGTCGCCGAGTTGGAGCAGGTCAAAGGCGAAGTAGCGGACGTCAATGCCGCGCAGCCGCCCGGTACGCCGGTTCTGCAACAGGGAGAAGTCCGGATGTCCGCGCTGGTTGAGGGCGACGATCTCGCCGTCGAGCACCGCCGGACGCCCGGTGAGCACCGGGCCAAGGGCTGTGGTCAGTTCAGGGAACTCGGCGGTGAAGTCCTTGCCGTTGCGGCTGGTCAACGCGGTCTCGCCGTCCCCGGCCACCCGCATGACCGCGCGGTATCCGTCCCACTTGAACTCGTAGGCGAACCGCGGGTCATCGATGAGCGTGCCGCCGTCGGGGCTGGCGAGCATGGGCTCGATCGCCTCGGGCAGGCCACCGCGGCCTCGGCGTGCTGACGCCATGTCGACCTCCGTCCACGGCGGGGACCGGCAGGACGGATCAGCGGCGCCGCGGGTGGATGCGACGCCTGTCGATGCTAGGCCAAACGAGTGAGTCATGCTCGGCGTCGGCAGCCGGGTGTGGTTCGAGGGATGAAACATTTCGTGGGCGGCACGGGCGCGATATTCACCACGGCACACATTCGCCACTCACCACGTTGTCGCGGAAGAACCTCAGAAATCCGCGCAAAGCGAAGACCGCGACTAGTCCACGCCACTGGCCGGGCGCAAACTTTCTCCTGACGGCGCGACCGTCGAAATCCCCCGGCAGAGCAGCTGGGAAAGGCGATACAAGGAGGTCAAGATGCGTTCCATTCGCAAGCAGCTGACCGCGGTGCTGGTCGGCGCCGCGGCGGTCAGCGGGCTGCTCCTACCAGCCACGACGGCGGTGGCCGCGCCGGCCGCGACCGGGTCGGTGTCCGCCGGCGCGGCAAAGGGCGTCAAGGTCGAAGCCATCAACACCACGATCAAACTCACCACGCAGCTCAACAGGATCATCACCAATGCGGTCGATCGGCACGACAACCGCGAAGGCTACGTCAGGTCCATTGTGCTTGGCGCCTTCTACGAGGCCGGGCAGCGCTACAACGTCCTGGTCATCAAGTTCCGCCACCAGTACACCTTCAGCGTGCACGACCTCGTCTACGACGCCAAGGTCAGCGCCGACGGATACCCCGCCTACCGGGTCATCGTCTTCAGCTCCGGCCAGGTCGTCAACAACAGCGACGGCGGCGCGGACAACTGGGGCTTCAAGGGCTGGTTCACCCGCGACGGTGGTCGCGTCACTTTCCGTCAACCGTGAAGGAGCACACTGCCATGAAGATCAAGACCATGTTCGCCGCCCTGCCCCTGGTCACGCTGCCGCTGCTCGGCGCCGTGGCACTGCCCGCGCAGGCGGAGACCACCGACGCCGCCTCGACCTTGGCGGTTCAGGCCGAGCACGTGCCCAAGGTCAGCGTCCACCTCGACGACGGGGCCAACGGGGTCCAGGTCGCCAGCGCCATCAACAAGATCAGGACGCGCTTCAAGTCCGAGTTCGTGAAGCAGGCAGTGGACGCCGCCTTCGAGAAGAGCGGCGGGCGGTTCAACGTCGTCATCATGAACCTCTCCGAGGACTACAAGCAAAACCTCAACGGCAAGCGGCTGTTCGCCAACCTCGAGTTCAGGAACGTCCGTTACGCGCTGTGGATCGCCGAGTCCGGTGAGTTCGTCAACCAGGGCAGGGGCGGCTGGGAGAACTGGGGCTTCAGGGGCTGGTTCGACCGCACCGGCAACACCGTCAAGTTCCGCAAGCCCTGACCCGGGCACACGAGGAGGACACCGCGCCATGAAGACCATGCACCGCATCATCGCCGGCGCCGCCACCGCGGCCGCCCTCACCGCCGGGATCGGCCTGGCCGCCCCGCTCGCCTCAGCCGCCACGTCGGCGGACATCGACGCCTGTCACCTCGACAAGAAGATGGAGGAACTCAGGGGCTGGGACCCCAACGGGAAGCACAACATCATGGTGTGGCGGGATCGGGCCCGGGCCGACAGCCAGTTCACCGGCGTGGTGGCCCAGGGTGAGGCGAGGGCCAGGCCGTGCAAGGAACCCTTCGCCCAGAAGGCCATGTACCACTGGGCGGTGTTCGACGGCTCGGGCCACTTCGTCCGCAAGGGCGACGGCGGTCACCGGAACTGGGCCTTCTTCGGAAACTGGAAGCAGGACGGCAACCGCGTCACGTTCCAGCCCATCTGACCGGATCGAGGATGGAACCCCACGAGAATACCGTGGCATGACCGCAAGCCGGCTGCCGGATGTGTGGTGAAGGGCCCGGGGACAAACCCCCAGGCCCTTCACTGCATTTCCACTCGCCTTTGCCGGCGGCTGCGATCCGCGGGCGCCGCGCACTTCATACTTTTCAACCCACCGCGCTCGCGGATCAGACAGCGCCCCAGAACGCGTCTTCCTGTGCCGGGTCGGATGAGAACAGCCACACCTCGGCGATCCGATCGCCCTCGACCCGCAGCAGGTCGATGCCGTCCTGGTCCACCGCCGCGGCGCCGCGACGGGTGCCGGGGAAGCGGTTGTCGCCAGGCTGGTGCCAGACGATGTCGTCGGCGAACATGCCGGCTACCGTGGCGAAGTCCTTGGCGGACAACGCGTCGAAGTACTTCCGGAATCTATTTTGTGATTCGCGCAAACCCGTGGCTCAGGCCGGGCAGGGGCTGTGGCCGCGCGGGCGGTCCACCGTCAGGTCAGCGCCACACCGATCTCGTGCAACGCCTCCGCCAGCTCCGCGCGCCGCTGCACCCCGAGCTTGCGGTAGGTGTTGGTGAGGTGTTTCTCCACCGCGCGCAGCGTCACCGCGAGCGACTCGGCGATCTCCTGGTTCGACTGGCCCGCCACCGCGAGCAGCGCCACCCGGCGTTCCGACGGCGTCAACCTGACCGCCGCGGGCGCGGGCGCCCCGCCACCCAGTGCCGCCCTGGCCTGATCGGCGATCCGCCGGACGCCGATGTCCTCGGCCACCTGGAGGCACCGCCGCCAGAGGTCCTCGCTGCCCGACAGCTCCGCGCACTGCCGCAGCGCGAGCGCCAGTTCCAGGCCCGCTCCGGCACCCTCCAGCACCTCGATGGCCCGGTGGGTCAGCGCCGCACCGCCCTGTTCTCCCCTGAGCACGCCCAGCACCCGCAACGCACGACCGGTCGCGGAGGCCGCGCCCCACTCCTCGGCGATCAGGCGCTCCTCCTCGGCCAGGGCGAGTGCGTCCTCGGTGTCGCCGAGCCGGTGCTTGAGCAACGCCAGCGAGGTCCGCCAGGGGAACAGCACCGGGTTGCGCCAGCCCGAGCGGTCCAGCCGGGTTCCGCACTCCACCAGCAACGCCGCGGCCCCCGGCAGGTCACCGCGCTGCGCGGCGTCCGAGGCGCGCAGCAGGCCGACGACCGCGGCGAGGCATTCGTCCGCGGGCTCGCTCCCGGTGGCGGCCAGCGCCTGGCCGGTGAGCACGGGATCGCGCAGCTGCAACACGACCCCCGCCAGCACCACCAGGGTCGACGGCCCCATCGCGCTCCAGGTCCACCCGATGAGCTCGGCGGCGCCGGCGGCGGCGCGGACGGCCTCGGTGATCCGGCCGGACACCAGGTGAACCAGAGCCTGTTCGCTGCGGATCACCGCCTGTTCCACCACGTCGCCCCGGCTGCCGGCCACCTCCATCGCCTGGTCGAGCCAGCCCGCCGTGTCGCCGGCCGCGTTGGCGGCGGCCAGGCAGGTCACCAGCAGTGGCGCGGCCGAACAGCGGACCGGGGAGGACGCGGGCTCCTGCTCGAGCAACCGACCGGCTTGCGCGGCCACCTCGCTCGCCGGCAGGCCGACGCCGACCATCGCCGTGTACAGCAGCACCGCCCGGAGCTCCCGCTCCGCTCCGCTGGTCGCCCCGCCGGGCCCGAGCCCGGCCAGCCGGGACGCGGCCTGGACCAGCTCGCCCCGGTCGGTCGCCGCCGCGTAGCGCCACCGCGCCTCGATCCGCAGCGCCAGTTCCCGGTCGACGGGATCGAGCCCGGACGGGTCGCCGAGCTCCGCCGCGACCTGCCGCAACATCCCCACGACACAGTCGGGCGCGTCGGCCATCACCATCGGCGTGAGCCGGATCAGCGCCGCGGCCCGGTCCCGCGGTTCGCGCAGCAGCGGGACGGCGTAGGAGATGCAGCGCGCGGCGGCCTGGACGTCGAGTCCGCGCACCGCGCTCGCGAGGTCCACGAGCACCCTGGCCCGGTCCTCGCCGTCGGCCGAGGTGTCCAGCAACGCCCGGCGCAGGTAGCGCACCGCGGTCTCCCGTGCGCCGGACCGCAGCGCGACCGCGGCGGCCGCACGCAGGATGTGCACCACCCAGGCGCCCTGCGGCCGAGTGATCTCCAGCAGCTGCCCCGCGACCTCCTCCGCGGCACGACCGCTGCCGTGCAGCAGCCGCGCCGCCCGGACGTGCAGCTCCTCCCGTTCGGCCGCGGTCATCATGTCCTCGACCGCGTCCCGCACGGCGGGATGGGCGAAACCGTTGTCCGACAACAGGCCCAGCTTGCGCAGCGAGCTCGTCACGCCGAGCAGCGCCACCCGGTCGAGACCCGTCAGCGCGGCCGCGTCGGACAGCTCGCCGAGCACGGCCAGTGCTTTCAGCAGCGCCCGCGCGGGCTCCGGCTGGCCACTGACGCAGGTGGCGATCCGGTCCCGCGCGTAGCTCGGCCGCATCGCGCGGACGGCCGCGGCGCCGGCCGCCGTCGGTGGCCGCCCTTCGGCGCGCCAGGACAGCGCGAGCGCGGTGAGCAGCATCGGGTTGCCGCCGGTCGCCTGGTGACAGGCGAGGGCGAACTCCTCGTCGCAGTCCCGGCCGAGCCGCGCCCGCACCAGTGCGGCCGAACCGGCTCTGGTGAGCGGCAGCGGCCGCAGGCGGTGCGCGGCGCCCGCGACGATCGAGACCACCGCGGGCCTGCTCGCCAGCGGATCTCCGTCCCGGACGCTCACCACCAGCACGGCCCGCAGGTGCTGGGCCCGCCTGGCGAACGCCTCGAGCACGGCCAGCGAATCCTCGTCGGCCCAGTGCAGGTCGTCGACGAGCACGAGCAGCACCCGCTCGCCGGCCAGGCCGAGCAAGGCGGGCAACAGGTCCGCGCCGGTCCCCTCCTCCGGCGCCGCGGCGGGCGTGGACTCGAGCAGCTGGCGCAGCACGCCGTCGGCGAAGTCAAGCTCGATGGGCGCGCCCGATGCATGCAGCACAACGCATTCCGCGCTCCCGTGGCTGCGCGCCAACGCCCGCAGCAGCGCGGTCTTCCCGATGCCCAGCGGGCCCGTCAGCACGATCACGCCGCCCGCACCGCCCGCCGCACCACGCAGCACCCGGCCGACCACGTCCAGCTCGCCGTCCCGTTCGAGCAACACCGCTGCGTGTACCGCCTTCCTCATCCGCCGGGAACCCAGCCGAGCCCGCGCGCACGGCCGAGCAGCGCGCCGGCCCGTCCGCGCACCGCGATCTCGGCCGCCTCCCGCACCAGTGGCTCCGCGGCAGGCGCCTCGGTGATCTCCGCGAGGTCGAGCAGCGCGGTAGCGTAGGCCAGCCTTCTCGGTGACCCGCGCAGCAGCCGCACGGCCTCGCGGAGGTCCTCGGGGTCACCGCACGCGGCCGCGCGGCCCAGGTGCGCCCGGCCGAGCACGCTGGGCACCGCCCAGGCGCGAGCGAGCGCCAGTTCCTCCTCGCACAGCCGGGCGGCGCCTTCGGCGTCGCCGCATACGCTCAGGGCTTTCGCGGCCACCGAACGCCACTGCAGCATGGCGGGGTTGAGCCAGCCCCTGGCGTGCATGCGCCGTCCGCACTCCCGCACCAGCGCCAGCGCCGCGGCGGCGTCTCCGCGCCGGAGCGCGAGCACCGCGCGGGCGAACAGCATGAGCGTGCGATTGTGCCCGTTGCCCAGCTGGTGGTCCGGCACGCTCGCGGACAGCTCCTCCGCCTCCGCGACCAGCCCGCTCTCCAGGCAGAGCTGGATCCGCACCATGGTGAGCAGCCCGCGCATGTCCGGATGCCAGCACCTCGGCGGCAATGCGCTCCGCGCCGCGTCCAGGTCAGCCGCCGCCTCCGCGAGCCTGCCCGCGGGCACCATCAGCATGGCGCGGAAGACCAGGGTGTGGCTCACCACGGCGTTCAGGCGGTGCCTGCGCGCCTCGGCCACGATGGCGTCCAGCCCCGCGAAGGCCTCGTCCAGGTCGTCGGTGAGCGCCAGCACCAGGCACGCGAGCATTTTTGGCGAACGCACCGTCGCGTCAGCGGTCAGCGCGGTGCGGGCCAGCGTGCGCGCCAACTCGGGGTCACCGACGCGGGCGGCGCACAGCCAGGCCGCCGTGCCCGCGTGTGCCGGGTTGTCCGGTGCGACCGGCGGTGGCGGCACGTCGAGCAGCCCGAGCTCCGGCAGTTCGTAGGGAGCGTCGGTGATGAGCCAGTACATCGCGTTCAGGCTGTCGCGCTCCACGCCGGTCGAGGGCGCCGAGCCGAACACGTACAGCGCCATGCTGGCATTGCCCCGGCCGAAGAGCTGGTCCGCGGCGGCCAGCCGCGCCGGGCCGCATTCCGGCGGCTGGGGCTCCAGCAACATCCTGGCGAGCCTGCGGTCACCGGTGTCGGGCACCCAGGTGCTTTCCACCGCCGCGAGCTCGACCACGAGGCCGGACCTCGTTGCGGGGTCGAGGGGTTCGCGCAACGCTCGTTCGAGGTGCCGGGCCGCCGTGCGCGGCTCGCCGCGCTGGACCGCTTTCTGTGCGACGGTGCGCAGCAACGGGACCACCCACGGCTCGCCGAGCGGTGGGGTCGTGTCCAGGATGCGCGTCACCTCGGACTCCTCGACCGCGTCGCGGTGGGTCAGCCGCGCGGCCCGGACGTGCAGCTCGTCGCGATCCGCCTGCGCCATGCCCGCGAGGATCCGGTCGGCGCACACCCCGGCGGACAGGGCGGGCGGATGGTCGCGGGTGACGAGCCCCGCGCCGACGAGCAGGTCCAGTGCGCGGCCGGGCGCGATGTCCCGCAGTCCGGCCACCGCGCAGGTCAGGCCGAAGCCGGCCCCTGGCCGGCACAGCGCGATCGCACGCAGCAGCCCGTTCGCCTCGGCCGGCATCGTCGCCGTCGCCCGCACCACGAGGTCGGCGAAGGCCTCGGCCGCCAGCTCCGCGACCTCCTCCTCAGTGGCGGATGGGTTGGCGCGCAAGGCGTCCAGCACCGCGTGCACCACCGACGGCACTCCCCCGGTGCGGCGGCTCAGCGTGACGGCCACCCGTTCACCGCAGGCCGCGGAGACCAGCGCCTCCACCGCTTCTGGCGGCAGCGGCCGCGTGGTGAGCACCTCCGCGCCGTCGAGCAGGTGTCGCGTCGCACCGGTCACGGCGACGACCATGATCGCCCGGCCGTCGGCGCGGACGGCCAGCCGGGCGAGCCAGGCCAGGGTGTGGTCGTCGAGCCGGTCGGCGTCGTCGACGGCGACCAGGACCGGGGTGCCGCGGGCGAGCTCCCGGACAGCCGCGATGACCGCCGCGGGTGCGATGTCACCCGCCCGCCCGGGATCCACCGTCGCCAGCTGCCGCATCAGTTCGTCAACGCCCTGGTGGTCGTGACGGCGGCCGGGCGTCTCCCCCGCCGTTGTCAGCACCACCGCCCCGGCCGCGCGGGCCAGCTGGACCGCGTGGGTGAGCAGGGCGCTGCGGCCGGTGCCGCAAGCGCCGCTGATCTCGACCAGTGATGGCTCGCCCGCGGCCAGCGCGTCCACCGCCCGCGCCAGCGCGGCGAGTTCGGCGGCACGGTCGAGGAGCTCAGCGGCGGAGCTCACCTCAGCCTGGCCGCGAGGTCCGCGCGCGCCTGGGCGCCGAGTTTGCGGTAGGCGTTGGACAGGTGGCTCTCCACCGTGCGCACCGTGATGAACAGGGCATCGGCGATCTGCCGGTTCGTCTGCCCTGCCGCGGCCAGCTCGGCGACCCGCCGTTCACCGCTGGTGAGCACGTCGCCGGTCAGCACCGACACCTCGCCCATCCGGCCGCCCGCTCGCACGAGCGCGGCGCGGGCCTCGTTCGCGCCGTCGAGGTCGCCACAGCGCACCGCCCGGTCGGCCGCGGCGCGGAACTGCCTGCGGGCCTGTTTGTCCTGGCCGTCCCGCAGCAGCGCGCCACCGAGCGCGGTCAGGGCCTGCACCTCGTACAAGGCGCAGCCCGCCTCCCCCAGCCGCGACGCCGCCTCCCGCAACGTCTCGGCCTGCCCGGTGCACAGCCCGTCGGTGAGCAGCGCGTAGCCGCGGCCGACCGGCGTGGGCCACCGCCGCACCCCGTCCGCGCCGCGCTCGGCCAGCTCGACGGCCTCCGGCAGGCGGCCGAGCTCGACGAGCAACGCCACGGCGTCGACCCACCCGGCCGAGGCCGACGGGTTGCGCACCCCCATCGCCGCCAGGTCCTCGCCGCAGTCCAGCAGGACCTCCAGCGCGGCCGAGGGCTCCCCGGAGCCGCGCAGCAGGTGCGCCCGGACCTGCGCCATCCAGGCGTGTTCCGCGGGCTGCCTCGGCTCCCCCAGCTCGGTGAGCAGCCGCGCGGCGCGTTCCCGCTCCCCCGTGCGCGAGCACACCGACGCCAGGACGCACCGGGCCCATCGCAGGTCGTCGAAGCCCACGCCGGTCGCGGGCTCGGACAACGCCTGCTCGGCGTCGGCGCGCGCGTCCACCAGCTCGCCACAGGCGTGCCACAACACCGCCCTGGTGACGAACGCCATCGCCCGGAAGTCCTTGTCCCCCTTCGCTTCCGCCGTGGCCATCGCCCTCTCGACGACCGCTGCCGCCTCCGCCTGCGCACCGCAGTAGTGCAGGTTCACCGCGCCGCGGAGGTCCCAGTGGTCGTGCGGCATGGTCGGCAGGCTCAGGGCCGAGCGCACCAGTGCCACCGTGTCCTCGAGTGACTCGGCCTTCATCAGCATTCCGCTGGCCAGCAGCAGGGCGAGGCGTCTGGCCGACTCGGTCCTGACCCCGGTGGGCGAGCCGATCTCGCGGGTGCGGGCGAGCGCGGTGGCCACCGTGCCGAGGTCATCGGTCCCCAGGGCCAGCATGGTGGCCTCCAGCGCCGCACGCGCTTCCGGATCGGCGGTCTCGGGCAGTGCCTGCCAGAGGTCGAGCAGCGTCGTGAACGCCTCGCGCGGCTGACCCGTCCGCAGCGCGACCATGCCGTAGTCGGCCGCGACCGAGGCCCGCCGCTCCGGGTCGCCGATGTCGCCGAGCAGGCCCGCGTACAGCACGCGGGCCTGCTCCGGGTCGACGTCCGCGAGCAGCCTGGCCAGCTCCAGCCCGATCTCCACGTGCCCGGGGTCGGTTTCCAGCGCCCGGCGCAGGTAGCCGGCGGCCACCTCAGGCCCGTCCGCGCGGTCATGTGCGGCCTCGCGCAACGCGGTGACCATCCACTGCTCGGTGATGACTGGCAGTGCGACGATCTGCTCGGCGATCTCCTGACGCGGCCGTCCCTCGTCGCTGAGCAACCGGGCTGCCCTGGCCCGCAGCGCGGCCAGTTCGACCGGGTCGAGCTGGGCGAGCAGGTCGGCCCGGAACTGCCCGGAGCGGAACGAGCCCCGCTCGGTGAGCACGCGAGCCAGCGTCAGCGTGGTACGGGCGGTCTCCGCTGCGGCGGCGGGCAGTTCGAACAAGGCGGAGGCGGCCCCGGCGTCGGCGCCACCGAGGATGGCCACCGACGTGGCGTACCGGCGAACGGACTCGGGCTGGTCGTTGAGCCACGCCAGCCGCTCCGCGTTCGAGCCGGCGGTTGCCGCGGCGCGCAGCCAGCGCGCCCACTCCTGATCAGGTCCTCCGCCCAGCGCCACAACGCGTTCCACGTAGGCGAGCGTGGCGCCCGGGTTCCCGTTGCACTCCTGCACGCAGACCCGCAGGAAGTCCTCGTGCGGCTCGGTGCCGAACACGGCGCGGAGCAGCTCCCGCACCTCAGGTTCGGGCAGCGGGCCGAGGTCGATCACCGTGGTGTCGAGCGTGCCGGTCAGCTCCGCGAACCTCTCCTCGGCGGCCATCCGCTCAACGCACGGAAACGCGAGCACGACGAGCAGGCCGCCCCGGCTCGCGCGCCGGGCGAGCAGGCCGAGCCAGCGGGCGGTTCCGGTGTCACAGCGGTGGGCGTCGTCCAGCACGAGCACCAGGGGCCGTTCGGTCATGCGGTCAGTCGCGATCCTGACCAGCCACCGCAGCCGGGAGCGGCCGTCGTCCGCGGGCGGCTGCTCGGCCGCGGTGCCGAACAAGGACCGGGCGGCCGCGAAGTCCGCGTCGCCGTCGGCACAGGTGGTGCTGAGCACCTCGGCCTCCGCGCGCACCGCCGCGCAGACCGTGGACAGCAGGGTGGACTTGCCGATGCCACTGGTGCCGCGCACCAGGGCGACGCCGGGCAGTCCCGACGCGGCCTCGCGCACCCGCGCCCTGACCAGCTCGACCTCGGCCCGCCTGCCCACCGGTCGCGTGGTAGCCAGACCTCGAACGGATTCGCCCACTGCCCTGCCGCTCCTCGCGCCGACTCGCACCACCGGATCGCCGCACGGCTCATGGGCCGGGGTGACAGCCGCGGCCATGTCCGCCGTGCCCGCGAGGATCTTAGACCGATTGGACCAGCCGGGTGGGCGGTTCGTGATGACGCGAACGGGTGCATCAACGGGACTACCGGGCGGCGGTCCGCGACAGCAGGCGCGCCAGGGTGCCGAGGTCGGCCAGCAGGCCGTCGCGCAGCCCGGTCGTCAGGCGCGCGGTCAGGAACGTGGCGCAGACCGCCATCGGGGTGTCCGCGTAGCCGGGGACAGCCACGCTCACGCAGGTCACCCCCTCGGTGTTCTCCTCGTCGTCGACGGCGTGCCCGCGCTCCCGTGTCTCGCGCAGGTCCCGGCGCAACGCCTCGAACGTGCGGTGCGACTTCGCGGTGCGCAGCGGCAGCTCGTGCACCCGGCCGAGCCGGTCCGTCAGCTCGTCCTCCGGCAGGCTCGCCAGCAGTGCCTTGCCGAGTGCGGTGACCACCGCGGGCATGCGGTGCCCGATGGCACTGGCGAGCCGGACCGGCTGGCTGCCGTCGTGGCGGGCGAGGTGCACCACCTCGGTTCCGTCGAGCACGCCCAGCAGTAGCGTCTCCCGCGCGCCGACCGGCAGGGCGCAGGCGACCCGCCGGAACTCCTCGACGAGGTCGGTGCTCGCCAGGAACGCCTGTCCCAGTTCGACGACCTTGTAGCCGAGTGCCCAGCCACCGTCCACCCGGCGGATCATGTGCGTGCCCTCGAGGGCCGAGCAGAGGTTGGCGATCGTCGACTTCGCCAGGCCCAGCGAGCGGGCCAGCCCGGCGATCCCGACCGGCCTGCCGTGCCGGGCGAGCTCCTCCAGCAGGGCGACCGCGCGGGTGACGGCCGGCGCCCTGCTCTCCACCGCGCGCAAGGATCCTGCCGCGTCCCAGGCGTTCTCGCTCATCTCACACCACGGCGTCGGCGATCAGGGCCGCGCTGAGCGCCTGCGCACCGCGGCCACTGCTCGGGTCGTGACCGGTGACCTTGGCGATGCGCCGCAGCCGGTAGTCCAGCGTGCTGCGGTGGATGAACAGGCTCCTGGCCGCCTCGTTGCGACTGAAGTCGGCCTCCTGCAAGGCGACCAGCGTCTCCCACAGCACCGGGTGGTCCCGCAGCGGCCTGATGATCTCGGCCAGCCGGGTGGTGATCGCTTCGTTTCCGATCAGCGCGTACTCCACCAGCACGTCGACGACGCGGTAGACCCCGGCGGGCCTGCGGCCGGCCACCACGAGCCGCAGCACGTCCCGCGCCTCCGCGTAGCCCTCCGCCAGCTCGGCCACCGCTCGCTTGGCCGTGGCGACCCAGCCGTCACCGGCCAGCTGCCGGGTCAGCTCGTCCAGCAGTTCGGCCTCCGTGCCCGGCACGAGCAGCACCAGGACGCCCGAGCGCCTGGTGCACAGCACCCCGCGACCGGTCAGATCCAGCGCGGCCAGTTCGGTCCGCCGCTCCGCGGGGAACCGGGCGAGCACCACCGCGTACGCGGGTGCGAGCTGGTCGAGCACCTCGCGGGGCAGCGCCGTGCCGTCGATGAGGTCAGCGGCCAGATCCCGGGGCGAGGACGTCACGACCTTGCGGCCCAGTCCTTCGACGAAGTCCTCGAGCAGCTGACCGCCGAGCTGCGCGAGCTGGGCCAGTTCGGGGTCGCCCGCGGCGGCCTCGCGCAGCAGCTCGACGAGCCCGCCGGCCCGTGCACCGGCCCACTGCTCACCGGCCGTGCGCACCCTGGCCCGGAACTCGGCGAGCCGCTGCTCCTGCTCACCGGCCACCCGCAGGGCGCGCACGGACCCGGCGTCCGCACCGCGGCCGACGTTGACGTCATGGGCTTCATGCAGGCGTGCACTTGTCATCGGTTCGACACCACTTTCCGAGATGTCCCCAGTCCCAGTGGATCACTACTGTCCGCAACCGCGATCTCCCTTTCGGAGTAGCCATGCCACCCGTTAAGGGCAGTCGGTGCGGATGGGACAAGCTTGAGAGTGAGCGATCACAACGGTCAACTCAGAGCGCCAAATACTGTGGACACATAGTGGGCGGCGGTCGCGTTGGTACGGTCGGGCGCACCCGGGGGCCGGATTGGTACGGTATGCGGCACGCCGTTCCACCAATGGAACGACACGGCCAGCCCCTGAACAGCGGAAAGCGCCAACACCCGCACCGCCCAGCTCTCCAGCCGAGCTCGCTTGGTGTTAGCGCTCACCATCCTGCCGACACGCGCTGCCGGACCGCCGGCCACCCGCGGCGCGCGGCGGCACGGCCAGGCCGCTGCGCCGGCGCCCCGCCCGGTGCGGTGGCGTTGACCTCCCGGGCGGGGTGCCGCGGTCCGCCGTGGCTCATTCGTACATGCTGACCTTGGCGGTGGCCAGGTCGTACGACGCGCCCACCACCCGCAGCTTCCCCTTGGCGATGGGTTCCGCGAAGGCCTTGTTGTCCTGGAGCGTCTTGACCACCTTGCGGATGTGCACCTCGAGCGCGGCCGCGTAGATGTCCCCGCCACGAGCCTGTGCCGCACGTGCCGCGGGCACGATGGCGGAGACCAGCCCGCCGAGCGCACCGGAGGGCGTCTTGGCCGGGTCCTTCATCGCGTCCACGGCCGCCTTCACCGCGCCACAGCTCTGGTGGCCCAGCACCATGATCAGTGGCGTGCCGAGCGCCACCACGCCGTACTCGATGGTGCCGATCGTCGGGTCGGCCAGCACGTTGCCCGCCGTCCGCGTCACGAAGACATCGCCGAAGTCCTCGTCGAAGACCGCCTCGACGGGCACCCGCGAGTCCGCGCACCCGAACACCTGGGCATAGGGGGCCTGGCCGGTGGCGTGCTGGCGGATGCCGTCGAGCGTCTGCGGGTGCAGCGCCTGGTTGGCGAGCAGCCGGTCGTTCCCGGCAAGCAGCCGCTGCAACGCGCCATCGGGAGTTTTCGGCAGTTCCTGCGCTGTCGGCATCGGCACCGTCGTGCCCGTGCCGGCACCGCTGGCACCTGAGGCGCACGAAGCCGCGGCGAGCCCCAGTCCGCCGAGCGCGAGCCCGCGCAGCAGGGTTCGCCTGGCGGTCGCAGCCTGGGGAGCATCAGAATTCGTAAGAGACATGCCGCATTGTGGACAGACGACCGGTCCGGAACTCGCCCCGACGATCGCAAGTGCGCGAACCGCGAGCGAAGTTCCGAAAATGTCGAAACCCCGGGAGTTCGCCCTCCTCAGCCGAGGCAGGACCGGACGGCGTTGACCAGGTTCGTCGCCCGCGGGTCGTCCGGCCGGTAGTTCCAGAGGTTGGTGACGTAGCCGAAGCCCACACCGGCATCGGGGTCGCCGAAGCCGATCGAGCCGCCGGAACCCGGGTGGCCAAAGGACCCTGGCCCGAGCATCGGGGCCACCGGGCTGGATCGGAAGAACCCGAGCGACATGTAGAAGGAGCGGTCGGCCGGGATGTTCAGTCCCGCGGGCAGTCCGTGCATCGGCGTCCGGTCGGTCTGCACGACCGTCGCCTGCCGGACCGTCGCCGGGTCCAGCAGCCGCACGCCGTCCACGCGGCTCACCGTGGCGGCGTACATCCGGGCCAGCGACCGCGCGTCCGCGATCCCGTTGGCGGCAGGGAACTCCGCCGCGCGCCAGGCCCGGGTGGCCGGGTAGTCGGAAGTGTTGTCCAGCGCGCCGCCGAGCTCGCCCGCGCGGGCCTGGACCGAGCCCGGCGCCCACAGTGCGGTGATCCACGCGGTGACCGTGTCCCGGTCGAGCCCGGTCAACTTGATCATCGCGTCGATGAACTCCGGCATGGTGAACGGGGCGGCGTTCTCGATCCGGGCCACCCGGTGTTCTTCCTTCTCCGGCAACCCGATCCAGGCGCTCAGCCCGAGCGGGCGCACCACCTCCTCGGCGAAGAACTTGCCCAGCGACTTGCCGGTGATGCGGCGCACGAGCTCGCCGACCAGGAACCCGTAGGTGACGCTGTGGTAGACGTGCTCGGTGCCCGGCCGCCACAACGGCTGCTGCGCTTCCAGCGCCCGGATGACCGGGTGCCAGGCGCACGCCTGCTGGAAGGTCAGCGGCCCGTCGACGATCGGCAGCCCGGCCTGGTGCGACAGCAACCAGCGCACCAGGACCTGCTCCTTGCCGTTGGCGGCGAACTCCGGCCAGTAGTCGGCCACCGGGGCGTCCAGGTCCAGCTGACCGCGTTGCACCAGCAGGTGGGCGCAGATCGCGGTCATGCCCTTGGTCGTGGAGGCAACCTGGATGACGGTGTCCTTGCGCCACAACCGGTTCGTCTTGCGATCGGCGTGGCCGCCCCACAGGTTGACCACGGGGCGGCCGCCCACGTAGACGCTGCACGCCGTGCCGATCTCACCGGGTTTTCCGTCGAAGTTCGCGCGGAACGCGTCGGCGACCTTTCCCCAGCCGTGGTCGGCACCGTTGCCGGCCTCGGGTAACCCGTCTGTTGTGTCCACAATGGAATCCTTTTCGGAGAGCTGGTTCGACGGGCGCTACTTCTTGGCCGTGCCGGGTTTTCCGCTGACGGACTCCTGATAGATGTCCGCGTAGGTGGGCGTGTCCTTGATCAGGCCGTCGCAGAAGGCGGCGACGTCGTTGCCGATGAGCTCCAGGACGCCCTTGCCCGCCGCGACGCCCTCCTCGAAGAAGTCGACGATCCCCGGCAGCAGCGGCCCGTCATGCAGGTCGACCGGTCCGACCTTGAACAGGTACCCCTGCATCTCCTGGTAGACGATCTGGTAGTCCGGCGGGAGCGCCTTGACCCGCGCCTTGTGCGCCCGCCACTGCCTCTTGCCCTCGATGATGTCCTGAATGCCCATGTCAGCCTCCCAGCCGGTTCAGTTTCCGCGCGACGTTCCGGTTCAGCTGCGCACGCCACCGGTCGCGATAGGTCCGGCGCCGTTCCTCGCCGGCCAGCGCCGCGCAGAAGCCCTCGATGTCCTCACCCAGCACCTCGCGCACGCTCTGCCCGTCGGCCGCTGTCTCTTCGAGCAGCCCCAGCGCACCGTCGACAATCGGCGTCAGGTTCCGGCCGGTGAAGTCCGAGTAGAGGGAAAGGTGTCCCTTGATCTCTACCCACGCCGCCCGGTAGTCGGCAGGCAGTGCCTCGGCCCTGGCCTCGAACGCCTTCCAGTCCCTGGTGAGATCGCTGCCGGTGATGGTCTCCCAGAAGTTCATGCCCCGCCCTCCTTGAGCTTGTCGATCCGTGATGTGATGTACTGCCATTTCGCCCAGAACGTGGCGAGCTCCGCCCGCCCCGCGTCGTTGAGCGCGTAGAACTTGCGCGGCGGGCCCTGCCCGGACGGTCGTTTTGTCACCTCGACGAGCCCGTTCTTCTCCAGCCGCAACAGGATGGTGTAAACCGTCCCCTCGACCACGTCGGCGAAACCGAGCTCGTTCAGCCGACGCGTGATGGCATACCCGTAGGTCTCCTCGCTGCCGATGATCTCCAGCACGCAACCCTCAAGCGTGCCCTTCAGCATCTCCGTCAGGTCGTCCATCGTGGGTCCTCTTCGATTCGCCTAGTACTCAGTGGCACCGAGTACTACTACAACGTATCACAGAGTACTGGCGGCTTGGCAAGCCTCGGTGCACCGCAATTCCCCACCGGCACACCGCAACCCGGCGCATGGGGTCGAGCCCGGGGTCCGTCCTAGCGTCCACTCATGACCGATGTGTTCATGGCCCGCCTGGCCGGACGTACCGCCGCCGTCACCGGCTCAAGCTCCGGCAACGGCCGCGCCATCGCCCTTGCCCTGGCCGCGGCGGGCGCCAGCGTCGTCTGCGCCGACCTCCGAAAGTCCACAAAGGACGGCGGCTACGAGACCGACGCCGACCGGGACACCGACGAGGTGATCCGGGCCGGCGGTGGGACGGCCGAGTACCTCGACGCCGACGCGAGCAAAGCCGCGGACGTGCAAGCCGTCGTCGACCGCGCGGTCCAGGCGTTCGGACGGCTCGACATCATGGTGAACAACGCGGGCATCCTGAACCCGCCGCACACCATCGTCGACGAGCTCGAAGCCGAGTTCGACCGCACCATGCTGATCAACTGCAAGAGCGTGTGGCTGGGCTGCAAGACCGCGATCACCCAGATGCGCAGGCAGGACCTCGTCGACGGCACCCGCGGCCGAATCGTCAACATCGCCTCCACCGGCGGCCTGGTCGGACTGCCACAGGCGCCCGCCTACTGCACCGCCAAGGGCGCGGTGGTGAACCTGACCCGCCAGCTCGCCGTCGACTTCTCCGCCGAGCGCATCAACATCAACGCCGTCTGCCCCGGATTCCTGCACACCGCGATGCTCCGCCCGCTCATCGACGACCCGGAACTGAACCAGCTCCTGCGCGCCAAGACCCCCTGGCCGGACCTCGGCCACGCCGAGGACGTGGCCAACGCGACCGTGTTCCTGGCCTCCGGCAACGCATCCTGGGTCAGCGGCAGCATCCTGAGCGTCGATGGCGGCTACACCGCGGCCTGATCATGAGTCCAGTCGCTGCCGGCTACAGCGCGAGCATCGCCGCGGCGACCTCAGCGGCGGCCGAGCCGGGGATCATGGTCGTGCCGCCCGCCAGGCTACCTCGCAGGTCAGTTCTCGCCGGTCAGCCGGAACGAGTACGTCCCGGTCCGCCCTTCGCTCGACCACACGGCCAGCACGTACCGCTTCCCCGGTTCCAGCCGCCCCATCCCCACCCCGTAGCACACCCCGTGCGGCGTGTGCGCCGTCAGCGACGCGCTCTCCTCCACCAGCGCCATGGCGAACTCGCACCCGGAGCCGTCGACGGGGACCAGCCGCACCTCCGCGGTGGCCTGGAAGCTGTACAGGTCAACCCGGCCCGGCACGTCCAGGGTGCCGCGCACGGTGTCGCCGATGCCGGCCGGGATGCGGCGTTCCTTGGCGGTGTTGAGGCGGAAGGCGAAGTTGCCGGTCGCCCCGTCGTCCCCGGTCACCGTCAAGGTGTACTTGCCGCCCTTGACCACCCGGTACTGGTACACGCTGGTGATGGTGAAGCCGGGTGAGTCCGGGTCGTACGGGCCCTCGAGGTTGACCTCCAGCTTGCCGCGGTCGTGCAGGTCGCCGCGCACGTCGTGCAGCCGGAACACCGTGGCATCACCCAGTTCCAGGCGGTAAGTGTGCACCGTGCCCGGCTTGTCCACCCGGCCGGAGACGGTGGAACCGTCCCGCAGCAGGCCCTGCTCACCCGGGCGCGGCCGCGGCTGCGGTCCACGGGTCATCGTCTCGGTCATCGCCGCCGCACTGCGGGCGAAGGCGGTCTGGCCGGTGAGGGCCAGGTCCAGTGTGCAGCCGTCCAGCGCCTGGCCGGCCACCCCCAGGGCGGCGCAGCGGCGTTGCGCGGCGTCCCGACGTGGCGCGGGCAGGTCGGCGACGCTGATCTCCTTGTCCGGGAAGGACCGGTCGGTGTAGTCGGCGGTGCCGCGCCCGGCCGGGTAGTCCAGCAGCGGGTCGTTCGCCCCCACCCGCCAGCGGTCGGCGAACTCGCCGTAGAGCTGGTCCCTGGACGGCTTCTCCGGCAGCGGCTTTCCGTCCTTTGTGGACAGATCATTGCCCGGATCGCCGTTGAGGTCGCCGAGCAGGCCGCTGAGCTTGCCTGCCAGCTCAGGGCGGGGGAACAGCAGGACGTGCAGGCCCCAGCGGCCGATCGGGTCGATGTCGGCCTCGGAGCCGTCGGGGAAGGTCACGGTGTGCCCCTCCTCGGTGGCCACGATCCGGCCACCGCCGGGCAGCCGCTCGTCGAGGGGGCTGATCTGCTTGCCGGTGAGCAGGATCCGCTGTGCGCCCGAGTCGGCGGCCAGGTCGAAGACCACCCGGTCCGCGCCGACGCGCAGGGCCGCCTGCTGGTTGACCGAGACGGTGCGGCTGCCGGCCAGCGGGGCCTGCCGGACCTGCACCTCCCATTGCGGGGCCCGCGCGAGCACGAACTCCCCGACCGCCTGGAAGTCGTACTCCCTGCGGTCGAAGGTGGTCAGGTGCGGGTCGCCGACGCTGCCCCCCGGCACGAGGTTGCTGCGACTGGGCCCGCCCTTGGCCGGTTTGCCGTCCTTGCCCTTGTCGCAGTCGGCCTTGATCTTCGCCGCGTCCAGTTCCTTGCCGGGCGGCAGCGGGCGGGGGCCGTAGCTGTTGCGCGGCGGCAGGCCCTGGCTGGCGCGGAACTCGTTCTCCGCCCGGACCGCCCGGACGTCCCTGATGGGCACCCGTTTGCCGGACTTGCCGGGTGTGGCCGCGGCGCACTCCCCCTCGGCGAGCTGGTTGTTCCCGCCGTCGAAGGCGTGGGTCAGCTCGTGGTAGAGCGCCGAGCACGGGTCGTAGCTCACGGTGGGATCCCCGTGCATCGGTTTGTGGTTGTCGTGGTCCCAGTAGATGGTGGCCCAGTCCGGGGTGGTGTGCGCCTTGACGTTCAGCTCGCCCTTGACCGGTTTGATCCACACCTTGAAGGGGCCGTCCAGGAAGGGCATGATCTTCGCCGGGTCGAGCGGCCCGCGCGGCGGCCCTTTGGGGTCGTTGCCGCGGAAGAGCGACAAGCAGCCCTCGGCCGTGGCCCGGAACCCGGCGTCGCCGCCGTCGACGACCTGGATGGCCGCCCGCGCCTCGCGCAGGGGCGCGAGCTGCCCGGCCACCGCTGCCAGCAGCACCAGCACCACCACCCCGGTGCGGCTGCGCCGCCGCAGCACCAGCACCACCAGCAGCGCCAGGACCAGCACGCCAACCGCGATCCCGGCGATCACCAGCCAGGACAACCCATTGCCCGCTGACCCGACCTCCAGCGCGGCGGTGGCCGGGGCGCTCGCACCGGCGCACACCGAGCCTTCGCCGGTCTCCGTTCCGGGTGGCATGCGGTAGGCGGCGGTCACCAGGTAGCGACCTGGCTGCTCCAGTGCCCAGTGCGAGCCGAGGCCGCCCGCGGGAACCGGGCTGACCGCGGCCAGCGCGGCGTCCGCGGCCAGCGGGAAGGACAGGCTCTGCCCGGGTGCCACCGGCCGGGCGGCGGCGGCGAGCATCGCGTCGAACCCGGCGTGGTACGCGGTCTGGATGAACTCCGGCTCGACCGGCTGCCCGTCCCGGGTCACCGACAGCACCTCGACCGTGCCCGCCGCGGTGGCGGCCAGCGTGCACGGCCGGTCGCCCCGGTTGGTGACGGTCATGGTCAGCCCATCCGGCCCGCGGATGTCGTCCCGCTGCTGGATCGACACCTCGATCGGCGTCTCCGCCGCCGCGGCAGCAGTGGTCGCGGCCAGGCTGAACCCGGCCAGCAGCACTCCCAGCAGCGCGGCGCGCATCGTCCTCCCCATGATCAGCACCCTAGGCTGGTACCGGCCACGGTGAACGGCGTTGCCCCCGAGAACGCCCGTGCGGGCAGTCAGGCGCCCGCCTTGCTCCGTATCGTGCCGGCTACGGGGGTGGGGCCGGACGTCCCCTGGCGCGGCCACCGGGGGGCACGGGCAGGATGGTGGCATGGAATCGCAGCGGACAGAGGAGCGCGTGCGCGCCTGCCTGGCGGAGTTGACGCCCTCCTTCGGCCCTCCGGTGGTGCTCACCCCGCTGACCGTGGTGCCCTCCACCGAGGTGGTCAGCAGCGGACATGGTCTGCGGCGCAAGGTGGGCATGGGGTTCACGGTCGCGCTCGGCTTCGTGGAAAGTCTGTTCGGCGGCGCCAGCGACATGGCCGACGAGAGTCGCCACACGCCGCCGGCCGGGTTCATCCACACCGACGCCGGCCGGTTCGTCGGCTTCGACGAGGAGATCGACCAGCTGGACCGGTGGGTGGTCAGCGACGGTGTCGCGGTGGCGGTGGTGGAGGAGGACGGCGAGGACTTCACCGTGTGCTGGCGCAGTGGGGCCGATTCCGGGCCTGCGGCCGAGGACGTCGGCGGCGATGTGCCCTACCTGGGACTCACCTTCGCCGACGGCTCCCAGGTGGGACTGCGGATGACGGCGGAGGAGCGCGCGACGGTGCTGGCCGCCCTCTGAGTCACCAGCCGGGCTGGTCGCCGAGCCGCAACCGCAGCCACAGCACCAGGCGCTGGTCCGGGTCGGCGAGGTCGAAGCCGAAGATCTGCTCGGCGCGGGACAGCCGGTACCGCACCGTGTTCGGGTGCACGGACAGCCGGTAGGCGGCGGTCGAGACATCGCTGTTGGCGTCCAGGTAGGCGAGGATGGTGGCCGCGTAGGTCGTGCCGTGCTCGAGGTCGTGGGCGCGGATCGCCGGTCCGAGCCGGTGGCGCAGCAGCTCGTGCCCGGCCAGGGTCTGGGCGAGTGCGGACAGCGCCGCGCCGGCCCACACCTCCTCGAGCGTGGCCACCTGGCAGGGTTCCGGCTCACCGGGCCGGTCGGCGAGTGCGCGCAGGACCAGGTCCGCGTCGGCGCGTGAGCTCGCGATCGAGCCCAGCCCCGGCGCCAGCGAGCCGAGCGCGGCCAGGATCGGCACCCGCAACGCGCCGTGGGCTCGCCTGGCGATGTCGGCGAGCAGCTCGCGGTGCGCGTCCGGCAGCAGCACGTAGACCGTGCCGTCGATCAGCGCGCAGCCGTGCCAGCCGTAGTGCGCTTCGCAGTGCAGGCTCACCAGGTCGGCCAGGCGGGTGGCCGCGTGTGCCGAGGCGACGACGAACGCGGCCACCGCGACGGGCCGGTTCGGGTCGAGGCCGAGCTGCGGGGCCACCTCGGTGACGCTGTTCGGGTCGGCGAGCAGCCGCCGCAACAGGCCGGCACGGCGATGCCGGGCAGCGTCGACCGCGGTGCGGGCGGCGAGCAGGTGCAGCGAGACGATGTCGGCCACCTCGGCGAGTGCCTGTTCGGCAGCGGAGTCCAGGCAGCCCTCGGCGTCGACGACCCAGACCGACCCCAGTTGCTCCCCGCCCGCGCGCACCGCGACCCCGAGCCGCGGCAAACCGCCTGACACGGCTGGGAACCGGCGGATGCGCCCGACTCGGGCCAGCGCGCGGTACTGCTCGTCGTAGTCCGGGCCCGCCGGCACCTGGCGGCCGAGGATGCCCTGACGGCGGCCCTCGTCGATGGCCTGGCCGGGCACGGTCGAGTACGCCAGGATGCGCCGCTGCGGATCCTCGATCACGGTGGCGCCGCCCACCATCGCCGCGATCGCGTTGGCCAGGGCGAACAGGTCGCCGCCGCCAGGGGCGAAGCCGGCCTGCCCGGAGTGCGCCGTGGCGGCGAGGGCCGAGGAGAGCATGGCGTCCAGGTGGTGCCAGGCCACGGTCTCGTCGGCGGCGAGCAGCACGACACCGCAGCGCCGCGCGGCTTGCACCAGTTCGGCGACCGGCTCGCCGAAGCTCTTCACCACCAGGCAGGCGAGTCCGGCCCCGGCAACGGAATCCACGAGCTCCTGCGCCTCTGCCGTCCCGACACCGACGGCGAGCAGGATCGCGTCCCGCACCGGTGGCAGCGGGGCGCGCGGCTCGAAGATCAGCACGCCCGAGACCGGCACCGGCCGCTCGGGCAACGCGGTCAGCGGCCGCAGGAGCGACCGGCCCAGCGCGTCGAGGACCTGGCTGAGCTCGGGTAGGGCGGTGTCGAGCATCCTCACCTCTTTGGCCAGACGCACAAAGCCTGCGCGGAATCTCTGGCTGCGCACCGTATGCGCCCGAGCGCCACAGCCACAACGCTGACCACAACCGCCGCCCTGCCAGAAAAGGGGATGCCGTGCGAGGCAAGTCGAACGCCGCCGTGGTCCTGGCGATCACCACCTCTCTTGTGCTGCTGCCCGCCGTCTCGACCGCGACACCGCGGTGCGACACCGAACCCATCCGGACGGCACTGGACGCGCTGCGGCAGGTCGGGGCGACCGGGATCGCGCTGACCGTGCGGAGTCCACGCTGCGGCCTCGCGCAGCGCGGCGTCGGCCTCGCCGACCGCAGGACGGGCCGTGCGGTCCTCGGCGATGAGCACAGCCGGATCGGCAGCAACACCAAGGCCTGGACGGCCACGGTCGTGCTCCAGCTCGTCGGCGAAGGCAAGCTCAAGCTCGAGGACACCGTCGAGGACCACCTGCCGGGCCTCATCCGCACCAAGCGCTACGACGGGCGCGAGATCACCATCCAGCAGCTCCTGCAGCACACCAGCGGTCTGCCCGACTACCTGGACGCGCCGTTCTGGCGGGACGAGGAGAAGCGCCGATGGGACCACATCGAGCCGCTGCGCACGGTCAAGCAGGCGCTGACCCTGCCACCGCCCCGCCGGGGCTTCGCCTACGCCAACACCAACTACAACCTGGCCGGACTCATCGTCACGAAGGTCACCGGCCGCGGCATCGGCGCCGAGATCAACCAGCGGATCATCAAGCGCCTCGGCCTGCGCGAGACCTACTGGCCCGGCGACCGGACCAGGCTGCCCAAGCCGGACCTGCGCGGCTACGTGCGGCGGTCCGGGACCCTGGTGGACCGGACGGAATGGAACACCTCCGAGGCCGACGCCTCCGGCGCGCTGATCTCCACCGGCGCCGACGCGACCACGTTCTGGACCGCGCTGCTGACCGGAAAGCTGCTGGCCCCGGCCCAGCTGGCCGAGCTGAAGCGGACCGTGCCGGACGAGTTGTCCGACGGCTACGGCCTGGGCGTCGAGCGCTACCGCCCCGCCCCTGACCTCGTGGCTTGGGGCCACAGCGGCAGCATGCCCAGCGGCCACAAGTTCCGCAACGCCATCACCGACGACGGCCGGCGGGCGGTGACCCTGCTGATCGGCACGGACACCTTCGACTCGGCCAAGGTCGACTCGATCATCGCCAACCTCATCCGCGACCTCCGCTGACCGGAACCGGTTAGAGCCTCTCACTTTCCTGATTGACCGCACCGAGGTCTTCATCCAGGCGCCGCTGCACACCATCTGGAACCTGCAAACCGACGTGGAGAACTGGCCCGCCTGGCAGAAACCCGCCGCCCCCATGACCATCAAGCGCCTGGACCCGGGACCGCTGCGCAGGCACTCCCGGTTCCAGGCGACCATCCAGGTGCCCCGCCCGGGGGACCGGTGGTCATCAACTCCACCGTCCAGCAGCTCCAGCCCGGCAGGTGCATCCGCTGGGCCGGACCCGCGGTCGGCGCTGGGTACCACGTCGATGGCATCCACGTGTAGAACTTCGTCAAGGTCCGCGGCGGCGTCCTGGTCCGCACCGAGGAAAGCCACACCGGCCCGCAGGCCAGCCCCGGCTCCGACATGGGCCTGGAAACCTGGCTCCGCGACCTCAAGACCGCCGCCGAGGCCCAGCGCGGCTGACCGGGCATCCGCAGACGATACGGGGCCCGGCCGGGTAGGGGATTCCACCGTGGACAAGCAGGACCGCGCTAGCTACAGTGCCATTAGTTAACTTCCTTTCCTAACTGGTTCTCGTAGCTTGCCGTGGCCCCCTGCGCCAAGGAGAGTTCGCCATGCGTGCCCCAGTCAGCTCCCTGCTCGCCGCCCTGTCCGTGCTCGCCGTGGCCCTGCCCGCCGCGCCCGCGCTGGCCGCACCGCCGATCGCCAAGTGGCCGGGCAGCGCGGAGATCGGCACCGCCGACGCCTCGAACGTCTTCGGCTCCAACCTCAGCGGCCTGGCCTTCCAGGGCCCCAACGTGTTGTGGGCGGTGCGGAACGGCCCCGGCACGCTCTACCGCCTGGTGCCGGACGGGTCCAGGTGGCGGCCCGATCCCAGCGGTGGCTGGTCGTTGCGCTACCGCGACGGCCGTGGCGATCCTGACGCCGAGGGCGTGGTGGCCACGCCGGACGGGGTGTTCGCGGCCACCGAGCGGGACGGTGACAACAGCGGGGTCAGCTCGGCGAAGGTCCTGCGCTTCAACCCCGCCGCCGCCTCCCGCACCCTCAACGCCACCGCCGAATGGGACCTCACCGCGGACCTGCCGAAGGTCTCCGCCAACAGCGGGCCCGAGGCCATCACCTGGGTCCCGGACACCGCGCTCACCGCCAGCGGCTTCCGCGACGAACGCACCAAGGCGCCCTACAACCCCGCCGCCTACCCCGGCCACGGCAGCGGCCTGTACTTCGTCGGACTTGAGGACAACGGCACCATCTACGCCTACGCGCTCGACCAGGCAGGCGGCAAGTACACCAGGGTCGCCACCATCCCGAGCGGTCTGCCGAAGATCATGGGCCTGGAGTTCGAGACCGCTACCGGGCGGCTGTGGGCGGTGTGCGACAACACCTGCCAGGGCCGCGCCAGCACGCTGACCGTGACCGGCGGCCGGTTCACCGCCACCGCCGTCCACGAACGCCCGGCCCGGATGTCCAACCTCAACAACGAGGGCTTCGCGATCGCGCCGCCGGAGAGCTGTGCCGCGGGCCGGAAACCGGTGCTGTGGGCCGACGACGGCAACACCGGCGGGCACGCCCTCCGCGGCGGCACCCTGCCCTGCGCCGCGCTACCGGGCGTCGGCGGTGCGGACGGTGAGGATCCGGACCATCCGGTCGCCGGTGTGCGGGTCCCTGCCGTGCCAGCAGCGGTAGTTGTCGATGGCCAGGATCTCCCCCGCCTCCGGCCGGAACCTCGGTAGACCCGGCTGGATCTCCCGCACGGCCTCGGTGAAGACGTCGAGCATGTCGTTGATGTGCTCGGCGTCCGGGTCGCGGTGCAGCGGCAGGGCGCCGTCGGTGCGGCGGACGATCCGGCGGCCGGTGCGGGTGTGCTCGACGTGCCGGGCCACCAACGGCATCGCGGGCACGCCGCGGATGTCTGCCCATTGGCCGTAGAGGTCGACGTCGGCGGTGGTGAGGAACTCGCGGAGCTCTGGCGTGGCGTGCTCGTCGACGAAGCGGTAGGCGTCGGCGACGAAGGAGTCACCGCCGCTGGGAGCGGGCCGGACGCATTGCACGAACACGAAGTCCTCGTCCGGATCCCTTCTGCGGGTGGGGGTTCCGGCGATGTCGACCACGATGCTGAAGCTGTCGGCGTGCAGGTCCACCGGCCCGCCGTCCTGACTGGCCCGCTCCCGCAGCGGGAACAGCTGCCGCAGGCCGGGGCCGAGCAGACTCGCCGCACCGACGATCAGGCCGTCCGCGGTGGCGGGCAGACCGGTGAGCAGGACCGCGCCGTCGGCGGCCAAGGCGGCGCGGGCCTCGGACATCGCGGCGAGGTCATGTCGTTGGGGCAGCACGCCAAGGGCGGTCATCGGGCGAACCTCCTGGAGCTGGGCACCAGGGCCGCCAGGCCCGGTGCGGCGAAGCAGACGACGGCGCAGCCGGCGAGCACGGCGGTCAGGCCGAAGGCGTTGATGGCTGGTGCGATCAGGGCCAGGCCGACCGGGGCCAGGCCATAGGAGAACAGGAAGTCCACAGAGGACACCCGGGCGAGCAGGCGCGGGTCGACCTCGCGCTGGGTGGCGGTGAACCAGGGCACGTTGAACAGCTCGATGCCGATCCCGGTGACCACGTAGGCGGCGATGACCACCGCGGGGTGCACGTCGGCGATCAGGCTCAGCGGGGCCAGGCCGTAACAACCCAGCCCGGCCAGCGCGGCCCAGCCCGGCGACCGCGGCCGCCAGCGCGCGATGATCAGCGCGCCGACCAGCGCGCCCGCGGTGTAGGCGGTGAGCGCGGCGGCCAGCACCACCTCCGAGCCGTACCGGTCCCGGCTGACCAGGGGCAGCGCCACGCCGGTGGCGGAGTAGCCGGTGGCGATCACGGCGGTGAGCGCGCCCAGTCCGGCCACGAACCAGGGATGCCTGCGCGCCTCCCGCAGGCCTTCGGCGAACTCGGCGGCCAGGGACGCGCGCTCGGTCGGCGCATGATCCGCGGTGCCGGGCGGCGGGAGCAGGGCGGCGAGCAGCCACAGCGCGGCGGTGCCCCACAGCAGGGCGGGGATGTCCAGCACGGTGGCCAGCAACGCGGTCAGGCCCGGCCCGAGCAGGGTGCTCACCCGCACGGCCAGGGTCATCGCCGCGTTGGCCTGCTGGCGGCGGCCGGGGTCCACCACCTCCGCGGTCAGGGCCTGGAACGCTGGGCGGCAAGCGCCCTGGCCCGCGCCGACCAGGGCGGCGGCGATCGCGGTCAGCGTGAGCGACTCGCCAAGGCCCCAGGCGATCACCGGGGTGGCCGCGGCGGCGAGCAGGCCCGACCACAGCACCACACCGCGCCGGGAGTGCCGGTCGGCGAGCACCCCGCCCAGCGGCACCGCGATCAGGAAGCCGACGGTCCGCGCGGCCAGCACGATGCCGAGGGAGACCGCGCTCAAGCTCCGGTCGAGCACGGCCAGGCCGAGGATGAAGGGCAGCGCCCAGGTGGCCAGGCCGGAGGCGGTGGTTCCCGTCCAGAGCCGTAGGAAGGTCCGGTCCCGGAGGACGGTAGCGGTGGACAGGGTGCCGCTCCTCAGACTATTGAAAACCGTTGTCGGTGCCCTAGGGTGTCTATCGCAACTCCCTTGCGGTTGCAAGCAGCTCGCAGCACACCCAACAGGAGGCCCGCTTGCCGCACCACGCCCGGATGGGCTGCGCACTCGCCGCGGTGGTCTTGGTGACCGCGTGCGCGACGCCCGCCGACAGCGCCGCGCCCGGCCAGGGCGCCGTCACCGTGTCCAGCTGCGGCCAGGAGCTCCGCTTGGCCAAACCGCCGGAGCGTGTGGTGACGCTGGAGCAGTCCTCCACCGAGACGCTGCTGGCGCTGGGGCTTGGCGAGCGGATGGCGGGCACCGCCTACCGGGTGACCAAGGTCCTGCCCGAGTACCAGGCGGCCTACGACAAGATCCCGGTGCTCAACCCCAAGGCGCTCACCGGCGAACAGCTCCGCGCGGCCAACCCGGACCTGGCGGTGAGCTCCTTCGCGGCCAACTTCACCAAGGACAAGGTGGGCACCCGCGAGGAACTGCGGGCGCTGGGCCTGCCCTCCTACGTCAGCGCGGTCGACTGCCCGAAGGACCTGCCTGGGGTCACCCCGTTCGAGCGGCTGTTCCGCGACTACGAGAACTACGGCAAGGTCTTCGGCGTGCCCGACCGCGCCACTGCCCTGATCGCCCAGCAGCGCGAGGTGGTCAAGCAGGCCGAGGCCGCTGGCGCCGGACGTGCCGTCAAACCGACCGTGGTCTACCTGTACTCGGTGTTCAAGGGCCTGCCGTATGTCGCGGGCCGCAACGGGATGCCCAGTGACATGAGCCGCATCTTGAGCGCTCCCAACGCTTTTGACGACATCGACCAGGCGTGGCCGGAGGTGCCGTGGGAGGAGATCGCCCGGCGCGACCCCACCGTGATCGTGGTCGGCGACCTCGCCGACCGCGGCTCCCCCGGCGACAGCGCCGCGGAGAAGATCAAGATGATGCGCGAGCACCCGGTGGTCTCCCAGCTGAGCGCGGTGAAGCAGAACCGGATCATCCAGGTGCCCGGCATCGAGCTGGACCCCACCGTGCGCAGCGCCAACACCCTGCGCCTGGTGACCGAGGGAATGAAGGCGCTCGGTGTCCTCGGCTGACCTGTTACATCCCAGCGCCCGCTCCCACACCGAACCGCCGCAGGCGACCCGGCCGCGCGGGCGCGCCGGCTGGTCCACCGCCGCGGTGTTCCTGGTCGGCCTGGCGGTCCTGGTGGTCTCGATGGGGCTCGCGGTCCGGATCGGGGTCAGCGGCGTGGGCTTCGCCGAGATCGGCCGCGCCCTCGGCGTCCGGCTCGGCCTGCCGGTGACCCCGCTCCCCCGGCTGCTGGACTCGGTGATCTGGGAGCTGCGCATCCCCAGGGTGCTGCTGGCCGCGCTGGTCGGGGCCCTGCTGGCGGTCTGCGGGGCCGCGCTGCAGGGCGTGACCCGCAACGCGCTGGCCGATCCGTACCTGCTGGGCGTGTCCAACGGCGCCTCGGCCGGCGCGGTGGTGGTGGTCGTCATCGGGGCCGGCGCGGGCGCGCTCGGGGTGACCGGCGGCGCGCTGGCCGGCGCGCTGCTGTCCTTCGGGCTGATGATGCTGTTGTTGCGGCGCAGCGGGATGCACACCGCGCGGATCGTGCTCACCGGCGTGATCGTCGGTCAGCTCTTCGCCGCGCTGACCTCGTTGGTCCTGATGGCCTCCGCGGATCCGGACACCACCAGGGCGATCACCTACTGGCTGCTGGGCTCGATGGCCTCGGCCCGCTGGGACGCGGTGCTGGTGTGCGCGATCGCGGGTGCGGTGGGCCTGCTGGTGATCTGGTTGTGCGCGGGCGCTCTGGACGGCTTCGCCTTCGGCTCGGACACCGCCGCCTCGGTGGGCGTGGACGTGCGCACCACCCGGCTGGTGCTGCTGATCGCCACCGCGCTGCTCACCTCGGTGGCGGTGGCCTCGGTCGGTGCGATCGGCTTCGTGGGCCTGATCGTGCCGCACGGCGTGCGCTTCCTGGTCGGCCCGCTGCACCGGGTGCTGCTGCCGTTCACCGCGATGGCCGGTGCGGTGTTCCTGGTCTGGACCGACGCGCTGGCCAGGGTCGCCTTCGCCCCGCGCGAGGTGCCGGTCGGGGTGTTCACCGCGCTGGTCGGCGTGCCGCTGTTCCTGCTGGTGCTGCGCAGGCGGGGTGAGCTGTGAGGATCAGCGCCGAGGCGGTCACCTGGTCGGTGCCCGGCCGCACCATCGTCGACGACATCACCTTCACCGTCCACTCAGGACAGACGGTGGGCCTGATCGGCCCCAACGGCTCCGGCAAGTCCTCGCTGCTGCGCTGCCTGGCCGGTCTCCGCGCGCCCACCGGGGGCACGGTGCGCTACGACGAGCAGGACATCGCCGGCTGGAGCGTGCGGAAGATCGCCCAGCACATCGCCTTCGTCGAACAGGCCACCGAAACCGAGAGCGACCTGCGCGTGGCCGACGTGGTCGCCCTGGGCCGCACCCCGTTCCGCCCCGGCTGGCGGGCGGCCGGCGCGACCGACCACGCGATCGTCGAGGCCGCGCTGGACCGGCTGGACCTCACCGACTTCCGGGACCGGCACTGGAAAACCCTCTCCGGCGGCGAACGCCAGCGCGCCCACATCGCCCGCGCCCTGGCCCAGCAACCGTGGGCGATCCTGCTCGACGAACCGACCAACCACCTCGACATCCGGCACCAGCTGGACCTGCTGGACTTGCTCGCCACCACCGAGCAGACCGTGCTGACCGCCCTGCACGACCTGTCCCTGGCCGCCCGCTTCTGCGACCAGCTCGTGCTGCTGCACCACGGCAGGCTGGTCGCGGCCGGGTCGCCGTCGGAAGTGCTGACGGCGCAACGCCTTGCCGAGGTGTTCGAGGTTGACGCCGAGGTCGGGCGGGACAGCGCGGGCAACCTCGCGGTGGTGTACCGGGGCACGACGGATCGCCTGCGCACCGCGCCGGGCAGCGCTGCCCGTTAACAGAATCCCGCGAACTCCGAAAGCTTGTGAATTCTCCAGATTTGGCCACTATGGCTCTGGCATGCCCACGACCTGGGGAGGAAGCGCATGTCCGAGCTCCAACTACCGCTCGACCGGCCCAACCCGCTGTCGCTGGCGCCCGAATACCAGGCGCTGCGCCGCTCGGCGCCGCTGGTGCGGGTGACCACCCCAGCCGGTGATCCGGCCTGGCTCGTGCTCGGCTACGAGGCGGTGAAGCAGGCCTTCACCGACCCGCGGTTCGGTCGCTCGCACCCCGATCCGGCGCAGGCGGCCCGGTTGTCGCAGTCGGCGATGGGTGGCGGCGCCAGCGGCGACTACGAGACCGAGCAGGCCGAGCACGCCCGGCTGCGCACGGTGCTGACCCCCGCGTTCGCCGCGCCCCGGATGCGCAGGCTGACCGACCGGATCCACGAGCTGACCGACCAGTGCCTTGACGACCTGGCGGCCGCTGGCTCGCCTGCCGACCTGCGCGAGCTGGTGTCGTTTCCGTTGCCGGCACTGGCGATCAGCGAGCTGCTCGGTGTGCCTGCCGCGGACCAGGACCACTTCAGCCGCCTGTCCAGGAACCTCGGCCTCATCGACGACGGGGCGGCCAGCCAGGCCGCGTTCGGCGAGTTCGTCGAGTACACCCTCCGCCTGGCCGCCGCCAAGCGCGCGAACCCGGGTCCCGACGTCATCTCCGACCTGGTCGCCGCGCAGGCGGGCGATGCCACCATCACCGACGAGGTGGTGGCGCAGCTGGTCATCGCGCTGCTGTTCGCCGGCCACGAGACCACCGCGACCCGCATCGACTTCGGCGTGCTGTACCTGCTGTCCGAGCCGTCCCGGCGGGCAGCCTTCGCCGCCGACCCCGACGGCCAGGTCCAGTCCACGGTGGAGGAGATCCTGCGCCTGTCCGCGCCGCACGGGCTCGGCCTGGTCCGCTACGCCCGCGAGGACGTGGAAATCGGTGGCATCACCATCAGCCGCGGCGACCTGGTGCTGGTCTCCAACGACTCCGCCAACCGGGACGAGACGGTCTTCGCCGACCCCGAGGAGTTCCGCCCCGACCGCAAACCCAACCCGCACTTGGCTTTCGGCGGCGGCAGGCACGTGTGCCTGGGCCTCAACCTCGCCCGCATCCAGCTCCGGATCGTCTTCCCCGCCCTGTTCCGCCGCTTCCCGGCCCTGAGCCTGGCCACCGGCCTGGACGACATGCCCCTGGTGACCGGCGACCTCACCGGCGGGGTGGAGAAGGTGCTCGTGCGGTGGTGAAGATCCGCATCGGTGTGGCGGTTCGCGCCACACCGATGCGGTCCTCTCGTACGCTAGTTGCAGATCGACGGTGCCATGACCTCCTGCGGGCTACCCCAGCCCGCGCACCGGTAGGACGAGTGCCCGTACCAGTTGTGTCCGAACTCGTGCGCGGCGAGCAGGGCGCCGTCCCCAACTCCGCGCATGAACAGCGCGATCCGCTGTCCCCGGCCCCAGTTGCAGCCGACAACCCTGGTACCGCCACCACAGTTGGTGATGTAGCTGTTGGTGCACTCCACCGGCGTGCCCGCGCCCTCGGTCAGCCCGCTCCACGCCGCCGCGCCCCGCCTGATCGTCGCGGCGTAGGGCTGGCAGGAGCTGGTGAGGTGGAAGCTGCGCCGGGTCGGCGCGGGCCAGGCCAGGATGCCCGCGGCCGGCTCGGCGGCGGTGTCGCGCTGGCCGGGCTGGACGTCGATGACCGAGGTCGGGTGGCCCAGGGAGGCGTCCGCCTGCGGGTTGGCCATCGGCAGGGCAGCCGAGGTCGCCTGGCTCTCGAACACGACACCCGCCTGGGTGGCCGGGCCCAGGAACGCCATGGCCGAGACAGCCGCGGCTATCAACCCGTACCGAAAGATGAGCTTACTGATCATAGCGATGTCCTCACTTGCAGGGTAAGTGCGGCAATGCCGGAAAGAGGCCCAAGAAGGACCTTTTTCGAATTTCCATGCCCGCTTATTCCGTCACATATGCATAGTTCTGCATACCCCCCGTTCGGCCTGTTCTTTTCGACGAATCCGGCGACCGGCCACCGAGAGGGAACCGCTGCTCAGGCCCGGTCTCAGGCGACGATCGTCGCGCTGGATGTCCTCGAACCCGCCGATCGCGGGATTGCCGGAAAGCCCGGCGGTACCGACGTTGGCCGGGATTCAGCCAAACGGTTGGCGCAAACCGGCGGGCGGGCGCCGGTCAGTTTCTCGATTAGCGGCGCGCGGTCCCGAGCTCGTAGCCGGCCTCGTCGACCGCGGCGCGCACCTCCGCGAGGTCCAGGGCCCGGTCGCTGGTCACCGTGACCTGGCCGGTCTCGACGTGGACCGCGACGGCGGTAACACCGGCGATGCGTTCGATCTCCTCGGTGACGAAGCCCGCGCAGTGCCCGCAGGCCATGCCGCTGACGGTGTAGGTGCTCTCGATCATGTCGAGGCGACGGCGTCGACCGCAACGGTGCGGGTCAGCATGTGTGCCTGGCGCATCCGGCCCTCGGCGTTGAACCGCCCGAAGAAGCAGACCTCGACCGCGAGGTCCCTGCCGCGGTTGCGCACGTGCAGGGTGTAGCGGGCGGCGAGCCGGTCTCCGGTCGCCAGGGCCTCGTGCACCTCCATCCGGCTGCTGGGGCGGTTCTTGCGCACCGGACGGGTGTGCGCGATCAGCTTGTCCCGGTCCATCCGGTGCCCGTCGGCGACCTGCACGACGTCCGGGGTGTGGTAGCGGTCGACAATCAGCGCCGGATCCTCCTCGCCGCGCAGGAGGTCCTCGGTGAAGGAGGTGAAGAAGTCGGTGATGAACTGCTTCGGGTCGACGCCGTTGAGGGTGCTCATGGTGTTCCTGCCTCGCAGTCGGCCGCGTTCCTTGACAGACTGTAAGATATCGACCGCTACGCAAGTTTGACAAGGTGTAAGAGATGAATCAGCCGCAGGGCCGGAAGCGCCGTGCCGACGCCGAACGCAGCCGGGCCTCGATCCTGGGCTCGGCGATCCGGGTGCTCAACGCCGACCCCGACGCCAGTGTCGAAACCATCGCGGCCACCGCGGGCGTGACCCGGCAGACGGTCTACGCCCACTTCCCCTTGCGGGAGCAGCTGCTGGCCGCGGTGCTCGACCACCTCACCGACGAGGCCGTCGCCGCGATGGACGCCGCCGACCTGGACACCGGACCGGCCGCGGACGCGCTGCTCCGACTGCTCGAGGCCGGCCGCCGGACCTCCGGGCGATACCCCGTCCTGCTGCGGAAGCTCAGCGCGCTGCCGGTGAGCCCGCCGGCTGATCACGCACGCCACGCACCGGTCGCCGACCGGCTGCGGCGCATCATCCGGCGCGGCCAGAAGACTGGCGAGTTCGACGACCAGCTCTCCGCCGACTGGCTGGTCGCGGTCACCATCCAGCTCGGCCACACCGCGAGCGAGGAGGTCGAGGCCGGCCGGATGTCCTCCGCGCAGGCGACGGCAGCGCTCCACACCAGCCTGCTGCGCGTCTTCCGCGCCGCAGTCGCCACCGATGACACGTCGTTGTCGTGATCGCGGTCAACCGATGATGGTCAGCAGATCAACAAGTCGCCCGCCACTCCTCGGGCGTCAGCGGTGGTTCGGTCAAGGCCGGACGCCCCGGACCGAGGAGAGCGCCGAGCAGGATCCGCGGTGCCAGCAGCCGCAGTGGGGACGCGGAGAGGGTGTAGACGTCGAACTGTGCGGCGGCCACCGCGGGACGTCCGGTGGCCGCCCAGGAGAGGCGGTCCAGGAATGCCTGGCGAAGTCCGGAAAGGCGGCTGGGGCGGGGCCCGGTTGTGCCGGGGTAGCGGAGATCTTGGCTGGTGGCCATCCTCCAGGCGAGGTCCGCTTGGCGTGCGACGGCGCGTTGGATGATCGGGCCGGCGCGGTGGATTCCGTTGTGTCGCAGGCCGTTGTGGAGTGCGAGGGCGCCGCGGGCGGCGACGGCCATGCCGTGACCGTAGACCGGGTTGAAGGTGCAGGCGGCGTCGCCGAGTACGAGGAAGCCGGCGGGCCAGGGCTTGATGTGTTCGTAGTGGCGTCGGCGGTTGCCGGGGATGCGGTACCGCCGTGGCGCGGTCAGCGGTTCGGCACGGGCGATGAGATCGGCGATGACCGGATGGCGCAGGTCCCTGGCGAAGCGGGCGAAACCCTCGTCGTCCACCGGCGGCTTGGCTGATCGAGGGCCGACCAGCGTGACAATCCACCGGTGGTCCTCGATGGGCAGCAGGACACCGGCTTGGAGCACCGGGCTGACTGCCGGGTCGGAGGCGATGTTGATCTCGGGGAAGTCGAGCCTCGCGCATTCGGGGGCGCGGTAGAAGCGGGTGGCGTAGAAGATATCCGGGTCGACTTCGTCTTCGATGACCGCGGGCAGACCGAGGTCGGCGAGCCAGCGTGGGGCGCGGGAGGAGTTTCCGGTGGCGTCGATGACGAGGTCGGCGTCGAGGTGCTCGATGGCCTCGGTGTCGCGGTCGCGTAGCCGTGCACCGGTGATCCGCTGGGCGTCGCCGAGGAGGCCGATCGCCTCGGTGCCCTCGCGGACCGCGATCTTCTTGTCCCGCAGTACTTTGTCGCGGACCACCCAGTCGAGCAAGGCGCGGGAGCAGCTGATCAGGAACTGGGCTTCGTCGAAGCGTCGCAGCCAGCCGCGGGAGGCCAGGGCCAGGAACCTGCTCGGCAGGCCGATGCGCTGGGCGCCGTGCGCGATGAGGGTGTCGATGGTGCCGGGCAGCAGCTGGTCGATCGCGTGCGCGCCACCGGCGATCAGCACGTGCGTGTGGCCTGCCTGGGGAATGCCTCTGCGCTCAAGGGGCCCGTCCGGGAACCGGTCGCGTTCGATGATGGTGACCTGGTCGGCGAAGCCGGTGAGTGCGGACGCGGCGAGCATCCCGGCCAGCCCGCCGCCCAGGACCACCGCGTGGATATTCATTCGCACAGTAAATAGCAATACTTCCGATCAGATGCCTCCGAATATGGCGAATTAACCCCTATAGCCGCTACCGTCAACCTCATGGCGGAAAGCATCGACTACGCGTCCCCCGGCCCGTTCACCAGCCTGGACGGCTTGGATCCGCACGCATTGGAGTCCGCGGCCATTGCTCCGGTGGACATCTGCCGACCGGTCCACACCCTGGTAGTTCACCCTATGGACACACCGGAGTTGGACCTACCCGCCGACCGCTTCGAGGACAACCAAATTCGGCCGGTGAATTCACTCCTCCAGCGGCTGCTCGCACTCGATCCCGCGCCGTTGACCGTCCCGCGCGAACCCCGGAAACGCGTGGTCGGCAGCTGCCGGCACTTCGCGGTGCTGGGCTGTGCGCTGCTGCGCCACCGCGGGATCGCCGCGCGCGCCCGCTGTGGCTTCGCCACCTACTTCCAGCCGGGGAAGGCCGTCGACCACTGGATCACCGAGTACTGGGACGACACCCGCTGGGTCCGCGTCGACACCGAGCACCTCGGCGGGAACGCGCTGCCCCACCCGCACGACCTGCGCCCCGAGGACTTCCTCACCGGCGGTGAGGCGTGGCTGGCCCATCGGCGCGGCGAGATCGACGCGTCCCGGTTCGGCGTGTACGGCACCGAGAACTGGGGGCCTGCCGAGATCAGCGGCAACGCCGTGCGCGACCTCGCCGCGCTGAACAAGGTCGAGATGCTGCCCTGGGACGAGTGGGGCCGCATGACCGAGGCCTACGCGGGCACGACCGGCCCAGACTACGACATCCTGCTCGACGAGCTGGCCAGGGTGTGCGCCACCGACGATCCTTCGGCCGTGCGCGCGCTCTACGCGCATGAGGACCTGCGCGTGCCGGAGCCGATCAGCTCCGCGCAGGGGCCGGAGGCTCCGGTTCCCGTGCGGTAGCGGATCGTGGTCAGCGGCCGGGTGCCGCGAGGGCCGCGGCGAGCCACTCCTCGCTCACTCCCGCGTCCTCGGCATCCGGTTGCGGCGTCCCGTTGATGGTGGCCATCAACGACAGGTACCTGGTGAGCAGGCCGGTGAACCCGGCGACGGCCTGCGCGGCGTGCCGGTGCGCGGCGCTGGTGGGATCGGGGTTGGTCATCGAGTGCCGCAGCTCGGCGAGGTCGTGCTCGTTGAGTGGCGCACCGGTGGCGTCGGCGGTGAGCTCGGCGATCGAGGCGAGCAGCCGCTCGGCGATCTCCCGCGCCCGCGGGGACTCCGGGGACAGCCCGGACCGCTCCGCCTCCCCCGCCTCCACTTCTATCAGCAGGTGCTTCTCCAGCCGCGCCAACCTCGGCGGCGCGGTCAGCTCGACGGCCTTGGGCGAGGCAAAGCTGGTGTGGAAGTACTGGCGCACGGAGTCGCGGAAAGCCTTGTCCCGCACCAGGTCGGCCAGTTCGATCCAGGCTTGGAGCTGTTCGGTGGCTGGTTCCTCCGGCAGCTGCGGCCGCAGGCGGTACAGGTGCTCGACGAAGGCGGGGTCGACGGTGAGGCCGTGGGTGACCTCCTGCCAGAACTCGTCCAGGAGCCGGTTGCGGTGCTCGTCGGACATGGACACCAGGCGGTGCATCAGGGCTACCCGTTCGGTCGTGGTGGGCTGGTTGACGATGGTGCGCAGGACGGCTCGCCGGGCGTGCAGGTCGCGCAGCTGACCTTCGAGGAGGTCAAGGTGGGTCGCGGCCAGCTCGGCCAGGCTGGTCTCCTCGGCCAGCAGTCCGCGGATGTGGTCCAGGCTCGCGCCCAGGTCCCGCAGGGTGCGGACGAGCTCCAGCCGCGCGATGGCGTCGATGTCGTAGAACCGGTGTCCGGTATCGGTCTGCCGGGTGGGCGCGAGGACACCGGCGTCGGCGTAGAACCTGATGGCACTCACGCTCAGACCGGTGCGGCGCGCCGCGTCCCCGATGGGGTACAGCTCGTTGTCGTTCACAGCGTCCACTGTGGAGCCTCAAGCCACTTGAGACGCAACCCCTTACCAGAAGTCGACCCCGGCGGTGTGCACGAGTCGTTTCGGTGCGTCGACCAGCCATGCACGGCCGGTGCGCACCCCGGTGAGCATCCCCATCAACGCCAGGCACCGGGCAGTGGGGCCCTGATCGGTCAGCCCGTCACCGAACCGGCAGTACCACGCCTCCTCCGGCCCGTCGCCGGGGTCGAGGAAGGGCTCACCGCGGAACCGGACCCGCTGCCCGTCCCGCCACCAAGCCATGTTGCACGCGCCAGCGGGATTGTCGAAGTGAGACGCCACGATGCCGCCGGCGGCGCTCACCGCGCGGCTGAACGCCTCGCCGATCGGGATGATCCCGGCGAGCTGCACCACCACGACGCCACCCCCCGGCGGCGCCCCGGCCCAGCACACCCTGCTCTCCGGGGCCGCACAGGTGACCTCCTCGTAGGCGCGGAGGCCGACCTCGGGACAGTCCGCCGGATCCGCCCCCATGCGCCGGACGACCGTGTCCAGGTCCACCCCGCCCACGAACGCGATCGCCAGGTACGGCAGGCGTTCCAGCCCCTCGTACCCCTCGATGAGGGCGTCCGCCTCCGCCTGGCGCGCGCGTTCCTGCTCGCTCAGCACCAGCGCACCGGGCAGCTCGGCGAACAACGGGGCCAGGTCGCCGCGCAACGCCATCTCACCCGCCGACCGGCCCGCCAGCACGGGCTCCCACGGCCGCACGTCGTGGGCCAGCAGCGCCGCGGCCGCCCGGCCCCCGCCGCACCGCACCGCGAGCCACAGCGGGGTCTCCCCGGCCGCGTTGCGCGCCTCGACTTCCGCGCCCCGCGACACCAGCAGGTCGATCACATCCCCGCCCGCGTTGGCCTGTGCCGCACTGTGCAGCGGCGCGTTGCCGATCGCCCAGAGCCGCGCGTTGGGGTCAGCGCCCGCGTCCAGCTCCGCCCGAACCCGGTCCGCGTCCGTCCAAGCCTGGAACCACTCCGGCCACTCGTGCGTCATGAACCCCCCTCGTGAAGCCCCGCCGGAGAGACTAGCGGGCAGCCCCGACAGCGCCGCCCGGCTCCGGCCCGGTGCTGTCACAACCGCGAGCGCTGAGCACAGAGGCATCACGCACGAGGAACTGCTCGGGCAGGTCGAGAGAGGGAAACTGGTCATGGCGAAGATCCCCACGCTCTTCGAGCGCGATGAGCGCTTCCACGTGGTCGACCGTCCTCGCGCCGAGTGCGCGTGGGTCTTCGACGGAGCCGGTGTGGGGACGGAGAAGCTCGATGGCACCAACATTCGCCTGACCGTCCGCTCGGGTCAGCTCGTCCGGGTGGAGAAGCGGCGCAACCCGAACAAGGCGCAGAAGCAGCAGGGCATCGTGGACGGCTGGTACGTCGACACCGATGCGGGTTCCGCCGAGGACAAGTGGATCCTCGCCGCGGCCGGGAACACCGACGTGTCAGGGTGGCCCAACGGCGAGCACCCGTGCGAGGCACTCGGCCCCCGCATCCAGGGCAACCCCCTGGCGTTGGCGGAACACCTCTGCATCCCCTTCGACTTCCAGGCGCCGGGCCAAGATCAAGCGCAAGGACTTCCCGCGCGGCACGGACGCGGCCTGAACACTCGGGTCGGGAACGGTTCGCGGGCGGTGGGGGTGCGTTCGTCGGCCGAAGTGACCGAGCACCCCTACGGGTAGTAGCCCTCGACCGGGAGTTTTGCCTTGTCGTAGAGGTGCGGGCCGTCGGTTGGCACCTCGGGGAACCCGCCGGTGGTCTTCAGCCCGTTGAGCTGTTTGGTCGACAGTGCGAACACCACGTGCCCGAGGCCCGACCTGGCCAGCGCCCCCGCGCACATTCCGCAGGGTTCGCAGCTGGTGTACATCGTGGTGCCGGCCGCCGTGGTGGCGTCCAGGGAGCGGGCCGCCCAGCGGGCCAGCTTCAGCTCGGGGTGTGCGGTGATGTCGCCGTCGGTGAGGCTGGAGTTGCGCTCTTCGGCCAGCACGGAGCCGTTCGGGCCGACGAGCAGCGACCCGAACGGCGGGTTCCCGCTCGCCCGCGCCTCGGCGGCCAGCTCGATGGCCCGCAGCAGGTGTTCTTGGCTCATGGGAGGTCCTTTCGCAGCAACTCTTTCCGTACGGTGGCCAGGGCGTGCCAGGCGACCTCCGGGTGGTGCGTCTCCGCCGGGTCGCCGAGGAACGGGTCCAGCACCACGGCGCGTGCGCCGTCGGCGCGAAGCCGTCGCAGGTCCTCGACGACCTGATCGATCGTGCCCTCGCCCAGCCGTCGGTCCGGGACGGGCTCGTCGGTCAGCCGGAGCAGGATGCGTGGCGCCAACCCGGGCAGTGGGCGCTGTTCCTCGGCGGCGAGGTTGTTCAGCCGAGTCAGGGACTCCCGCCAGCCGTCGGGTGTCTGCCGCAGGGGGTGCCAGGCGTCGCCGAGCCGGATCGCGCGCCGCAGTGCGCCGTCGCTCTGCCCGCCCACCCAGATCGGGACGGTCCCCGCGCGGTATCCCTCGTCCTGCCAGGCCGCGCGTACCGTGGTGATCAGCTCGTCGGTCAGTTTTCCCCTGCGGTGGAACGGAACTCCGAGTGCCTCGAACTCCTGCCGCGCCCAGCCGACCCCAACCCCGAGCACGAGCCGGCCGCCGCTGAGCTCGCTCAGGTTCGCCGCCATCCGCGCGACCAGCAGCGGATGCCGGTACGGCGCGATCAGCACGGTGGTGCCCAGGGTGACCCGCTCGGTGACCCCGGCGAGCCAGGACAGCGTGGTGAACGGTTCGTAGAACGGCGCGGGGTACTGCTCGGCGACATCGGGCGTCACCGACACGTGGTCGGAGACCATGAGCAGGTCGAAGCCCAGGCCCTCCACCGTCCGCACCCAGTCGCGCAACACCGCCGGGCCGGTGCCGGGGCCGAAGTTCGGGACGTTCACGCCGAGCAACATGTGATCGAGACTATGCCGACCAGCCTGCCTCGCACCACCGAACGGGTAAAGCGGCTGGAGAACGCCGGGGTCATCAGCAGGTGGTGAACGAACTGACCGGGCCTGAGGGGACCGATCCCGGGCCTGATCCGCTAGCAACTACCCCAGGTGCTCACTTCCCCGAAGGACAGGAAGGTGTTCCGGTGAAACGCATGCTGACCGCCGCGCTGGGCGTGTGCGCGGCACTCGGCTCGATGGCGCTGCACGGCCCACCCGCGGCGGCGACGCTGCCGATCCTCGCCGCGACCGCCGACACCCACGACGGCAACGGGCCGGCCAACGCGATCGACGGTGACCTGTCCACCCGGTGGTCCGCCGCCGGTGACGGGGTCTGGATCCGCTTCGACCTCGGTTCGGTCGCCACGGTCGGGTCGGTGGCGCTGGCCTGGCACGACGGGGACCGCCGACGGGCGAGCTTCGACGTCCAGCTGTCCCAGGACGGCTCGGCGTGGTCGACCGTGCTGTCCCGGGCGACCAGCAGCGGCAGCACACTCGGCCTGGAGACCTACGACCTCGCCGACGGGCCTGCCCGCTACCTGCGGATCATCGGGCACGGCAACAACTCCGCCGACTCGGCCAAGTGGACGAGCATCACCGAGGCGACCGTGTCCGGATCAACCGGTACCCAGCCGCCGCCCAAGCAGACCCTCGGCGTCGGCGGTGTGGCCACGCCGGCCGGTGCGATCCTGGTGCCACCCCAGGGTTCCCGGTACAAGATCAGCTCCGGTGGCACCGCGGCCGCGCCCAAGGTCTACGACTGCCAGGGCAACACCATCCGCGGCGGCGTGCTGATCACGGCCGACCACGTGGTGCTGCAGAACTGCCGGGTAGATGCCAGGCAGCAGTACGGCATCTACTCCGACAACAACACCGGCGTCACCATCCAGAACAACGACATCAAGGGCGTCAAGGGCCCCGGCGACCTCAACGCCATCACCTTCTTCGGCGACGGCCACAAGATCCTCTACAACACCGCGGTCAACTTCGTCACCGGCGACCCTGGCGACAGCCACACCGACTTCATCCAGACCTGGGTGTCCAGCTCGCACCCCATCGCCAGTGACGACGTGCAGATCCGCGGCAACAAGGCCATCGGCCCGCCGAACCCGGACCGCGACAACAGCATTCCCAGCATCCACCAGTTCCTGATGGCCGAGGACTACGGCCGTGGCGGGAACTCCGGCGGCAACACCGACGGCATGCGGAACTGGATCATCGCGGACAACGAGATCGGCGACAGCTGGAACCAGGCCATCAAGGTGGACGGGCCGGACCAGGTGTTCATCACCCGCAACAGGTTCGTCGGCTCCTCGACGCGGGTCGCGGAGGCCACCTCGGCCTCCACCGGCGTGAAGTTCTACAGCGACAACCAGGTCAGCTCGGACTACCGGTCGGTCGGCATGCCGGTCACCGCGGGCCCCGGACCCCGCTGACAGCTCCAGCAGGAGTTCTCCGCAGTCCCACCGGCTGAACTATTTATCTAGTTATCTCGCCGTGCCCGGCGCGACCTGGGCTGACACCCGGCACGAACGGGCGACGGCGGAGTCACCGGGGTGGGCTATCCAGGCCGGCTTCGAGCGGCCCCGATCCACCGGCTGTGGACCATCATCATCAGCACCACCATCATGCCCATGACCATCCCCTACCCGAGGCACTCGACAGCGCGGTGCCGGACGAGGCGTTGCCGCCGGATGGCTTGTCCCGCCGGGCAATGCTGCGCCGGGCCGGGCTGCTGGGCGCCGGACTCGCTGTCGCGCCAGGGGTTTTTGGCGCCACCGCGAGTGCGGCACCGCCGCGCGGGGGTTACCGGTGGCTTGCCGGGGACCACCACATCCACACCCAGTACAGCTTGGACGGTCGTTACCGGGTGATCGACCACGTGCGGCAGGGCGCGGCGCACGGGCTGGACTGGATGGTGATCACCGACCACGGCGGGCCGACCCACGCCCGGATCGGGGTGGAACGGGTGCACCCGGAGATCGTGGCCGCGCGCCGGGATGTGCCGGACGCGCTGGTGTTCCAGGGCCTGGAGTGGAACATCCCGGCCGCCGAGCACGGCACCGTGTTCGTCCACCCCGGACGGGAGGAGGTGCGGGTGCTCAAGGAGTTCGAGGGCTCCTTCGACGGCATCGTGCGCAACGCCCTGAGCAACACTCCCGCGAACGAGGCACTGGCCATCGCGGGCATCGACTTCCTGGCCGAGGCGTTGCGGCGCAGGCGGATCGAGGACGTGCTGTTCCTGGCCAACCACCCGGCCCGGCAAGGCATCGACACCCCGCACGAGATCCGCAACTGGCGGGACGCCCAGCCGCACATCGCGGTGGGCATGGAGGCCGCGCCGGGACACCAGGCCGCGGGCATCGCCAAGCCGCACGGGGCCGGGCTCTCCCGCGGCTACTACTTCATGGAGCCGGGCCCGGACTCCTTCCCCGCCTACCCGCCCGCGAGCTACCGGACCTTCGGCGGCTTCGACTGGATGACCGCCACCGTGGGCGGGTTGTGGGACAGCCTGCTCGCCGAGGGCAGGCCGTGGTGGGTCACCGCGAACTCCGACTCCCACGCCGTCTACGGCGACACCGCCGTCACCGGCCCCGGCTCCAACTTCGACCGCGATGGCAAGCTCGCCGATGCCGTGCACGGCCCCGTGCCCGACCTCACCAACGCCGACTTCTGGCCCGGCGCCTACACCCGCACGCACGTCGGCGCCGACGGTCACTCCTACCGCGCGGTGATGGCCGGGATCCGGGCCGGGCGGGTCTGGGTGGACCACGGCGCGCTGGTGGCCGGGCTGGACATCCGGCTGCGCACCGCGGACCGGTGGGCGCAGGACAGCGTCACGCTGGGCGGGGTGCTGCGGGCGAAGCGGGGCACCGCGCTGGAGCTGGTGATCGACGTGGACCTGGCGCGGTTGCCGAACTGGGCGCAGTTCGTGCCGAAGCTGGCCAGGGTGGACCTCATCCAGGGGGCGGTGACCGGCCCGGTCGCCGACCGGGACACCTTCAGCGCGCCCAAGACCAAGGTGGTGCGCTCCTTCACGGTCACCGCCTCCGCGGGCACGGTGCGGTTCACGCATTCCTTGGGGCGCTTGGACTCTCCGTTCTACCTGCGGCTGCGGGGCACCGACGGCAAGCGGGTCGCGGTCGGGCTGGGTGGTGCGGCGGTGGATCCGGCCGGTCCGGCGATGGACGTGGCCGGGGACGCCGACCCGTGGGAGGACCTGTGGTTCTACACCAACCCGATGTGGGCGCTGCCCGCCTAGGGGGCGTTTTCAAAGCCAGAGGACCAGAGGAGTAGTGCGGCCAGGGTGATGGTTGCCCGGTAGGAGACCGCGGTCTGGTCATAACGGGTG